>JAHEHF010000024.1 GCA_024644745.1 Flavobacteriaceae bacterium
CGGGTATAGGTCTGTTCAAATACCCTTGCAAACCTTTTAAAAATATCATGTGCCTCAGGTACTTTTTCATATGTAATAAACAGGAGGTAGCCCTTACTGAATTTGCAGAGGTGATTAATTTGATAGGTTGGCAAAGTAAGCCCGGCCTTTTGAAGGTTTTTGAATGTCTCTTTCAGTTCGGGTAAGGATATCATATAATCATAGTGTTGCACCAAGTCTTCACCTCCCAGTTCCTGAACAAAAAAGTCTTCCTCACTTTTTAAAAATTTTCCCATTTCTATAAAAGAGGCCTCTTCTGTATAATACAGGGGAAAAGGATCCTGCAACTGATCTTCACTACTCATCCAGCACTTGCTTCTGGTTTTATCATCAGATAAAACGTTATATCCGGCACTCCAGGCATTAATACCCAATTCTCTGATCTGTCTGAATAACAAATTCGCTGCTTCAACAAGCTCAGCACTCGATTGCATGGCCATGGTTCGGGATCTCACTTTTTCAAGCGACGCTTCTATCTGTGCTTCACGGGCCTGTTTTTCTGCTTTTTTCAAATCAAGAAAACGTTTATAATTCTGCTCAAAAACCTGGCTAAATCTTTTAATGATTGCTTTATTTTCTTCAGAAAGTGATTCCAGACCCGCTGTCTGGATCAGGCCATATTTATTAAAAGAGCCTGAAAGAATGACCTTCTTTGGTGCCTTCATGGCATTCTTGACTTTTCTCGGAAGGCTCTTAAAATACCCTTCAAGGAGGATCTCATCCCAGCGGTCCTTATTTTTTCCCTTTAACTCGTACTCCCATTCCTCTAATTGAGATTTCCAGCCCTTTATATAATTTTTATAGGCAGGATGATTGTGGTAAGGTACATGATAGCTATCTGCACTATCCGGGTCTTCGGAGTTCGTCATCCAGGCAGTCGCCGACTGATCATCCTTGTTAAAGATCCATAAAAGACACCTGGTCAAATCCATATCAAGATCCTGCAGCTCCTTGAATACCGTAATGATAAGTTCGCCCAATTCATCAGAGGCCATCATTGTCATTGCCCTGTTTCTTACCCGTTCAAGAGATAATTCTATCTCTGCTTCCCTTGCCTGGGATTCGGCTTTCTCAAGATCTAAAAACCTCCTGTAAGTTTGACCAAAAACAGCAGCAAACCTTGATAATATATCAGAAGATTCTTCTGAAATCGGAGCTTCCGAAAAGGCAAAAAGAATCCCGGAAGAAAAAAAGAAACTTTTATGAAATTCTTGTTCAGGCAATGCTTTTAAATTTGCATTAAAAGGATATTCCGGTTCATTGTTAAGTGCTTCATAATATTTTCTGACATCCTTTTTTGTATATTCATATGCATATCCCTTTTCTCCTTTTTCCCAGGCTTTTTTCAGTCCTACCAGCATCGGATGGATCGTCATATTCAACATCCCTACCCGTAATTCAACTTTTCCGTCATGACTCGCATTCACAGATCTGGTTTCCATTCCTTCATGTCCTTCAAGAATTCCCAGCCCGCAACGCATGGAACTGTCAAGACCCAAATTCAATACTTCTTCAAATAAAGTAATGACAATACCTTCCATATCCTTGCTGTTATGCATGGCCATCGTTTTGGAACGAACTCTCTCCAGAGCTGCTTCAATCTGTGATTCACGGGATTGTGCTTCTGCGTTCTTCAGATCCAGAAATCTTTGGAAGGTTAGTGAAAAAACCGCTGTAAACCGATGTAAAAGCTGTTTTTGATCGCCGGATAAATCATCTTTTGTGTACACAAAGATGTCTCCATGTTTGAAGTAAAAACAGTGAACCATCTGGCGATCTGGGTATTCAGCGATTTTTGGAAATTTATATCCCTTGACTTTGCCTAATTTCTCATAGTATTCACGAACTTCCTCACCGACTAATGTGTATGAAGAATAGCTTTCATTCCTTTTCCATGCATCAAATGCGTGTTGAATTATGGGATGAAAATCGGAATCCAAATAACCTTTAACCACTTC
Organism: Flavobacteriaceae bacterium; assembly: GCA_024644745.1. GTDB lineage: Bacteria > Bacteroidota > Bacteroidia > Flavobacteriales > Flavobacteriaceae > Lutimonas. Next base: position 1,998 of record JAHEHF010000024.1, read on the forward strand.
ATTGACTTTTTTGTCTTTTAGTGACATCTGCGTAGACCAAACTTCCATTAGAGAAGTTTCATTATTCAGGATGACAATTCCACACCTTTCCATTTCAAGGCCTAGCCCAGTCAACTCATTAAATACAATTGCCGTAGCATCTGAAATATCTTTTGTGGTGTGCATTGCCATAGCTTTTGCACGTACCCGTTCCAGTGACGCTTCAATCTGTGCTTCCCTTGCTTGCGCTTCGGCTTTTTGAAGGTCAAGAAAACGAGTGTATGCCCGTTCAAATTCAATCGCAAAACGATGCAGGATATCAGCTTCATCATTTTGAAGTGCTCTTCTGATATTAATTCCAAAACAGCCATATTTCATATAGGCTTCAGAATAATAAATGCCTTCAGGAAAATAGCGTGCCTTGAGCTTTTTAGCTCCTTTGAGCAATTCCTTCCAGGTATCAAAAAATTTGACAGTTTCTTCAGGTAAAATTTTCGATTCATGAACCTGATCTTCACTTTCCCATGCTTGATAGCAAGCAGCCGTATAAGGTTCTGATTTATCAAGCGGATAAATAACTGATTTACTCAATGTAGATGTTGATCCTTTGGTTGTTTCTGTCCAGGTTGCCCAAAACATGTGCTCCAGCCTTTTCTCATCCGGAAGCCAGACATAAGAAAACTCCGAAGGTATATCTAAAGCGATCAGTTGTTCGTGAAAAATTTTAGAGAGATCTTTTATTTCATCTGAATGCTGCATCTGCATACTTTTATTCCTGACTCTCTCCAAAGCTGCTTCAATTTTAGCCTCCCGTGCTTGTTCCTCAGCTTTTTGGAGATCCAGAAATCGGGTATAGGTTTGCTGGAATACTTTTCCAAAACGCATCAGGATGGCATTTTCCTCTTCGGTATATGGGATTCCCGAAAAATTCTCGATGTACAAACCGACATTCTCCATCAAAACGGTTGATGCTGCAAGTCCATCGTAACTTAAATAAGATTCTATCGATTCTTCCGGAACATCTGATATCAGTTTGAAAAGATCCTCATAAAATTTGTTCTTTTCTTCAAAATTCAGATGGGTTACAAAAAAATCCAGTCCTTTTTGCTTTGCTTCATTAAAGCTGTTCCAATAGTCGCAGTCAAAATAAGGAAAACTGATCTCAGACTGAATCTCATGGCGATCGGCCAGCCAGATATGCATGTCTTCATTAGCCTTGTAATCCATGATAAAACCGGTATGCTCTATATGGATACCTAAAGTGACAAATTGTTCATATACCACCTGTATGACCTCTTTGAGTTCCTCACTTTGATGCATGGCCATACTTCTTGATCGAACTCTTTCAAGAGCCGCTTCTATCTGGGCCTCCCGGGCCTGTGATTCCGCTTTTTGAAGATCAAGGAAGCGGGCATAGGTTTGTTCAAATACCCTGGTGAACCTGGCCATTAAGGTCTCTTCTTCACTTGTCAGCTCCGAACCTGTCACCAGGTGCAGGTAACCATGTGAAAAATTAAAGCAATAAAATACAGTGGGATCCGGAAACTGGGTCAGTACCATTTCCTCAGCTTCTTTAGAATTAAAAGTCGTAATGGCGTATTCAAGATGTTTGCGTCGTACCTCTTCGGCTACCTTTTGATGAAATACGGGTTGCTGTTGTTGCCATGCCGCATAGCGTTCATCAAAAGTGTGATCCCCGGTTAAGGGAAGGTAAAATAAGCCTAAAGAATCTCCCCCGGGGCCTGTAACCCAGGTAATTTGTCTCTTCATTTTCTCATTTACTTCAACATAACCACAGGTAACGAAGTTGGTAACCCCCAGCGCCATCAGTTCCTTGTATAATAGAACCACCACATCTTTGAGCTCTTCACCCTTTTGCATGGCCATGGTTCTGCTTCTCACTTTTTCCAAAGCATTTTCAATCTTTGCCTCCCGTGCCTGTTCCTCAGCTTTTTGCAGATCTAAGAAGCGTGTGTATGCCTGTTCAAATACTTTAGCAAATCGTTTAAAAATTTCTTCATTTTCGTAGTTTTCTGTAGTAATGACCAGTAAGTATCCATATTTAAAATAGGCTGCATGCCATTTTTGCCAATCAGGGAATTGAATTCCACGATCTAACATTTCCTGAAAAATTGGGCTAACGTCAGGAACCGTGAGCATATATTTATAGTGTTCTTTTAATTCCTTACCCCCTTTTGACAATGAAAATGCGTCCAGGTTTTCCTTCCATCCTTTGTACATTTTTTTATGTGCAGGATCTTTTGTGTTTGGAATTTTCAGAGGTGGCAGGATACCATTTTCATTGGCAAACCAAAATTCATCAACATCTGAATCTTTTTCACAGAATCCGAAACCGGTTCCCCAAAGTTCCCCACCCAGGCTTTTTAGTTGTTCAAAAAGCACGAAAGCCACATCTCCAATTTCTTCACTTTTGTGCATGGCCATTGAGCGACTTCTCACTCTTTCCAACGCAGCTTCTATTTGTGCCTCTCTTGCTTGTGCTTCAGCTTTTTGAAGGTCAAGGAACCTCCTGTAGGTTTGATCAAAAACCTTTGCAAAACGCTTGAAAATCTCTTCTTCGGGGCATGGAACCCTGGTAATCATCACGAGATAGCCATAAGAGAAATAAGCACAGTGCAATTTTTGCCATGAGGGCCGCTCAAAGCCATCAGCCTCCATTTCATCAAAAATTTTCTTGGCAACGGGCATGGTCATCAGCCAGTCGTAATGCTCCTGCAGGGCATCCCCTTCCAACTGTTCTGTATGGTAAGATTCACCCTTTTTCCAGCCGTTGTAAATATTGTGGTGTGTTGCATCACCTACATTGGGCAAATAAAATGCCGGAATGAATCCCTGTTCCGTGCTCAGCCACCATTCATCTTCATTTCGATCCTTTTCACATAACACGAAACCGCAGGTCCATAAATTATCGACAAGTTCATTCAATTCCTTAAATAAAACCGTGGCTACATCTCCAAGTTCCTGGCTTTGCTGCATACCCATGGTTCTTGACCTGACACGTTCGAGGGCTCCTTCTATATTTGCCTCTCTGGCCTGAGCTTCTGCTTTTTGTAGATCAAGGAAACGGGTGTAAGTTTGTTCGAATACCCTGGCAAATCGTTTAAAGACCTCATGCATTTCCGGAAAATGCTCGTAGGTTATGAAAATAAGGTTGCCATAGGCAAAATTAGCGACATGATCTACCTGAAAAGCAGGAAGTTCAAAGTCGGCATCCATCATATTGCGCAAAAAATCACCGACTTCAGGAAGTGAGAGCATATAGTCGTAATGATCTTTCTGTTCTTTTCCTTTCTTTTCATAGATCAGCAGTTCTACACCCTTCTCTTTTGATTCCTCAAATCTCCTAAAAACAGGATGTTCATTGAGCGGTATTTTACATGTAAAAGGTATTATTTTCCCATCAGGGCTGCCCGGGTAATAAGTGAACTCCTGATCACCGACTTCCCAAATATTGAATCCACAATTCCATTGAGGAACTCCGAGGGCTTTCACCTGCTGAAACAACACCGAAGCAACATCCAGTAATTCATCACTGTGCTGCATGGCCATGGTCCTGGCCCTGACTCTTTCCAAAGCCAGTTCTATTTCTGCCTCCCTGGCCTGGGCCTCTGCATTTTGAATATCCAGAAAGCGCCTGTAAGTCAATTTAAAAACCCCTGCAAAACGCTTCAGGATGTCAATATCATGTTCTGAAATAGGTTCAGGAGTAAGCAAATACATCATGCCATACTTGAAATAAAAGCTATTGGTATATTCAGAAGTCTGATTGGCCAATACTTTGTTTTTAATCGAATTCGGGATACTTTCCTTATTGGTAACGGCCTCATAATACTTTTGAAGATCTTCCCCGTGAATTTCTTTAATGATATATGGGTCAGCTTTACGCCATGTAGCGACCACATCAGTAAGTATGGGATGCTGATCATAGTCCAGTGTTCCTGTAACAATAGTGGCCTTTCCATGTTGATTTAAATTTGCACTCCAGTCTTCCATGACCTGCCGTTCTTCATCCATAATCAGGAATCCGCAACCTCTGACATGAAAACCCAGTTCTGTTACTTGTGAAAATAACAACATCGCCGTATCTGCCAACTCATCAGCTTTGTGCATGGCCATGGCTCTTGACCTTACTCTTTCAAGGGCAGCCTCTATCTTTGCTTCTCGCGCCTGTGCTTCAGCTTGCTTTAAATCATTGAACCGGATATAGGTCTGCTCAAAGACTTTTGCAAAACGCTTCAGCGTATTGTTCTCTTCATCCGAATAAGGAATCGCATCCAGATTGTATATCCAAAGGGAGATGTTCTTTAAAAAAGCCTGGGAGATGGCCAGACCCGGTTTACTCAGGAGTTCATCTTTTTCTTCCTGAGGATAATCACCCATAAACTTGAACATATACTTAAAAATGCTGTTTTTATCTTCAAAAGAAAGCGTATTTGCCAGAAAATCCAGTCCTTTTTCCTTTGCATTTTTATAGTAGTTAAATTGGGGATGATCGATATAAGGAATAAACATCAATGAAGGCAATGACCCGCTTTTATTTGCGATCCAGGTGTTCCAGTCATTATTCTGATGATAATCCAAAGTAAAGCCCGCAGCATCAATCTCAAAGTTCAGATCAATTAACTGGTCGTGAATTACTTGTATGACTTCCCTTAATTCCTCACTTTTCTGCATCCCGATAGAACGGCTCCTTACCTTTTCCAGGGCCAGTTCTATTTCTACTTCCCTGGCCTGTTTCTCTGCTTTTTGGAGATCGAGGAATCTTCTGTGGGCAAGATCAAAGGCTCCTGCAAAGCGCTCCAGGATCCTGAGATCCTCTTCTGGAGGATTTTTCACAACACCGGGCAAACTATATCCTATCTCACCGTGGGAGGTGCGAGCCATGATAAAGGTGATACCGCCAATATGCCTTATATCATCTAGAGTAGGGGCATTTGGATCAACCTTTTGAAAATTGCCAAGGGTAATCATTTTGTCTACATAATCTACTGCATCTTCAACGTTCAGGGGCAATATCATGATGGGCTCATCACCGGCTTCCCATTCAGACATTCCTTTGTAATGACTATGAAAGTCTCTTGGTAACTCCATTACCATACCAATCTGACTCCCATCACCCGATGTCATGGCCTTTTCATATTTATCAGGTAAATACATCATATGCCAAAAATAATCTGCCCTGTGACCCAGTTTGGTAAAGGCATTTCTCATGGTCACAACAATGTCAAGCAGCTCAGTGGATTGCTTCATTGCAGTGGCCTGCGACCGTATACTCTCAAGAACGACTTCAATTTCCAGGGCCCTGTTTTTAAGTTCCAGTTCGGCAGTCCTTCTTTTTATCGCATTTTTGAGTTCCAGGTTTTCTGCTGAGATCTTTTCAGTTCCTATTGTTTCTCCATCCTGGGCCTTCAGGTCTGGGGTTGAAAAATGCTGGTAAAAAAACCGCCATCCGTTTTTGGTGTTCCGCATCATTGAAGTAAATCTGAACCGGGCATAGTAAACCCATTCTGGATCGCTTTTGACATAGGCATCAGCGAGATCAGTAATCAGTACCATCCCATCCAGCGGTTCAATGGTGATCACGGCATTTTCACGTTTGACCTTTCCCGCAAGCTGCTCGGCTGTCTCCTCAAAAAAATCAGTGGCTGCCTTTCTATTCAAAAACTCTTCGGAACTCGTGGATCCAACAAACCTGAAATCATCTTCCAGAAAGTAATCATAAGTCTTTACGTCACCGTTCAAATAACTGTCCCACCAGGTATTGTAAACCTCCATGATTTCTGCTTCCTGCTTTTTCGTTAATTTCATGATCAATAATGCTTTAAGACCCTAAATAGTAAAATTTTCAAATTTGTAATTCACCTATCAGACTACCATGATGTTCCTCTTCATCGCGATGGATTTACCAATATCGGAAATAAATTGTAAATGTTCACATGAATTGTTTTGAACCCGGGAAATTTTTAAAGTACGGGCCATCATGAGCCCTTCCAGAATGAATCAAAGTTGCTTATTGTTGTTTTGCTCCTTTTTTTGCTTTAAAAACATTGTGACCAGCCTTACCCCTAATCGTGCAAACAATATGATGGCGATAACCATGACGATATCAAGTCCTTCCATTTGATGAATATACAAAATCTGATCCTATCGCAAGGAAGAAAAACAAATACATTAAAACCAGCGGGCCATAAATAGGCATGAGGTCGAAATTTCAGAAAAATTAGCCCGGGCAAGCCTAAGAATCATTCCCGGTGCCGACCGTTAGTGTCCCTTTTTGATCAAAAATCATCATTTTATTGATCAAGATTACTTATTTCATTGACCCAGGTTAATGCATTTGAAATTTCTGTGTCATAATTTTAAGGTTGACGTGTATAGATACCATAACATCGCGCATTTACAACATATTTACAGAACAAAAATGCTTTAAACTGTTATTAAAAAACATGACAAACCAAAAAAAGCATCCGGAACCAAAACGGGATCCGAAAAATAAGCCACAATTGCCTTCGAACAGAGGGAAGGCCATATTGTGGTTCTATGCCCTGCTCGCTTTGATTCTTATTTTTTCACTATTCGCAAATTACGGTTCCAGGACAAAGGAAATCAGCTGGTTAGAATTTGACAGAAAAATGCTGAGCCAAAACGATGTTGAAAAAATTGTGGTTGTGAACCAGACAATCGCCAAGATTTATATCAAGGAGGATCGCTTGTCGGATCCTAAATACAGCGATCTTCAGGGTTTCTTTTTTCAATCAAAATCGGGTCCGCATTATTCAATTCAACTGGGCTCATTGGAGCGTTTTGAAAATAAGCTGGAAGAAGCACAAAAAGATTTTCCGAAAGAAGAAAGGATTCAGATTACCTATACGAATCAGGTCAATTGGATCAATTATGTTTCCTGGATCATCCCCATGGTCCTGATCATTTTTGTTTGGATGATTTTACTGGGCAGAATGGGAGGCAAAGGAGGTGCAAGCTCCATGTTCAATTTTACAAAATCAACCGCAAAACTAACGACCAGAGAAACAAAGAGCAAGATTACCTTTGATGATATTGCCGGATTAAAAGAAGCCAAAACAGAAATCATGGAGCTCGTCGACTTCTTAAAAAATCCGGAGACCTATACCCGATTGGGCGCTAAAATACCCACAGGAATAATGTTGGTAGGTCCCCCCGGAACCGGAAAAACCCTGCTTGCCAAAGCCGTTGCCGGCGAGGCCCAGGTTCCGTTTTTTTTCCTGTCGGGATCAGAATTTGTGGAAATGTTCGTAGGTGTAGGGGCCTCGCGGGTAAGGGACCTTTTCAAACAGGCCAAGGCACAGGCCCCAAGTATAATTTTCATAGATGAGATCGATGCCGTGGGACGTGCGCGCAACCGAGCCAACTTCTTCCAGTCAAATGACGAACGAGAGAACACCCTGAACCAGCTCCTGGCTGAACTTGACGGCTTTGGTGTCAATACGGGAGTGATCGTGCTTGCCGCAACAAACCGGGCCGACATACTTGACAAGGCCCTGCTGCGTCCTGGCCGGTTCGACAGGCACATCTATCTGGAACTGCCAGACAAGCAAGAAAGAATTGAAATATTCAAAGTTCATTTGAGACCGATCAAAAAAGCGAAAGACATTGATGTGGAATTACTCGCCTCAATGTGTCCGGGATTTTCCGGTGCAGACATCGCGAACATTTGTAATGAAGCAGCATTGATCGCTGCCCGTCAGCACAAAAAGTTAGTCCATCAGTCTGATTTTATGAAGGCAAGGGACAGAATCGTTGGTGGGTTGGAAAGAAAAAACAGGATCACATCACAGAAAGAAAAAGAGATCATTGCTTATCATGAGGCGGGTCATGCTGTTGTGAGCTGGTATTTAAAGCACGTGGCCTCCCTGGTCAAGGTTTCCATCATTCCCAGGGGAAAATCGCTGGGCTCGGCCTGGTACCTGCCTGAAGAAAGACAAATTGTAACCAAAAGTCAGTTCATAGATCAGATCTGCGCCTCTCTGGGGGGCAGGGTAGCGGAAGAAATCGTTTTTGAAGATATTTCTTCCGGGGCATTGGACGATCTTGAAAAAGTAACCAAACAGGCCTACAGCATGGTGGCCTATTTTGGATTGGATGAGGAGATCGGACCAATAAGCTTTTATGATTCCACAGGCAAAAACGAACAACTTCTGGTAAAACCCTACAGTGAAGACACGGCGAAAAAAATAGATAAGGAAGTGCGAGACCTTATCAATTCAGCTTACGAAAGAACCAGGGACATACTTGTTGAGCACAGAGATGAGCTTGAAAAATTAACGCGCTTACTGATAAAGCAGGAGGTTGTTGAAAAAGATGAGCTCGAGGATATTCTGGGTAAAAGAAACAACAAGAATGAAAAAGTTGCCTCTGAGAATTTATAGTGAAAAGGTAGACAATGAAATCAAATTAAAATTCAATATTATGAATAAAGAAATCATTTATAACCCTGATCTGCATTTTGAACACGACACATGGATCAAAGAGATCGAATTTTGGGAAGACGAATTAAAAAGCTACCAGAACAGACTGGATGAACTTGTTGCAAGGTGGACCGATAATCAGGTTCTGGGACAGATCGAAAAATTTCAAAACAAATTCTTGATCCATGAAAAAGAGATGGATTCAGTAAAAAACCAGATCGCCATGCACGAGACGAACATGGCAGATCATTATCAGCAAAATGCAGATGTGCTCAATAAAAATCTGGTCAACAAACACCTGATGATCCGTGACAAGATGGAAACACAAAGAAACATGTATCAGGACCTGAAAAAGGAATTTTTTAGATTCATGACCAGGTACATGTAGGAATTGCTTCGCCTTTGTAATTTAACCTGATGCAAGGCATTCAGGGCTCTGATCATGAGCTCTCATGAAAATAATAAACAGGTGTAAATTTATTTATGCCTGCTTATTTGCATTTTTTATCGAGTTTTAAGGGCATAAATCATTCGCTTTGTTTCTCCAGTTCAATGAAGAACAACCGCGACAAGGGAATCAGCATTAATCCTGAAAAAATAAAGAGAAGGAAGGCATATTTTAAATGGAACAGGTGTGCCAGATATCCAACCAGAGGAGGGCCGATCAGCATTCCAACGATCCCGTATGTCGAAATGATAGAAATGGCCATTCCGGGTGAATATTTTTTGGAACTTCCTGCCAGCGAAAAAGTCATCGGAAAAACTGCTGACACCCCGATACCGACCATTGAAAAGCCAAAAAGGGCGGGCCAAAAATAGGGAAACAAAATTGAGATCAAAATCCCTGCAGTAACAATAGATGCCCCTAAAACATACATATTGCGCATTCCGATCTGTTCGATCAATCGGTCTGAATAAAACCTTGACAGGGCCATAAAAGTCATAAAGATCAGATAGCCCAGGGTAAATATCTCCTCATTTACCACCTCTTTAAAATATACACCGCTCCAGTCAAACATTCCCCCCTCACAAAGCGCTGCAAAAAAGATCATCAGGCCCAGGTATAAAATGAACTTATCAGGTTTTCCTAAAATCAGCTTATTGCCCACGGGAGCCCTGTCTTTTTGCAATAAATATCTATAGGAGAACGCTGCAGGAACCAATGATAAAATGGCCACATATATAAAGTGTTCCCGCATTGGAATGTTCCATTTCACCATGAGTGTGGAAAGAAGTGCTCCAGCAAGTCCGCCAAAACTCCATAAACCGTGAAGCGAACCAATGATTTTCTTGGTATAATTCTTTTGCAGAACGAGTGATTGGGTATTTACAGAAATATTGGCAATTCTCATGTTAAAAGACAATAAAGCAACGGCTAAGACAAGGTGGGTGACCTCTGTCGCAAACCCTACCATAACAAGAGATAGCACAAAACATATAAAAGAGATGAACAAGGGGATTCTGCTGTTAAATTTGGAGACCAGCCACCCCGAAACAGGAAGTCCTATCATTGAACTTACAGGCATGGCAAGCAGCAAGTTGCCAAGTTCTGCTTCATTGAAATCGAAATTAGATTTAATCGATGGAATTCTGGCCGCCCAGGAGGCAAAACAAAACCCAAGTAAAAAGAAAAAAATACTTAAAGAAACCCGCTGCGCAGCTACCTTTTTCATATGCTCGATTTATAGCTGCAAATATCCGACCTATTTTGCAATTATCAAGTTATTTTGAATGATATTAAAAAAGCAGCAGCCATGGCTGCTGCTTTCTAAATTTTGAATTTGGTAGGCAGGTATCAATCCATTTTGTTTGAACAAAAGGCCAGTGAAATCTCCAACCTTGAGTAGAGCCTGTTGAAATGCCCACCTTCAAAAGTCTCAAAAGTGTGTTCAATACCCAGAGCATTCATTTTAGCCTCAAATGCCTGTACCATGGCCATCATTCCTAATTCGTCCTGGTTACCGCAGTCAATATAAATACCATTCAGGGTTCTTATTTGTGCCTGATGCTGCTCCATGAGGTTAAAAGTACATTGTTTAATCCAGCGATTCCTGACTTCGGCGATGACCTCACCGGATGGAAATTCAAAAGGCAAATCGACCATGAACGGAGGATTGTTCAAATTTGGGGACCAGGCTGAACTCATGGCATAAACTGCGCTGGTAATAAATTTGTCGGGATCCGGACCATTGAATCCATCTGGATTTTCCGCAACAAGGAGTTCGCCGTTCATCAATATTCCATCGAGGTATAGTAAACCGCTGTGGCCAGCAACTACCCCAAATTTTCCAGGATATAGCATGCCAAATTTTACTGCGGCATAGGCCCCTTGTGAAAATCCGATCAGGGCCCTTCCGTTCTTATTGGAAAGGGTTTTATAATTGCTATCCACAAATTTTACCAAATCATTGACGATATAATCTTCAAAGCGTCCGTTAAGGCTTGAATTCGAATAAAAACTAAACCCAAAATTCTCGTTCATCGCATTGGGCATAACAATGATCATGGGGTCAATTTTCCCTGAATCAATGAGTCCGTCTATCCAGCTTTTGAATCCTTCTTCCGGAAAATCGGGATAGGTTTGGAACGGGCTTGTACCCCCTATCCAGGGATCCCATGCTGATTTTGAAACGAATGCATTTTCAGAAAATGGTAATCCATGCAAAAGATAAACTACCGGATAGGATGCACTGCCGTCAGGGTCATAATCCTTTGGTGTATAGACCTGCACTTTTCTCAGCTCTGAATTTCCCATTGGGTTATTCATCATAGAGGTGCTGGTAAACTCTTTCACCTCCAGCTTGCTCAAAAATACAGGATCAACAACATCATCATCATCATCGCAAGCGTAAAATAGCGTCATTGCCAGAAACAATCCGATAAGGAGCTTTCCTGTTTTTTTCATCATATTGGAATTTAAAATTCAAATAAAAGTATTCAAAACCCCTTTTTTATGCTATGATTCCAGTCAAGGGAAAGCTTGATTTTAATCAACAAGGATAAGTAAAAATGAGTTTTTCCTTATCGCAATATTTTCATCTCGTTAAGATTACAGACCACAGAGGGCATCCGTCTGACGCAATAAGCACCAAGACTTAAGAAACCCTCAGCCCTCATATTCAAAGATCTCTTCTATAGGAAGGTTAAAGAGATTTGAAATACGAAAGGCTGTTGGCAAACTTGGGTCAAATTTTTCCTTTTCAATGGCATTGATGGTTTGGCGTGACACCCCAATGATCACAGAGAGCTCCTCCTGTGTCAGATTTTTCTCGGCACGTAAAACTTTGATCCTGTTTTTCATTGGTACTTTTTGTTATTAACTGCTATACTTGTCATGTAGGTCAGTCCTATGAAAATGACCAAAAACCCAATCTCTGCATCCATTGAGATCAAGTTCGTTGAATCCAGCAAACTGTAAGAGAGCCCAACAACCACTGCCAGCCCAAGGGTCAGGCCCATGGATTCAAGCTGGATCTTCTTTTCAAGTTCGTCCCCTTCCATGATCAGCTTGCGGTTGGTTAAAATCATTCCAATACCAATGGCAAGATTGATCGTAATGGCTATAATGGTGAGGAGGGTATTGCCATCCCACAAAAATTTCGGGCCAAAGGATGCTACAGCCATTGAAAGGGTCCATAGCATTGTCCAGAATGCCAATTGTTTTAGTCTTTTTTTCTTAAGTTCTTTCATTTTTAATTGTAATTAAGATTTTACTTTATGTCATGTTTACTTGACAAATGTACATAAAATTTTATAAATGTCAAGTCTTATTTACATTTATCAGAAAAAAAATAGAAAAAACACCTGGTTTTTGCTTCAAAACAATGTGAGGCATTTCATTGACATGAATGCACAAGATGCAATTTGATGAGTTAACATCAAAGAATATAAGATGCAAGAACAGGAGCATCTGCCTAAAGGTCACTTTTCAAATTTCCAGACTAACCCAGCACCTTCATTTCATTGATAAAAGGCTGGTTGTAATAACGTTTGCCCGTTGCCTTATACAAAGCATTAGCAACCGCACCCATGATTGGCGGGAACGGAGGTTCGCCCAAACCTGTCGGATCAATTTCATTTTGAACAAAATGCACCTCAATATCTTTTGGGGCTTCACTGTGTCTGATGAGTCGGTACTTGTCAAAATTGTTTTGCTCGGGAGCTCCTTCCTTCACTGTTAATTCACTGTACATGGCATGTCCTATACCATCTACAATTCCACCTTCCGCTAAATTAACGGCTGCATCAGGATTTACCACGATACCACAGTCGATGGCACAATATACCTTGTCGACAACAGGAGATCCATCTTTTACAACCATGTCCAAAATCTGGGCCACATAACTGTTGTGACAATAATAGGCTGATACACCCCGATGCTTGTTGCCCTGCTCAGAACCCCAACCGGATTTATCTCTGACCAGTTCAAGCACTCCGGCGTAGCGTTCAGCTTCATAATCATTATTTTCTCCCACAGGTTCCTTTCTGGCCCTTTCCAGAAGCTCTAAACGGAAATCAATCGGATCTTTGCCCATTTCCTCAGCAACTTCATCGAGGAAAGACTGTTCAGCCCCTGCAATGAAATTGGATCTGGGTGCTCTAAAGGCTCCGACACTAATATTGGATCCTGCAGACCATCCTTCCGCAAGATAGTTGTCAATCGCCCCCGCAGGAAAGCGGTTTGCAAAAAGAGGGCTTTCAGGTATTCCTCCAGCCTTCACGTGAAATGCAATCAACTGATTGTTCTCATCAAGCGCGGCACGATAAGTAGCCAGATATGCCGGACGATAAATGCCAAATGTCATGTCATCCTCTCTTTTGTATATCAATTTTACCGGTGCCTGTACTTTTTTTGAAATTACCGCGGCTTCCACCAAAAAGTGTCCATAGAGCCTTCTACCGAAACCTCCTCCCATTCTCGTCATCTCAATATCCACTTTTTCCAAAGGCAAGCCCAAACGGGAAGCTACTGTTTTCTCCATGAATTCAGGGGTTTGAACCGGTCCTGCAAGTGATGCGCTATCCGCTGTCACATTTGCATAAAAATTCATGGGCTCCATGGTATTATGTGCCAAAAACGGACAACTGTAGGTTCTTTCAATAATTTTTGATGCTTTCTCAAATGCCGCCTCAGGATTACCATCCTTTCTTTTCGTCTCAGCGGGTTTGGATTCCATTTCACGCATCAATTCTTTATGCCCCGTAGTATTTTCAAGTCCTGACCCTTTATCGCTGCTGTCGGCCAGCATCCATTCTAATCTTAATGCTTCCTTGGCCTTCATTACTTCCCAGGTCGTGTTTCCAACGACAGCTACCATATCAGGATAGGTCGAGGTGTCTGACCATTGCAACTGATAATCTTCATTATATGTATTGATGCGGAACACGTCTTTGATACCCGGCATGGCCTTGGCCCCAGCAGCATCAAAAGACTTTAATTTCATTCCAAAAGCCGGTGGGTGAGCGATCATGGCAATCAACATCCCATCTGTCTGATAATCCAGGCCATACAATGGCTGACCTGTTACTATTTTTTTTGCATCTACATTTTTTCTCGAGGTTCCGATGATCTTATAGTCTTTAATTTCCTTAAGAGCCACTTCCTCCGGAACCGGTATGTTGGCTGCTGCGGATGCCATTTCACCAAAACCTGCCGACTTACCACTGCTTTCGTGCATTAAGACCCCTGCATCGGTGGTAATTTCTTCTGCCGGTACCTGCCAGGCCTGAGCTGCTGCCTCTTTCAGCATGTGCCGCGCTGATGCTCCTGCCATGCGCAGTGCATCCCAGCCTTGACGGATAGACTGGCTTCCCCCTGCCAACTGGCGGGTAAAAAGATCCGTATTCAACGGAGCCTGTTCCACAATGACATCCTCCCATGCTGTGTCGAGTTCCTCGGCGACGATCATGGGCATAGAAGTTTTGACATTCTGACCAATTTCAGGATTGGGTGACATGATCGTGACCAAACCATTTTCGCCTATCTTGATGTAGGCATTGATATCGAACCATTCCTTCGGCATGTTCTTTATCTGCTCCGGACTTGGTTTACAGGACGCAATCCAACTGAATCCTATCATCATACCTCCGCCGGCAAGGGCCGTGCATTTCAAAAAAGAGCGTCTTCCGTATGTTGTTTTTACAAGTGTCATTTTGGTTTATGTTTTAATATTGATAGAAGTTCATGCTAAGGCCAGTAATGCTGCATTACGCATTTTTCATATTGGCAGCAGTCTTGATTGCCTTCTTGATTCTGGTGTAGGTACCGCAGCGGCATATATTACCGTCCATCACTGCCTCAATCTCTTCATCACTCGGATTAGGATTGTTGTTTAATAAGGCGCTTGCATTCATGATCTGTCCTGACTGGCAGTAGCCGCATTGGTAAACATCGTGTTCCATCCATGCTTTTTGAACCGGGTGATCTCCGTTTTCTGACAAACCTTCGATGGTAGTGATTTCCTGATTACCGATGGCCGATACAGGCATTGTACAGGAGCGTACTGCCATACCCCCTAAATGAATCGTGCAGCTGCCGCACTGGGCTATTCCACAGCCGTATTTGGTGCCTACCAATTTCAGATGATCCCGGAGTACCCACAATATCGGGGTGGCAGGATCAACATCCACTTCTTGCTTTTTTCCGTTGACGTTTAAGTTATAGATTGCCATGATTTAAAATTTTAACTAAAATAAAAAAAATGAATAAATAATATTCGTAAAAATCGATCAGGTTTATTGGTTTTATCCACAAACAGAATAAAAAAACCGGAAGTATCCGGTTTTTTTAACTTTGAGTAATATCATGCATCCGAAAATGGTGATGTTACAGCTCTATTATTGGCTTTACAAAAGACTTTCTGTTCTTTTAAATTTCGCATGAAGACCTACTCGCTGATTTCGGTTTCTGTTTTCCTTTTCAGGATTTACACCATGAGGTAAACATCCAGTTTCTTTTTTCCAGGTCGCTCATAAATTCTGTGATCATTTGCTCGGTAACGTTATCACCTGTTTCGAGAGAAGCATTGAGAACATCCATCATTTTTTGATGTAAAATACCATAGTCCTTTAATAACTCCCGCACCATATAAGTGGCTTCCATGCGCTCAGATTCTACTTCCCGTATCGTTGACATTTCGAGAATTTCTTCGAGATTCATTGAGGGCTTTAAACCAAACACCCTGATCCTTTCGGCAATCATATCAATATGTTCTGTTACCTTGTTGTACTCATTCTCAAATTCCTGATGCAATTCGAAAAAATCCTGAGATTCGACATTCCAGTGAAAATTTCTTAGTTTCTGATAATGAATGTGATAATTTGCAAATAATTCCTTTAAAGACACCACGATTTCTGCAGTTTCTAAAAAGGTGAATCCGAGTTTTCTAAATGTTTTTTGTGATTTTTCTATTGTTAAATTTTCCATGATTATTGTTTTTTAGATATTTATTTAATTTTGTCCTTTTCACCTGATTTCAGACCATATCATGTTCCAACATGATATGCTGATTGCTGAGGGTGAATCGTTTAGTTTTTTTGAAAAATAGGAATAGCTATAGACCTTATTGGGGTCTAGATCACTTTGAAGATTGATATATATTGATCGTACATCATGTCTTTAATATACGTTTTTTTAGCAAAAATGCAAAAATTTAACATTTATTAACAGCTTAAGCGATAGGATGCAACATGTCTCTTCATGCCTGTCAATTTAAACTACTTCTATGCATCATGTGACCAATTCAGCACTTTCAAGTATAGCAATAGCCTGTTCATCTGATATCTGACCAAAATCCCTGTAAAACTGACCTATGGCATAAAAATGCCTGGGCTGGTGCAGGCATACTACTTTATCAATATTTGGGGAAGACATCAATTTTCGAACGGCAGAAGACGGAGCCACAGGAATGGCAAGAATGATTTGATCCGCGCCTTCCTTATGTAGCAGATCCACGGTGGCCAGCATCGTGCTTCCGGTAGCAATGCCATCATCAACAAGAATGATCTTTTTATGTTTCACTTCTTGCCTTTTCCTTTTTTGATGGTATTTATTATCGCGTTCCTTTAGCAGCTTCCTGATTCTTTCTGTTTCGGACTCAATATATTCAGGGTCCGAATCAGCTGCCTGTGGTTCCAGAATGCGTCCTTTTATGCTTAAGGCCCCAATGGCGTATTCTTTATTATGCCTGGCCCCTATCTTTTTCACCAGCACGACATCCAGTGGAAGGTGCAGCCGTTTTGCAATGATGGCCCCCAGGGGTAAACCACCTCTTGGAATCGCAAGTACAAGGTCGTATTTTTTTGAATGAGCTGAAAACTGGTCTGCCAGTCTTTCACCTGCCTCATTTCTGTCTTTAAAAAGTGTATCATTCAGCATTTCGATTATTTTAAATTATCTTCAAACCAACTCGCAGAGATTTCAGTTACTTTTTCCAGGGCTCCTGCTTCCTCAAAAAGATGTGTGGCTCCGGGAATCAGGACCATCGATTTTTTGCAGGTAAGATGGGCATAGGCTTTTTTATTCAGATCAATGACCACCTCATCCTTTTGACCAATAATGAAAAGGGTTGGAGCTGTAACCGACTCAAGTTCTATAAAGCCGGCGAGATCAGGTCTTCCCCCTCTTGACACCACCGCCCCTATTTTATCTTTTAATTCTGAAGCGGCTTTCAGGGCCGAAGCGGCTCCTGTGCTGGCACCGAAATATCCAAGGGGCAGGTCGCTCGTGTCCTCATTTTCCAAAATCCAGAGGGTAACTTCGATCAGCCGTCTGGTCAAAAGTTCAATATCAAATCGGTTCTCATAAATGAGGTCCTCCTCTCTTGTTAACAAATCAAAAAGTAAGGTGGCGTATCCATGTCTGTTGAGTTGTTTGGCTACAAAATTGTTTCTCGGACTCAGCCTGCTGCTGCCGCTTCCGTGTGAGAAAACTACAATTCCCTTGGCGTCAAATGGAATGATGAGGTTTCCGGGTAAGTCAATATCACGCAAAGGTATGTTTACCTCATGAATGTCGCTGTTTGATATCATCACAGTGTAGTTAAATTATTTATATATGTTATTGCTCGCTGCGATCAGACAGCTTCCAATTTTGTGAAAATTAAAATATCTGACCCTGAATCGCAATGACCCTGATCAACTAATCCCTTGTTTTGGCTCATCAGGGAATTCTTGTTGATTTGTAAAATACAAGCCTGCCTGAACTCAAAACAAAGAGACTTTGGATCATCCTTTTTATACTGTTTCGAAAGGACTAAAAATGATGAGAATCAATTTTTAGTTTGACAGGAATCATTTAAAATTCAAGCAATGATGCCTAACTTTTTACCTTATTAATTAAAAGAGAGATGATATGTCAGTTTTAAAAGTTGTAGAGATTTTAGGCAATTCCACCGTAAGCTGGGAAGATGCTGTTCAACAGGTAGTGAACGAAGCTTCCAAGACCATTAAAAACATCAAATCAGTTTATATCAAAGACATGCAGGCCATGGTAAAAGACAACAAAATAAGTGAATACCGGGTCAATGCCAAAGTCACCTTTGGCATAATGGACTAATGCCAGTCAATCTTACCACATCAAATTAAATCTGTTTTTTACAGAATAAAAGTGGGCCAAAAAAAATGATTTGTTCTTATTCCTGAGTTACTAAGGATTCGGGACAGGAAAATTGTATTGCCAAATCAATAAAAAAGCACCCGTAGTTTCGGGTGCTTTTTGAATTCTTTTTGGCTGCAATCAAAATCATCTTATCATGACTGCTAAAAATCTGTACAATTATTCGGATCTCAGTCAGACTGGTCCTTGGAAAAGAACCAGGCCGCACCGGCCAGGGCAAAATCCTTTAAAAACATAGAGGTGGCTGTTTGATCCCCTCCGATGGCTCCGGGCAACCAGAGCAACACGGCAAAAAGTAAAAGCATCAGACCCAGGAGCTGTAATGCCAATTGGGCTTTTTTTCCCATAATCACTGCCACAACCGCTGCTAAAAGTGCAACCCCTGTCAGGTACACCCAAACGACTTTTGCCGGCAAAAATGCAGGAACGATTCCGGACATTGCTTCAGCATTCATAAAATGAAACAATCCGAAGATGGCTAAAGGGATCAAGTACATGTACTTTCCCAGTGTGTGTAAAATTTTCATTGGTATTATTGATTAAAGTTTGTTAAATATAAGAAATTAAAATAAGCCGGTGCTTAATTGCCTCATTACGAGCCATCAGTGAATTATTCTTTATCCCATGTATCTTTAAGCTGAAAGTGAGGCTTATCCGATTCTATAAATAAGGCAGCGCATGAAAACGCTGACATTTTTAACTTTTAAACTAAAAGAAAACACTGAGGATGTGTCACATTGATACTTCTAAATTCTGTAATCAGGTTTGGAGGCGGCCCTTGACGTTCAGGTATCCAAAACCAGCTATAACAATAAATGACACAAGGGGTATGACAAATGAAATTCTTACCGCAGCCATAGAACCAACTGACTGCAAATCAATCACTGCCCCCTGCAAAGGTGGCATCAGCGCCCCTCCTACAATGGCCATAACCAGTCCAGCAGAACCATATGTTGAATCATTCCCCAGGTCCTCCAGTGCAATTCCGTAAATGGTTGGGAACATTAAAGACATGAAGGCTGAAGTGGCAACAAGGCAATACAATCCCCAATGTCCTTCTATAAAAATAGTTCCGGTCATGGTCAATACCCCTCCCAAAGCAAAATACATCAACAACTTTTTAGCATCCATGAATTTCATCAGCCAGGTCGTCAGAAATCGGCTGGCTAAAAAAATAGACATGGCCACAATATTATACACCTGAGCCTCTGATTTGGTCATCCCAAGGTGCTCTCCATACTGGATGATGAAGGTCCAGCACATGATCTGCGCTCCTACATAAAAAGCCTGGGTAACGACACCTGCCTTGTAACGCCTGTTGCCAAGAAGTCGTTCCAGCGATTTTTTTAAGTCACTTCTGAGTGAAGTATCCCTGCCTTCGGGCATTTTTGTCAGTAAAACAATCACAAACATCACAAGAACAACAAAGCCTAAAACCAGATAAGGATCTCTGATCAAAATCAGGTCTGCTGTTTTCTGAACGGTTTTTTCAACTTGTCCAAGTGTCGGATAGATCAATTCTCCGTCTGCAGTTCGGGCATCTGACTGAAGTTTCTTCAGGATGATTTGAGCAGCAACGGTCATTCCTAACAAAGAACCGACAGGATTAAAGGCCTGGGCGAGGTTCAATCTCCTTGTTGCCGTCCTTGGATCTCCCATCTGAAGTATATACGGATTCGCGGTCGTTTCCAGAAAAGCCAGGCCAAAAGTAAGGACGTACAGCGACAACAAAAACAACTCAAAGATCTCAAAGCGGGCTGCAGGATAAAACATAAAAGCCCCTGTGGCATATAAGGCAAGGCCTAGCAGGATACCCTTTTTATAACTGTATTTCTGAATAAACATGGCAGCCGGAAGTGCCATACATGTATACCCCCCGTAGAATGCGAACTGCACCAAAGCAGCTTTTGAGTTTGGAATTTCCATTAAAGTCTTGAAAGCGGCTACCAGAGGATTGGTAATATCATTAGCAAATCCCCAGAGGGCAAATAAGCTCGTCACGATCACAAATGGCAATGCAAACTTCTTTTCAAGGGTTTTTGGAAGCGGGTTCATCACAACAATTTTTCTTGACATATCACAAGAGCCAATATATAAATTAAAATCAATATTCCTCATTTTCTCAACTACGGAAATTGATCCTCAACACCCTTTTGATCTTTGCAGAACTCTTTACTAATGCCTATATTGGATCCCGTAAAGAAAGAAATTATGCTTAAAGGTATTTCACCTGTCATCAGTCCGCAGCTTTTGGCGGCACTGGCTTCAATGGGTCACGGAGACGAAATCGTGCTGGCCGATGCCCACTTCCCGTCTGGGAATATAAACGACAACATCCTTCGTGCCGATGGTATTAAGATCGCTGATCTTTTAAAAGGGATCCTTCCTTTATTTGAACTCGATGCCTATGTTCCCTGCCCTGTTTTTATGATGGATGCTGTAAAAGGAGACAAAATCGACCCAGCTGTTGAAGCCCAATATTTAAAAGCGATTCATGAGACCAACCCTCAGCTGAAGAGCATTGAACGACTTGAAAGATTTGCATTCTATGAAAGAGCAAAAAAGGCATCTTACGTATTGATTACAG
This sequence comes from Flavobacteriaceae bacterium, assembly GCA_024644745.1. Classification (GTDB taxonomy): domain Bacteria; phylum Bacteroidota; class Bacteroidia; order Flavobacteriales; family Flavobacteriaceae; genus Lutimonas. The sequence goes on from JAHEHF010000024.1 coordinate 22,645, forward strand.
GAGAGCTTTCCAAATACGGAAATATCATTTTAAAAAAAGGTGTAACCCCGGTTTAGCTTTTCATAAGGCCTGTTTGGCTATGGCATCCAGCGTCGAATTTTCACTTTCATCGAATTTTTAACAGGGTGGTCAGCAACGAGCACCAGATACCCGCCTCCTCCGGCACCTGATAATTTCCATGCCATTGCCTTGTCTTTGTACTGATCGATCACTTTCTCAATCTTTGTGTTCAGCATGTTTGGAAATATCGATGTCTGGGCCTCAAAAGAAGCCCTGAATGCATCTGCAAAACCAACCAGGTCCTTGCTCAAAATTGAATCCCAGCAACTGGCACTCGACTCTGCCAGTTTTCTGATCAGCGGTTTTTCAAAACGGGTATTGGATAACAGATCCGTACCCTCGGGACGCGGCCAAAGGGGTATTAAAAACAAATGGTCCTCAAGCCAGTTCAGGATATCCTCGTCATATTTCTTCTCTATGGTTTCGGGCCAATACTCCCCTTTATAAAAATGCCTTGACAAACCCGGTACACAAATCCCTATGGCATCCTGTGCTCCCGAGACCAATTTGTTTCCGGGTTTGTTCTCGAATCGGAACAACAACTCTGCCAGTTTTTCCGGTTTCCCAAGCGGAAGCTGGTTATTCCAAAGTTCCTTGGCCGCCTTTCTGGTTGATGTAGACATGCCACTTCGCTCATTGTATTCTATAACAGGCTCGAGTGATATGGTAATGGCCCATCCCGGATAAATTTCAGAAAGATAGGGCTGATCAATCCATGTGCCCGCGAGGTCAAGCCTGTAAGGTAAATGATTCATCATATCTTTTCTGATGACCGTTGTTGACCTCTCTGGCAGCCCTGGCTCAGGTACTCTGTTCAAAATAATGTATTCTATACCCAAATCCTTACAAAGGTCCTGTTTAAAGGGAGAGTGACCATCCTCATTAACCACATATCTGTCAGGGGACAATTTTTTTAGTTCTTCCTTGAAGTCAAGGATCCCAGAGCCTGAATTGATCCAGGCACCAGCAACATATTTTATCGATTGCACAATAAACAACCTTTCCTGTTCTGAATTCAAGGTTTCTCTACCCTTCAATTCTTCGATGGTCCTGTCAGAACCAATACCCACATAAACTTCCCCATACTGAGCCGCCTCCTTAAAAAAGGCAACATGCCCGCTGTGTAACATATCAAAACATCCGGATACAAAAACTTTCATGAGCTGATCATTATATTTGGTCCAAAAATAGTTTTTTTTTCATGATCTCCTGCGGTCAATCAAAATCTACCTTTGAAAGGGTTTTCATGATCTCCTCTACCCATAAAGCATACATTTTTCCACTGGGATGAAGATTGTCATCCGCAGTGAGAGAGCTGTCGTTAATGGCAAGCCTTGAAATCCCGGTGACATCAAAATACCTCACCTGACGCAAATCGGCTTCTTCTTTGATCACCTGATTGAACCGGTCGATCTCAGTTGAAATTTTAACCCTGTCAAAATTGCTTCCAAAAGGGGTATAGCCCCAATCGGGTATGGAAACAACAAATACCCTGGTTTTTTCATTACCGCTCAGGCTCATAGCCTTTTCAAGAAGCTCCACAAATTCGGGACGAAAATCTTCAGGGCTTAAACCCTGGTATTGATTGTTCACCCCAATTAGCAAAGAAACCAGGCCATAGGGCGCTTGTAAATCAGATTGAATGACTGCCTGTTGCAACTGGTCGGTACGCCATCCGGTTTGGGCTATAATTTTTACAGTCTCAAGGGAAGTATTTGTCTTTTTCAATTCGTCAAGCAGCTGTACGGGCCATCTTTCTGATTCCTCCACAGATTGCCCAATGGTATAACTGTCTCCAAGCGCGAGATAAACCGATTTATTTTCAGTATTGATCTCTTCAAAAACAGCCTTTATTGTTTTCGACATATCCATGGTGAGTTCATAGGGGTTTGTGAGCCGGGACACTCCTTCGGTCTCCCATCTGGAAAACTGCCATCCTTCCTCAGGAATGGCGGTGAGTTGCACCGGAACCCCAGCAGCATAGTTTCCAGAATCGGATTCCGGACTTAAATTTACGGTTCCATTACCAATGATCTGGATGTTCAGACCAAATTCACTTTTCACAAACTCTGCCGTAATTTTTTTATGATCATCCATGGTCAGCCGAACAGGGTTCTCATTTCCCGACAAGGCGCCTTTCCACTGAGAAAAAACATAGCCATTGATAGCAGCTGCTTTGATCTCCAGAACTTGACCCGCCTCATACCGCCCCGAATTTGGAGACACAAATCCGGCATCAACAGGAACCACCTCCGTTGAAAGATCATAAAGGGGTTCAGAATCGCTGTCAGCTGAACAGGCAACCAGAATCAGCCAAGCAACAAATGATATCCATAATAGCCTAGGCATAAAACAATTTTACCCTGTAAAGATAAAAAGAATGCTGATGAAGAAAACTCAGTCAATGATCAATATTATCTATGATTTAATCAATAAAAAGTAACACAAATCGCAGAAATTTTATTTAAAGTTCAGTAACTTAGAGATATAATTTTAAAACAGGTAAAATATGGATAATAATGAAAGTAAGTGTCCGTTTCACGGTGGAACGATCCGACACACTGCAGGAAGGGGCACCTCGAATCGAGATTGGTGGCCCAATATGTTGAATTTGAGCATCCTTCGTCAGCATTCTTCAAAATCTGATCCAATGGGTGAAGGTTTTAACTATGCCGATGAATTTAAAAAACTTGACCTTAATGCGGTTAAGAAAGATATTGTGGATGTCATGACCAATTCCCAGGACTGGTGGCCCGCAGATTATGGTCACTATGGCCCCTTCTTTATCAGGATGGCGTGGCATAGTGCAGGAACCTATAGAATATCTGACGGACGAGGCGGCGGAGGTACAGGCAACCAGCGGTTTGCACCGCTGAACAGCTGGCCCGACAACGCCAATCTTGACAAGGCTCGATTGCTTTTGTGGCCGGTCAAACAAAAATATGGCAGAAAACTTTCATGGGCTGACCTTATGATCCTGGCAGGTAACTGCGCACTTGAATCAATGGGATTCAAAACCTATGGTTTCGGAGGCGGCCGAGAGGACATATGGGAACCGGAGGAAGATATTTACTGGGGTACTGAAAGTGAATGGCTGGGTGACAAACGATATACAGGAGACCGTGAACTGGAAAACCCTCTGGGTGCAGTTCAAATGGGACTCATTTACGTGAATCCTGAAGGTCCTAACGGAAATCCTGATCCCAAAGCAGCAGCCATTGACATTCGCGAGACCTTTGGGCGCATGGCTATGAATGACGAAGAAACGGTGGCCCTGATTGCAGGTGGTCACACTTTTGGAAAAACACATGGTGCAGCCGATCCTGACAAATATGTTGGTCCCGAACCGGCAGCCGCATCTATTGAAGAGCAAGGAATGGGATGGAAAAATTCTTTTGGAAGCGGTAACGCTGGGAATACCATTACAAGCGGCCTTGAAGGTGCCTGGACCACGACTCCAACACAGTGGAGCAACAATTTCTTTGAAAATCTTTTCGGATTCGAATGGGAACTCTTCAAAAGTCCCGCCGGAGCACACCAGTGGAGACCTAAGGGAGGTGCAGGTGCAGGTACCGTGCCTGACGCACATGACCCTGGAAAAACTCATGCTCCTTTTATGCTGACAACTGACCTTGCCCTGAGAGAGGATCCGGCCTATGAAAAAATTTCAAGACGCTTTTATGAGAATCCTGATGAATTTGCAGATGCATTTGCCAAAGCCTGGTACAAACTAACCCATCGCGATATGGGACCGATCAGCAGATACCTGGGTCCTGAAGTTCCTTCAGAACCATTGATCTGGCAGGATCCGATACCCCCTGTTACGCACAAACTAATTGACTCCAATGACATCAGTTCTTTAAAAAGCAAGATTCTCGGTTCAGGCCTTTCTGTGGCAGAACTGGTATCAACAGCCTGGGCATCAGCTTCTACTTTCAGGGGATCTGACAATCGCGGAGGTGCTAATGGTGCACGTATTCGTCTTGCACCCCAGAAGGACTGGGAGGTTAATAATCCGTCACAACTGGCAAAAGTTTTAGAAAAACTGGAGGGTATTCAGAAAGATTTTAATAGTGTCCAGTCTGGAGGCAAAATGGTTTCTATGGCCGACCTGATCGTTCTTGGTGGTTGTGCCGGAATCGAAAAATCGGCAAAAAATGCGGGTCATAACATATCCGTTCCATTCACACCGGGACGCGCTGATGCCACAGACGAACAGACCGATGTCGAAGCATTTGCCGTACTCGAACCGGAAGCGGATGGTTTCCGCAACTACTTTAAAGCCAAACACAATGTTTGTGCAGAAGAAATGCTTATAGACAAGGCGCAGTTAATGACCCTTACAGCTCCTGAGATGACGGTTCTCATTGGTGGAATGCGGGTGTTGAACACCAACTATGACGGGTCCCAGAATGGCGTCTTTACCAAAAGCAAAGAATCCTTGTCTAATGATTTTTTTGTCAACCTGCTCGATTTCGGCACCACCTGGAAGGCAATTTCTGATGCGGACGATGTTTTCGAGGGACGTGACCGTGCTTCAGGTGACTTGAAATGGATCGGAACCCGTACGGACCTTATTTTCGGTTCGAATTCTGAGCTTCGTGCCCTCGCTGAAGTTTATGGATGCAAGGATTCCGAGGAGAAATTCATACACGATTTCGTGACCGCATGGAACAAGGTCATGAACCTGGATCGTTTCGATCTGACCTGATCCTATCTCGTAATCATGATCAGGTATGCTGACTTTGTTCGGCATACCTGATCATTTTATTTAAAATAAAGGTAAGCTGTGAATAAAAGAAGATAGATCAACAAATAGAAGCGGTAAAAATTACGCTGCTTTATAAAATCCGGATCCCCGGGATGGTAAAATCCAAACAGAGCCTTAAGCTCCCTGATGAATTTAGGCTGTATGTTGATCAGCCAATGATCAGTATGATAGACTATCTTTCGAAATTTGCTGCGGTAGTAAGTAAGCGGCAATCCCCACAACACAAAGAGAATCAGCCAAATGTTTTCATACAGCAGGTCCTTCATGTTTTCTTTTTTGGAAACCAGGGCAAAAATGCACTGGTCCTCTGAATGTATTTCTCATAGCCAGGCTTCTTTTGCGCCAGTGATTTTTCCAGCATCGCAACCCCCGATATTTTGATGATCAAATAGGTCATTATCACAGATCCCAGGCTATACCAATAAGCTCCTGAAGCGATGGCCAAAACCCCAAAACCCCACCATACTGCGGCATCCCCAAAATAATTCGGATGACGGGTATAGCGCCATAAACCGGTGGTAAGCAATTTTCCCTTATTTTCAGGGTCTCGCTTAAAAACAGTCAGCTGCCAATCGCCGACAGCCTCAAATACAAATCCAATGGTCCACACAAAAAGTCCTATATAATCGATCAGGTTCAACTCATTTGAATGGGTCTTGATGGCTATACCATATTGGGGAGAAGAAATGATCAGGACCAGAACCCCCTGCAATAAAAACACTTGAAAAAAGCTGAACCACCAATAACGATGCGCCCCGTATCGCTGACGAAATTCACGGTACCTGTAATCTTCACCTTTCCCTCGATTACGGATCATAAGATGAATGGAAAGGCGCAGGCCCCAGATAATCACCAAAATCAAAACGACCTTCATCCGGGTATGAAGGACCTCAACATGCGAGGCATAGACCAGAGTAGCAAGCACAAATCCTATGCCCCAGAAATTGTCTACGATACTTACATTTTTCAAGTATATGCTGCATACCCATAAAAAGGTCATCAAGCCCAGAACTGCAACACAGGCCCATAATATCATCACACAAATTTTTGTTATTGAAAGATACAATATTTACAGGACAATAAAATTTTCTACTGCCCCTGCGACACCTCTTTTTACAATGAAAAGGTCAAACCGCCTGCCTGTCGCTTCACTTTACAAGAATCTTCATTAATGACCCTGTCGTATTTCAGAATATTTATTCGAAGCTGTATTGGGTGGCAAAACATTGCCTTTTGTTGCGGTTTCGGTTTTATCCTGCGAGTATTTCATCGATCCGCAGGACATTGTCAGGAGTACCAATAAAAAAAACAGTAACTGCTTCATAATCATTAATTTTTTTTTAAAAAGATTATAACATGTATTAAAGATAAAAAAAACTCAGCAGAACTCAGCCTTTTTTCCTGCTTCATGAATATAATCTTACTATTCTTTCCAAACCGTTACACCCCCGGGTCTAACTGTGGTATCTCCTATCAACACATCTGATTTCCCGGTTATGTTTAATTTGTATTCCTTTGAAGAGTAATTGACAGCCACCCAAAATCCATCCCGCCATTGTACATAAACCCCTTCGGGATAGTTTTCTGTCGTAATATTTCCCTGTGCATAAACCTTTCTTAAAACATCTTTCTCCAATGACCCATCATCTGTATCAACTCCGATATAGGTCACTGTGCCCATTCCCATTTTATGACTCACCACCGCAGCCTTACCTTTATAAAACTGGTTCGTATAATGAGCCAAAACATTTTCAGGTGATTTCGCATGAACCAGATCTGCCCAGTTGTTCCAATAATATTCTTTACCAAATGCTTCAAGAGTCCCTTTGGCACTTGGCATCAATTGGTCAAAATTCTGTATTTCAGCATCGATAAGCGGATAAATCATTTCTCCCCATCCTGAACTGAAAATATGCCCGTTTCTGTCTTTTACACCTGTCCGTAGTGTCAAAACCAGGTGACCTCCCTGTATCACATAATTTTCCCACTTACGTATCAACGCCTTATCAACCAACTCAAATGTCGGGGCGATGACTACCTTATAGGCACTTAGATCATCATCCTCATAAACGATATCAGCAGGTGCTCCAAATGATTTTATGATTTCCAGATATTTTTGAAAGAATTTCAAGGTATTCCATTGTTTGGTTTGGCCCTGACCTTCCATGCTCCAGAAATTATCATAATTCCACAATAAAGCCGTTTTACGATCTTTTAATTTTTCAGGCATATGCACATCCTCATCATAAGCTTCACGCAGGATTTTGAATTCACCAATGGTCTGTTTATAATCCTTTCCACCTTGCGACAGGCTAAGACCATCCAGTTTGGTGATTCCACTATGGTACTGTTCCGCCCCATAATTAATCTGACGGTAACGATAGGAACAGGCAAATGACAAATCTCCGCCAAAACAATGATACAACCACATACGCAAGGTACCGGGCTGCAACAGAGGGTTGATGCCTCCCCAATTGACAAAACCCGGTTGTAATTCCATGATACCGGAAACCAAATGCTCAGATTTGAAAAAACTGAGCGCAAAAGAAAGCTCTTTTGGATCGCCTAACCTAAATCCAAGGTCACCTAAATTGGCATTACCCTTGTTAGGATAAGAAGTAAAGGAATTAAAATCGAGCATCTTTGTCCTTCTTGGATCCGCTGCCGGAGTTGTTGCCGTATAATTTGTCGTGATGTACTGACTTGTTGAAATTAAAGGCCTTAATACTGCTGCCTGCATATCCAGAAATCCAGCCTGTATATCTGCCGAATATCTTTTGAGATCAAGCAAAGAATGCGGATTGATGCCCCACCAGCCCACAAGCTTGGCATTGGGAATTTTTATTTCTTCAAAAGCACCGTAAGTTTGGCTCCAAAATGCATTGCCCCAGGCCTTGTTTAAGTTTTCTATGGTTTTGTATTTGTTTTGCAACCATACCCGAAATGCCTTTTGGGAAGACGGGCTGAAATCTTCTTTAGCCCAGGGCTCATTATCGATCTGCCAACCTATGACTGTAGGATTCTGACCATATCGTTCACCCATTTTGGCAACAATTTTTTTTGAGAGATCCCTCCACACAGGGTTGCTAAGTGATTGCTGGTCTCTCGTGCCATGTTCCTGCCTTGTGTAATCAGCGTTCATCAAATAGATTTCAGGGTATTTGATACCCATCCAAACCGGAGTTATGGATGTAGGTGTACCCAAAACAACTTTTAATTCATGTATTGATGCCAATTCTATCACCTCATCCAACCAAGTAAAGTCATAAACACCTTCTTCAGGTTCGAGGTTTGCCCAGGAAAATTCTGCCATATGAATAAACTCAAAACCCAAACTTGCAATATTTTTTATATCGCGTTCCCATTCTGTTTTATCCCAGTGTTCGGGATAATAATAGATCCCGAGAGACATTAGATCATCCTTAGGGAAAAATTGGGTTTTATCTTGGGCCTTAACTGTTGTTGTGAGTAAAACGAACAAAATAAATCTGCTCAGTAGTTTTTTTAATTCATCATTCATCGATATCTGCTTTTAAACCTGAATTGATTTTCATAAACCATTTTTACGGCTGTGTTTTTTTAAAACGAATTGCCATGCCTCCCCCCGGAGCCAATTGAATCTGCAGGGAATCTCTCGATTTCACCTCCTTTGATGAAATAACAACTTCCGAAGCATTTTTGTTCCATGATATGCCCTTGGCATCAGCATAAATTTGAGCTTCATAAGTAGACTCCCTGTCAAGGAATGACAAGTCAATATCAAACGAACGACTTTTCTCATTGGTTAAACTTCCCAAAAACCAATCTTCACTGTATTTATCTTTGCGGACTGTGGTGATGTATTCGCCGATTTCTGCGTTTAGCACCTGGGTGTCTTCCCAGTCTACCGGAACCTCCTGTAAGAATTTAAAAGCCGGATGGCCTTCATAATTTTCAGGTAAATCGGCCAGCATTTGAATAGGAGAATAAAGGACCACATACAAGGCCAGTTGTTTGGCCGCAGTTGTATGAACGTCCCTTCCTTCAAAGCCCTGCTTGATATCAACATCCAGGATCCCGGGGGTAAAATCCATCGGCCCGGACAGAAATCTTGTAAATGGTAATATTGCTGTGTGACTTGGGGGGTTACCTTCGCTCCATGCATTGTATTCCATCCCTCTTCCTCCTTCGCGGGACATCATATTGGGATAGGTTCTTCGCTCTCCGGTATCTTTGATAGGTTCGTGGAAATTAACGGTTAATTGATATTCAGCTGCCTTTTCCAGTACTTCTCTGTAATAAGCCACTCCAAACTGTCCGTGATGCCACTCTTTCATGTTTAACCTCGAACCCACCTGACCTATTTTCACGTCGTGAATTCCTACTTCTTTGTACAGGGCCATACCGGCATCGATCTGATCCAAATAATTGATCAGGTTCGACCCTGTTTCATGGTAGCCAATGATGCTGACCCCATTTGCCCTGGCATAATCTGTAACCTTTTTAAGATCAAAACCATCGGCTTCCCTGGTAAAGCTGAATTGATGCATGGCATTTTCATACCAAGCCGGAGTCCAGCCCTTGTTCCATCCTTCAATAAGCAAATGATCAATACCAAATTTTTTGCAATAATCAATATATGCAAAGGCATTTTCAGTCGTGGCACCCTGGGTGGGACTTTCCCAGAATGTATATTTACCAATATGCATTCCCCACCAGATCCCTAAATATTTGCTGGGTTTGATCCAGCTCGTATCTGTTAATTTATTCGGATCATTGAGGTTCAAAATCATGTAGGAGGTAATTAAATCACCGGGGGTTTCCGCAATTTGCAAGGTTCTCCAAGGGGTTGTGAAGCTTCCGTCTGTTTTTACCCTGTCTCCGTCTGCCCATGGTACGAGATCAGCTTTGAGTGTCGTACCCCTGGTCCTTTTCAGGGTCATACTGGCAAAATCCTTTAATTTTGCCTCATGAAAACTCAGGAAAAATCCGCTATTACTTTTTATGGTCAGTGGTGTATGAACAATTTCCAAATCACTGACAGCTGATTTGCTTGTTAAATATTCATACCTGTTATCCTGATAGGCAGGGATCCACCAGGCATCCCCATCGTCTGTTAAATTAAAGGTCGTCAGTTCATCCATAATAACAAGACTATCCTTCCCCTGCCGCTGATAGATATACCGTAAAGCGATACCATCATCAAAGGCCCTAAACTGAATTTCCAGTTCCCGTTCGTATCCGGACCTTTCTTTAAGCATGACTGATAATTCATTGTAATGATTCCGTATGATTTTCTTCTCTCCCCAAATTTGCTCCCAGGATTCATCAAACCCGGAGGTGTTACTTGCATTTACTTCGAAATTGCCACAGAGTGAATCCCGGTCTTTGAATACGAAGCCTAAATCAGAATCATTCAAAATCATTGTATTACCATGGGCAACCCTGTAAACAGGAATACCCTCCTTGATCTCAAAAGTTATTTTGTTTTTGGCGTTGGGGGATGAAATTTGATACGAATTTGTTTTTTCCTGATTTGTGCAGGAAATAAAAAAGGCCAGTGATAAGGCACAAATAAAAAATTGATTCATTCTGCTAATTTATTTGAAGTGAAGGATTCATGGATTCTTCCTTTATTGATTGATTTTAAAATTTATTTTTTGGAGCTTTGGATTCTTTTTCAAAACGAATTTGAATCCGGATTTTTCTGCAATCAATTCATACAAGGCATCATCATTGGGTAAATGAATCTTTCCTTTGGCAACACCTGCATCTGCAGCATAAATCTTCAATTCTATCTCGCTCCAGTCCATATCTTTGGTTGATTGCGCCAGCTTCATGTGCGGAATTACGGCCCCGTCCCTTACCAAAACAATGATCGGAATGTCTCCTGACTCAATCTTGTTCCATCCCTTTTCATACACCTTATTGCTTTGATAATCGATCCATTTTCCTTCGGGCAAATACACGTTTCTTGCAGTTATATTTTCAAACAAAGGGGCCACCAGCATATCCGAACCAAAAAGGTATTGGTCGTCTACCAACCAGGCACCCGGATCGTCAGGGTATTCAACGAACAAGGCTCTTAACATGGGCAATCCGTTTTCCGAGGCATATTTAGCCTGGGCGTAGATATAGGGCATTAACTTATAACGCATATTATCGGCCTTTCTAAATTCGCTTAAGAACTGATCACCGTACTCCCAAGGCTCTGTTGGAGGCTCCCCATGGCTTCGCACATGAGAGGTCAGCATACCGAAGGGAGTCCACCTTCTGTATACATCCTCAGGTGATTTGGTGGTAAATCCGCCAACATCATGGCTCCAAAATGAAAAACCGGATAAACCCAATGACAAGCCTCCTCTCAAAGTTGCTGACATGGCCGTATTGGTTGTTGCCGCGTCACCTCCCCAATGCAAGGGGTAACGCTGGCTTCCGGCCCAGGAACTGCGTGCCCAGATGATGTTGTTCCCGGTTATTTCTTTAGTAATTTCCGCAACGGCTTTATTATAACGCAAGGGGTACAAATTGTGTTCATAAAAACCTGTTCTGCCATTGCTGTAAATTCCTGTTCGCGGACCTGCCTCGCCAAAATCAACTTTGATCACACCAACACCCATTTTCAAAAGCGATGCTATCTTATCCTGGTACCATGCAACAGTTTTAGGATTCGTGAAATCGAGCGTTGCATCTTCATAAGGAATATTTCCCTTCTTATCTTTTACAGCCAGTTCCTTTTCCATAATTTCATCAAAAAGTGTGTTTTTTGGAGTGAAATAGGGAAGTTGCCATAAACAAATGTTAAATCCTTCCTTTTTCATATCGGCGATCATACTGACAGGATCATCAAATCTGTTTTTTGAAAATTCGTAATTGTTTCGCCAATCCACTTCAAACCAACCCGTATCAAAGTGGATCACATCACTGGGTATTTTATGTTTTCTCAAATTTTTAGCTATTTCCCGTCCTTCCTCTTCAGAAAAATAGGTGATCCGGCTCATCCAAAAACCAAAAGACCAAAGCGGAGGCATTTGCGTTTTTCCTGTGAGGTCAGTATATTCATCCAAAATGTCTTTTGGCTGCCCGATAAAGACGAATAAATCAGCCTCATCATCACCAATCATCATAGAATTGGCTCCATTAAAATATTTCCCGAAATCAACTGTTATCGGCGTGGAATGATGCATAAAAACACCATAACCCCTGCTACTCATATAAAACGGTATGGGTTTATACATGGTTTCATTCTGAACCCCGTTTGCATCATCGGTCCATAAAATGACCTTTTGCCCACGTTTGTTAAATTGGGTAAACGATTCACCACAACCAAAAATTTTCTCTTCCGGTGACATTGAAAATACCGCATCCATACTTCTGCTATAATCATCTGCCCGGCGTACAAAAGAGAAAGGGGTTACAGGCGTATAAGTGCTATTGACATCTTCTGAATGAAGGGTTCCGGTCAATAATTTTCCTTTTGCATCATAAATATAGACGTGCCATGGGTTTACAGTTATCAATACTGACCCTTCGCTACTCGTGTATTTATGCCCTTCTGTCACCCTGGTGTATTTCCACAGATCTCTTGCATTTTTGGCCACCCCGTTGATCAGCATCAATGAGGAATCTTCCTTTTTGAACTGTGGCCCTGATGATGTCTTGATACGAATGGTTCTTTCTGAAACAAATTCAATCGAAAATGGTAATTCAGGCGAAATTTCATATTCTGTCGTTGGAAATTCATTGGCGTCCGCCGGCACAAGCTTGCTCAGCATATTGTCAAATGCCTGTCTTGTTGCGAAATTATGTCGTACATATTTTATGCTTCCCTTTCCCGATCCGGGATCAAAAGAGGCCAATTCATCAGCCAGATAATAGGTATTTCTAAAATCCTCAAAGTCTTTACTGATGTCAGGCGGTTCATTTAAGACGTTGGTGTTTTGAATTTGTGCCTTGGCGACAGTTAAAAGAAAAAGGAATCCTGTAAAAATGTAAAGATTAAGGTATCTGTTAGTGAACATGATGAATGATTTATATTCCTGATAAAAAAATGACCTCATTATAAAACCGATATAACCCATCAATCTGACAAAAATAAAACTGGTTATCCCCGTCAGATTCCAACATTAAAATTAATGTATATTTTACCTTTAATCACAATAGAAGGGAACTTTATTACTCAATTTGACCTACATTTTTTTCGGATTCTAATTGATACAGATTCAGTACATGGTTTTTGCCTTTTTAGGATGAAAACCCCAGCAATTCGGCTTAAAAAATATATTGAGATTTTGAAATGAAGTCATTTTTATGGATACCTTCTTAAAAGCGGTCATCATTCAGCAACTGTTCATTTATCATTAATTATTATCAGATCATTAATTATATCTATAAAAAAATAAATTATCTCCGAAATAAATGAATAATTTTGTTAGAAGAACAACCAAATAAATCTTACCATGAAAAAATTACATCGTTTAGGCTATGTGCTGCTTTTGAGTTTATTGATGGCAGCATGCAATTCTTCAGAAAAAGAGGAATATACTGATGGACACTCAGGAGCAACAAAAAAGAGCCTCTCTAATATGAGAGCCACGAGCAATAGTGATTGGTGGCCCAATCAAATCAATTTAAGTATTCTCAGACAAAATTCAGAATTGTCGAATCCTATGGATGCCGGTTTTGATTATAACGAGGCTTTCAGCAGTCTCGATTACAATGCCTTAAAAGAAGACATCAGGAAAGTATTGACCGATTCGCAAGATTGGTGGCCTGCTGATTACGGTCACTATGGAGGTTTGTTTATCCGTATGGCCTGGCACAGCGCCGGGACCTACAGAACCGGTGACGGTCGTGGAGGATCAAGATCAGGTCAACAACGCTTTGCGCCTATCAACAGCTGGCCAGATAATGCAAATCTCGATAAAGCGAGGCGATTATTATGGCCCGTCAAACAAAAATATGGGGATAAAATTTCCTGGGCCGACCTTATGGTATTGACCGGAAATGTAGCCTTGGAAGATATGGGATTTGAAATCTTCGGATTTGCCGGAGGCAGAAAGGATGTTTGGGAACCTGAAATGGATGTGTATTGGGGTGCTGAAACCAAGTGGTTGGAAGACAAACGATATTCTGGTGACAGGGAGCTCGAGAATCCGTTAGCCGCTGTGCAAATGGGATTGATCTATGTTAACCCTGAAGGGCCCAACGGAAATCCGGATCCTGTTTTGGCAGCCAAAGACATACGAGAAACTTTTGGAAGAATGGGTATGAATGATGAAGAGACTGTAGCCTTGATTGCCGGAGGACACACGCTCGGGAAAACACATGGGGCCGGACCTGCTTCTCACGTAGGACCTGAACCCGAAGCGGCACCGATAGAGGAACAGGGTTTGGGATGGAAAAGCTCTTACAAATCAGGAAAAGGAGCGGATGCCATCACTTCAGGCTTAGAAGTTATCTGGACACAGACGCCAACTAGATGGAGCCATTTGTTCTTCCTGAACCTGTTTGAAAACGAATGGGAACTTACAAAAAGTCCTGCTGGAGCACATCAATGGGTAGCCAAAGATTCTGAATCACTTGTCCCAGATGCTTTTGACAAAGAAAAAATGCACAAACCTACAATGCTGACTACAGATTTATCTTTGCGCTTTGATCCGGTATATGAAAAGATTTCAAGACATTTTTACGAAAATCCTGAAGAATTTAACGACGCCTTTGCTCGGGCCTGGTTTAAATTGACCCATAGGGATATGGGGCCAAATACGACTTATCTTGGTCCTGAGGCTCCGGATGAAGATCTGATATGGCAAGATCCCATTCCGGCAGTAAATCATGATTTGATTTCTGCAGCGGATATTAAAAACTTAAAAAAGACCCTTTTAAATTCGGGGCTTTCTATCAGTGAAATGGTTGAAACAGCATGGGCTTCTGCCTCAACCTATAGAAATTCAGACCGAAGAGGAGGTGCAAACGGAGCGAGAATACGTCTTTCGCCTCAAAAAGACTGGGAAGTAAACAATCCTGAACAGTTACAAAAAGTACTGCAGGTTCTGGAGAATATACAAGAAGATTTCAACTCCAAATCGGGTTCTAAAAAAGTCTCTCTGGCCGATCTCATAGTTCTCGCTGGAAATGCAGCTGTTGAAAAAGCAGGAGCTAATGCCGGTTTCGAAATCAGTATTCCCTTTACTCCTGGACGAATGGATGCTACACAGGAACAAACAGATGCTGCATCTTTTGCTGTATTAGAACCTATGGCTGACGGATTTAGAAATTACTTAAAAACACAGTATACCATTTCAACGGAAGAATTGCTAATTGACAAAGCACAGTTATTAACACTTACCGCTCCAGAAATGACGGTATTGGTTGGAGGCATGCGTGTTCTGAACACGAATTATGACAACTCAAAGCATGGCGTATTCACTGATAAAAAAGACATGCTCACCAATGACTTCTTTGTTAACATTCTCAGTATGGACAGAGAATGGACAGCTGTAGATGACAGCAAGGAGGTATTTGAAGGCAAAGACAGAATCAGCGGCGAATTGGTCTATACCGGAACCCGCGCTGATTTGATATTCGGGTCAAATTCAGAACTGAGAGCCATCGCCGAAGTCTATGCCACCGACAGTGCAAAGGAAAAATTTGTTCATGATTTTGTAAAAGCCTGGGAAAAGGTGATGAAGCTGGATCGATTTGACTTGATGTACCAATAAGGTGAGGTAAAATCAGATGAATATGGTATGTTAAATCACAATAAAAGGGAACTATATTAGCTGTTGAGCTTATTTTTTGGATAAATTCTTACAGCTTTATTTTGCTCATTCCTCCTAGCTTCCTTTTATCCGTTTCACTTCATTGGGATAAACTTTCCTACAATCGAAGTACACAGTAAAAAGCCATTTTTTAAGATGGCTTTTTGCTGTTCCTGCTATGCCTAAGTTTCAGCCAAGAACCCTCTTCACTTCGTGACCCGGGCAATGAGGTTGGCATCAATTAATTCAAGAGACTTGACCATGTTTTTGGTTGCCGTTTTATATTTCAGGAAATGAGCCGT
>JAHEHF010000025.1 GCA_024644745.1 Flavobacteriaceae bacterium
ATTCTGATGAGTGTTGATGGTCCGGATCACAATGTTTTAAAGATCAAGCCTCCGTTGGTATTCTCACAGGACAATGCTATTACATTGCTTGACTGTTTGAAATTGATTTTGAAAGAAGATTATATGAACCTCAAAAAAATATAAAAATGAAAAAAACCATCTTACTGCTCAGTATCGTCTTATTTTCCTCGTTCCTTCCGAAACCATCTGCCTCGGATGATGAAAAAGCGATAAGGAACGTACTGGAAGATCAACGACTGGCCTGGAATGCCTTCGATTTGGAAGGCTTCATGAAGGGTTACTGGAAATCTGATGATTTGAAATTTTATGGAAGCAACGGCGTCACTTACGGTTGGGACAATACACTGGCCAGGTATCGCAAAGCCTATCCTTCAAAGGACCATACAGGAATTTTAAAATTTGTCATTAATGATATTTCCAGCATTGAAAAAGGCTCTTATTACGTCATGGGGGAATATCATTTGCAAAGGAATGCTGGAGATGCCAATGGTATTTTCATGATCATATTCAAAAAAATCAATGGTCAGTGGAAGATCATTGCCGATACTTCCTGTTAGGTCAGATTCAAGAGCATAAAAAAACAGATACTTTTTAAAAAACCATCTATGTATTTTCTCAGAATAGCTGTACTTGAAGATCTTCCACAGCTGCAGGAAATGGAACAGGGCCTGATCAAAGTGGAGCGAACCATGGACCCGACCATCAAGGAAGGAAAGATCTCTTATTATGACATTGCGGCATTGATTGGGGCGCATGACGCCGAAGTATACGTCATTGAATATGAAAAAAAGATCGTCGCTTCGGGATATGCCCGGATCAAAGATGACAGGCATTATTTAAAACACGAAAAACAGGGATATCTGGGTTTTATGTTCGTCAAGGAATCGCATCGGGGCAAGGGCCTCAACCAATTGATCATTGATTCCCTCGTCAAGTGGTGCGAATCACAGGGGGTTTATGAGATTAGGCTTGATGTTTACGAAACAAATCCAAGGGCCATCAGAGCCTATGAAAAAACGGGCTTTAAAAAACACATGATTACCATGAGATACAATAGTCAAGACAAACAATAAAAGACTCAACCCTGCATTAATTTTTCAATTTCTTCAATTTCAATGGGCATGGCCGCCGTCAGGTTGATGTTCCCTTTGGCGGTCAACAAATAGTCGTTTTCAAGCCTGCACCCGATTCCTTCTTCCGGAATATAGATCCCAGGTTCGCAGGTAAGAACCATTCCAGCTTCAAAGGGTCTCGAATACAAACCCACATCGTGCACATCCAAACCAATGTGATGGGCGGTGCCGTGCATAAAATACTTTTTATACAATGGCTTTTCAGGGTCCTGCTTGGCAATGTCTTCTTTGGACAACAGACCCAGTAAAACCAATTGGTCTTCTATCAGTTTGGCCATTTCTTCCTCATAAACTACTGAAAGCGTACCTGGTTTCAATAACTTTGACCCTTCTTTTAAGCAATTGAGAACGGCTGTGTATACTTCCTTCTGCCTCTTGGTGAATTTTCCGTTGACCGGAAAACACCTGGTAGTATCGGAGTTGTAATTGGCGTAACAGACCCCGAAATCCATCAGGATCATTTCTCCATCTTTACAAATTCCATCATTGCTGTTGTAATGCAAGGCACAGGCATTTACCCCCGAGGCCACAATGGGCCTGAAGGCATGTCTTGTTGCTCCGTTTTTAATAAAAATATAACTGAGTTCCGCTTCAAGTTCATATTCCTTCATTCCAGGTCTTACGTTTTGCAAGACCTTGAGGAATCCATCGAGACTTATGTCCGCAGCTTTTTGGATCAGTTTCACCTCTTCCCTGTCTTTTATCTGCCTCAGTGACCTTGTGATCTTCGCTGCTCTGTGATATGTGTGAAGGGGATATTTTTCTTTGCACCACCCGATCATTCTATCCTGTCGTGTTTGCTGGTCCATGGTCAGGCGCTTGATGTGTTCGTTGTGACCCAGATAAAATGAATCTGCCTCAAAGGCCATATACTGCAAAAGCTTTTCAAAATCATCGATCCATTCAACTCTTTTTATTCCCGAAACTTCTCCTGCGGTCCTTTTGTCGAGTTTTTGCCCTTCCCAGATCCGGATCTGCTCATCGGCCCTTTTGATAAAAAGTATCTCTTTATTTTCCTCTTTGTATGCGTCAGGATACAGCACAAGAATCGTCTCCTCCTGATCAATGCCGGACAAATAAAAAAGGTCATTGTTTTGAGCAAATCCCATTCCGTCGTCGGCATTGGTATGCTGTATATCATTCGAGCAAAGAATGGCAATGGAATTGCTTTCCATGGCAGCCGAAAAATGCTTCCTGTTTTTCTGAAACAACAAATTGGGGATGGCCGGATATCTCATGGCATCTTTTTTAAAACATTAAAATTTTCTATCAGGATGAAAGGCGTCGGTATTCATAGACAACTTGCTTTCTGAAATGATTTCCGAAACCAATTTACCCGTACCGGTGGCCATGGACCAACCCATCATGGCATGCCCGGTGGCTATGGTCAGATTTTTACATTTGCCCGATCGTCCTATATAAGGCAATCCATCCGGTGAAAGAGGTCTCAGCCCTGAGGAAGCCAATTTTTTCTCTTCCTCATTGATGCTGACCCCGGGATAATACCGCGAAGCCGCATTGGCAATGGCCTCAATTCTTACCTGATTCACCACCTCACTGATTCCGGCTATTTCCATGGTTCCGGCAAAACGTGTAAACCCGTTCATGGGTGTTACAGCAGCTTTGGCTTCAGCTAGGATAGCAGGATAAGTGATCCCCGTGTCTCTGGGTACATTGATCCTGTATCCTTTACCTGCCTGAAGCAGAAGGCGAATCCCCATTTTCCTGGCAACCATGGCCGTCCATGAACCTGCCGAGAGGATATATTCGTCTCCCCGGTACATTTTTTTATCGGTCCTGACCCCGGTAATCATCATCTCTTTGCTTTCAATATCGATCACTTTTTCATTGCTGTGGATCTCAACACCTTTGCTCAATAAATGTGACTTCATGTTTGACATGAACTCATGAGGTGTAGTATGCGAATCGCATTTGTATAAAGTACCACCCAGAACATCGAGTTTTACATGGGGCTCAAGGCCTTGTAATTCTTTCTGATTCATTACCAGGGCCTCCAGACCTGCCTCTTTGGCCAGGGCGGCCAGTTTCATCTCTTCTTCAAGCATCTTTTCGGTCTGGCACAGCATCAACAGTCCTTTCTTTTCAAAATGAAAATCAAATCCTTTTTCCTTTTGAATTTCCTCATACAGCTCATGACTCATGACAGAAATATCCCTGATGACGGGAATGGCCTTTTTGACATGGGCAGCATTACAGGATTTATTAAAGGCCCAGGCCCATTTTAAAAAGTCCTTATCGGCTCTCGGTTTCACATAAAAAGGGCTCGCAGGGTCAAACATCCATTGAATTCCCTTTTTCACCACGCCCGGAGCTGAAAGCGGAATGATATGGCTCGGAGAGATATAGCCCGCATTCACATAGGAGGCGCCTCCATCCATGTTTGATTGATCGATAACGGTTACCCGATGCCCTTCCTTTTGAAGATAAAAGGCACTGCAAAGTCCTATGATACCTCCTCCAATAATGATACAGTTTTTCATTTTCCCAATATTTATTGTCACAATACTTGAAATCCATGTGCATACGGATCATCCTGATCATCTATGATGATGGTATTGTATCCATAGACCTTGGCCCAGCCTTCTATGCTGGGCACAATGGCACTGACTCCTTTTATGCTCGTCTCCTCCTCTATCCTGCCGGTAAATTTGGATCCTATAAAACTTTCATGAACAAATGCTTCTCCTTTTCTGAGTTTTCCTTTGGCGTGAAGCTGCGCCATTCTTGCTGAAGTACCAGTTCCACAAGGAGATCTGTCAATCGCCTTGTCGCCGTAAAAAACAGCATTTCTGCCTGAAGACATATGATCAAGAGGTTCTCCCGTCCAGAGCATATGGCTGGCACCCCTGATCGATTTTTGCTCAGGGTGAATAAAATAATCCGGATATTTTTCATTGATCCTGTTGCGAACAACCTGGGAATATTGAATGATCTTTGCCGCGGTAAAATCCTGAATGCCGGAAAAATTGCGCTGGGGATCAACTATCGCATAAAAATTCCCTCCGTAGGCCACATCAAAAGTGAGTTCTCCCAGATCAGGACATTCAACAGTCAGTCCTTCAGCAGCAAGATAGCTCTTTACATTGGTCAGCCTTACCCATTCAACCTTTCCATTGTTCTCGCTGTATTGAATGTGAACGAGCCCAGCAGGGGTTTCCATTTTTATTCTCCCTTTTTCGCGAGGTTTTATAAGCCCTTCCTGGATGCCGATGGTAATGGTTCCGATGGTCCCGTGACCGCACATTGGCAAACATCCCGAGGTTTCGACGAACAAAATGGCCAGATCATTTTCAGGATCATGGGGAGGATAAATCATGCTTCCGCTCATCATATCATGGCCCCGGGGCTCAAACATCAAACCCTTTCTGATCCAATCATATTTTTTCATGAAATAGAGCCTTTTTTCGTTCATGTCCTTGCCTTTCAGCTCGGGGACTCCCGTTGAAATCAACCTCACGGGGTTACCGCAGGTGTGCGCATCTATACATTTATAAATACTTCTTGCCATTGCTTTTTTGCTCAATATATTGATTGATCCTTCTTTCCAGAATAGGAAGCGTAACGGTTCCCTGCTTGAGGACAACTTCATGAAACTCCCTTATATCGAATTTTGTCCCTAAAGCTTCTTCTGCCCTTGATCTTAATTCCCTGATCTTCAACTCTCCTATTTTATAAGCCAGGGCCTGTCCTGGCCATGAAATATACCTGTCAGTTTCAGTAGCGATCTCATGCAGGGAAAGCGCGGTGTTTTCAGACATAAAGGCAAGCACTTCTTCGCGGGTCCATCCCATGGCATGAATCCCGGTATCCACAACCAATCTGCAGGCTCTCCACATTTCATAGGTCAATTGTCCAAATCTTTCATAAGGGCTCGTGTACATTCCCATTTCAGCTGCCAGGAATTCAGAATAAAGGCCCCAGCCTTCACCGTAAGCCGAAAGGTAAAGCTCTTTCCTGAAGGCAGGAATACTGTCGCCCAGTTCGTTGTTAAGACTAATTTGCAAATGGTGTCCGGGTACTGCCTCGTGCACGGTCAAAGCTGGCAACGTATAGAGGGTTCTACTTCTCAGGTCGTAGGTATTCACCCAGTAATAACCGGGCTCTGAGCTGTTTTTTTCTGTCCCTACATACCTGCCTCCTGTATATTTCGGCGCAATGGCTGCAGGAACGGGTGCCACCCCATAAGGTTTTCTGGGCAGGGTGATAAAAAAACGGGGCAGTTGGGCATCCGCTCTTTTGGCCATATCCCTTGCAATCATCATCAACTCTTCAGGTGTTTTCGCATAGAACTGATCATCTGTCCTCAAAAACCGAAGAAAATCTGCAAAACTTCCCTCAAAATTGAGATCACTGATGACCTCCTGCATCTCAGCCCTGATCCTTTCAACCTCCCTCATCCCTATTTCATGGATATCAGCCGCTGTATACTGTTCACTTGTCGTATAATAATTGATCCTGTTCTGATAATATTCCCGACCCCCAGGTGTTTCAGAAACACCAATGGTGGTCCTTGTGTTGGGATAATAAATCTCCTCAAAAAATTCCTTGATCCTTTTGAACTGAGGAACAACATTGTTCTCTATGCTTTTCTTCGCTTGGGCCAGTACCGAATCTTTCTGGCTTTCATTCAGATCTGAAGGCAGCTTCTTAAAAGGTGCATAAAAATATGAATCTTCAAAATGATCAGTGATGTGAGTATCATAACTGCTCTCATATCCTTCAAAAATTATTCTGGGTTGAGAAACACCTTTCTCCAGGCCTTCTTTTAAAAGGGCAAAGTGCTCATCAACAAACCTGGGAATGTCATTCAATTTATTGAGGTAGGTCCTGGTTTGATCATAATTGTCAAGAGGCTTGACCAAATAAACGAGATTACTGTGAAAGCCGGCATCCGACAAGATGGGATTGAGGTACATTTGAAAAGTATCGTAATCAATCCTGCTCTGCAGTACAAAACGCAAAAGTTCATAGGATATCAGCTCAGACTCCTTCAGATTTTCCTGCTCCAACTGATCCAGCCGGCCGAGTTGTTCCTCAGCAAATGCCGCCTCAGCTGCATAGTATTCTCCTGAAAAGCGACCCAAAGGGAATTCATCCTTGTCAAAACCCTGATGGTCCTCTACCGCTTGAACAATGCCTGCCAGTTCCTGAGACGCTCTATTTTTGTCTTCACCACAACTGATACATACCAGCATAAATAACAAACCCACTAATCTTCCCATCATGGCAATTTTAAATCCCATCTTTTGTCAACACATTGTTAACCAGTCTTGTAATACCTAAAGGGTTCTCGTTTTTTAGAGCATCAGGGAGCAACTGATTTGGCCAGTCCTGGTAGCTGAATGGTCTGATCCATCTTTTGATCGAGTGAATCCCAACCGCTGTAAACCTGCTGTCGGTCGAAGCGGGATAAGGACCCCCATGCACCATAGAAGGACACACTTCAACTCCCGTTGGCACTCCATTATAAATAATACGACCCACCCTGTTCTTCAGGGCGTCGATGACACCTCCATAACCCGATAATTCATGATCTTCAGCGATCAAAGTACCGGTCAATTGCCCTTCAAGACTTTGAACTATGGCCTCAAGCTGGGCTTTATCATCGCATTGCACTACCATGGTAAAGGGACCAAATACTTCCTGATGTAAGGTGGTATTCTGTAAAAAAGTCAGTCCTTCTACCCTGGTCACGGCCTGCCTCGCATAATTGACCTGCAATTCATTGGTGTATTGAGAAACCATTTCAATTCCTTCCTGCGACAAGGCTTTACTTTTATTGGCCTCATATGCCCCGATAATATTCGGGTGAAGCATGCAGCCCGGTTCGATTTCAACAATGGCCTCGGCCAGTTTTTCAATAAAATGATCCAGCGATTTGCCTTTGATCCCGAGCAACAATCCCGGGTTGGTACAAAACTGCCCTACCCCTAAAGTTACAGAAGACGCATAGGTCGCAGCCAATGACCCGCCTCTTTTTTTCAACGCTTCCGGCAGGAATACCACCGGGTTCACGCTTCCCATTTCAGCAAACACCGGAATAGGCTCCTTTCTTTTGGCTGCCAGGTCATACAGTGCCCTTCCTCCCGCGATACTACCGGTAAAACCAACGGCCTTAATACCCGGATGCTGCACAAGCCTTACGCCTACCTCAATGCCACTGCTGTTCAGGTTTGAGAAAACACCATTGGGCATTCCGGTCCTTTCAGCTGCCCTGATGATTGCTGACGCGATCAATTCACCGGTTCCGGCATGCATCGGATGCGATTTTACAACAACGGGGCATCCAGCTGCAAGGGCAGCCGCTGTGTCTCCCCCGGCCGTAGAATAGGCAAGTGGAAAATTACTGGCACCAAATACAACCACAGGACCCAAAGG
Source organism: Flavobacteriaceae bacterium (assembly GCA_024644745.1). GTDB lineage: Bacteria > Bacteroidota > Bacteroidia > Flavobacteriales > Flavobacteriaceae > Lutimonas. Next base: position 7,554 of record JAHEHF010000025.1, read on the forward strand.
GATCATCATCTTTCGAATATCAGGTTTTGGGATGGGTTCCCTTTTAGGCTGAGCCGTATCAATACTGACCTCCACCCAATCCCCTTCTTTCACCAGATCCGCAAAACTTCTTAACTGAAATAGGGTACGCCCCCTCTCTCCCATTGCCCTTCCCGGAGCCAGTCCCGACTCTGAGCAATAGGTCTCGATCAGGATGTCTCCCAAAGCTTCTATCTCGTCCGCAATGGCATTTAAAAAAATGCTTTTGTCGGCTCCTGATGTGTTCCTGTATTCCTGAAAGGCCTCCCAGGCCAGTGCAACTGCTTCATCTATTTCCTTATCTGAGGCTTCGGAAAACAGGATCTTGTTTTCGCTGTTGGCAAGAGGATTAAAAGTTTTAAAAGTTTTGCCTGACGCTCCTCGTTTGTCTTTTCCGATATAGTTCTTTCCTGTGATCATTGCTAATTCCGTTTATTAGATGTAATGCCTGCTGTTGAAAACAGGGTATTTATTCAAAAGTTTTTCTGACCTGACAGGTCTTTATTTGGGACCCTGGCAATGATGGTATATTCCTTCCGGCGTTCTATTCCATTCTTGCAAAGGGTACCTTCAAAGGTACGAATCATGGCAAATTCCGCATCAAAAGTCAGTGCCTTTTTACACGATATCCAATCGGGTCTGATTCCACGCAATTCTAAAGGTTTTTATAATCAGGCAACAGGGGTCTGGTTCTTAAAGCATCGTCAATAATTCCCAGTACTTTTTTCCTTTCCTCACCGTGCAAAGGCAATCTGGGCTCCCTGACATTCTCTGTTCCAATTTTGGTGGCAACCTCTGCCAGTTTTATATTCTGTACCAATTTAGTGTTAATATCCAACTCTAACAAGGGTAAAAACCACCTGTAAATAGCGATGGCCTCCTCAATTTTTCCTGCCCTGGCCAATTCATAGATGGCCACAGTTTCTGCAGGAAAAGCACAGACCAGACCGGCAACCCATCCATCAGCTCCCATGAGCAAGCTTTCAAGGGCCAAAGTGTCCACTCCGCATAAAATGGCAAGGCGATCTCCAAACTTGTTTCTCATCCTGCTGATATTGGATATGTCGCGTGTTGATTCTTTCACCGCCTGGATGTTCGGACATTCTTCCAATAATTCCTCGAACATATCGATAGTGACCTCGATCCCGTAATCAACAGGATTATTATAGATCATGATCGGCAGGGAGGTACTTTGAGCCACCTTTTTAAAATAAGTGACCGTCTCGTAGGCGTCGGCCTTATATCGCATCGGAGGCAGCATCATCAAGCCGTTGGCTCCATCTTCTGCAGCGATGCGGGCCATGGCAATGGCATCTCGAGTTGATTGTTCAGCAATATTAATGATCACAGGTACCTCACCTTTGACAAAAGAAACCGTTTGACGTACCAGAATTCTTTTTTCCTCCTCCGTTAAAGTACTTGCCTCTCCTAAGGTTCCTCCCAAAATAATCCCATGTACTCCGGCATCCAGCTGGGCCTGAATATTCAATTTAAAATTGTCAAGATCCAGTTCGTCCCGGTCATTGAATTTGGTTGTTACTGCGGGCATCACCCCTTTCCATTTTATCTCCATAATTGTAATTGTTTGGATACAAAATTAGCACTTGAAAACGGGCTAAGATTCATCTAAATTATCAACTTATAGTACTATATTACCTTAATAAATTATTTAATTTCATTTTGTGAATAATATTTGTCTAATTTTGTGATATGAAAGTTTTGCCCTTTAAAATTCCGAAACCTGAAAATGCCACCTTGATCGTACAGGAGGACAAAGGTGAAATGTTCTATTCCAAATTGCACCAGCATCAGGAGATCCAGATCAGTCTGATCCGGCGAGGAGAAGGTACCTGCATCATCGGCGACTATGTTGGTGAATTCAAAAAGGGAGATATTTTTGTGATTGGAGAAAACCTTCCTCATGTATTTACAAGTGACAGTACAGATAAGGGAGTTCATATGATTTCTCTCTTCCTTGTCAAATCAAGTTATGGGGAGCATTTTTTTACATTGCCTGAATTCAGAGGTCTGGAACATGTTTTTAAATTTTCTGAACTTGGGTTTCAGCTTGACGCTCCTAAAAACAAAGTTGCGGAACTGATGGAGAGGCTTCCCCAGGTTTCCAAACTGCATCGGTTCCTTATTTTCATAGAATTGCTTCATTTGTTTAGCCAGGGAAAAATTACGACACTCTCTTCTGCGAGTCACACGAAAATTTATGGAGAGGAAGAAGGCAAAAGAATGCGTGATATTTTTGAGTTCACCCTCGACCATTTTGACAAAAGAATTACTTTAAAGCAGGTTGCCGAAATCGCGAACATGACTCCAAATGCCTTTTGCAGGTACTTTAAACAAAGAACGAATAAAACTTACGTCAACTTCCTTCTGGATATTCGAATCGGAAATGCCTGCAAATTACTCTCCAGAAAAAATGAGTACAGCATTGCTGAAATTGCTTATCGGTCGGGTTTCAATAACCTGACGAATTTCAATAGAAAATTCAAATCTTTAAAGGGGGTCACACCCTCGGAATTCAGAAGCAGAGCCGGTAAAAACATCATGGTATAGTCAACCTGAAATTGACTGAACAATTCATATCAATCTAATTTTTCGCGCAGTTTTTTAGGTAATCCCCGGACCACCATGTCATAGGAATGATTGATCAGATCCACAAACAATTCATCCGAAAATGAGCCATCCACAATGACCGTGTTCCAGTGCTTCTTGTGCATATGAAATCCGGGCCTGATACTGTCATATTGCTCCCTGAGTTCCAGTGCTCTTTCAGGATCACATTTGAGGTTGACGCTAAATTCCAGATGATCCAGCCCGGTCAGAGCAAAAATTTTGCCACAGACCTTAAAGACAAGGGTTACCTCATCAAAGGGAAATTCTTCGGTTACCATGGGTTTGTCCAGACAAAAAGCTCTGAATTCCTCTATATTCATCTTATTGAAATTTCCATTTAAATAAACACCAAGGCCATTTTGATCTGATCATAAGTCACCTGTCCTTTCAGCATGTCAAAGATGGGTTTTAAACTCAAATGCTCTCCCGGCCCGATCTCTTTGAGCAGTTTATTTCTGGCCTTTTTTACCTTATTGATCACTTTGGCCTCCGGCTTGAAGCGTGACAGGTCCGTTTGGGGGTACAGGGCTGCTATTTTGATAAGATGCGTTGATACCGTCCCTATTGTCAGGTCCCGTTCAATGACAATATCCTCAAGTGAATACCCTTTATCTATCAATTGCTTGGTAATGAGGTAGGTTGATTTTTTTGTTACTTTTTTGCCTTTTTCCAGGTTCCTTTTGTTTTCCCTGATCTCATCCTTGTCAATAAGCCCACCACTCTTTTTAATAAAATTCACGGCCATCTGTTCCAGTAATGCTTCCTCAAATTGTTGTTCGGCCTCTGAAGATAATTCCTGAAATCTCTTATCGGCTCTCAAAGCAAGGGAATCCACCTCCAGGGTAGTATGGTTAAAACCATTTAACTGCAGTCCGTCAAGGCCTTTAATTCTCGACAAAGCCACATAGCCCTGGCCCTTTTCAAAGGTATTGCTGAGGTCCATCACGGCGCTGTCTAATGTCATCCCCTGGCTTTTATGTACCGTAATGGCCCAGGCCAGTCGCAGTGGAACTTGCCTGTAACTCACCAGCAGCTTACCTGTTTCATCCTCAATCCTCCAGTCTTCGGTTTCGGCCCTGATATCCATCCCGTTGTTCAGGCGGATCACCGGATGACCCTCTTTGTCAAAATTTAAAACCCGGCCCAGAGAACCATTCAGGTATCCCTTTTCATAATTGTTTTTCACAAACATGACTTTGGCATCTTTTTTTAACTCCAGCGATTCAGGGGCCATGATCGACCTTTTAATGGTCTCGGCCAGTTTTAAATTTCCCTTTATCCTGGCTTTAAAAATTTTCTTTCTACCCTTGATTTCAGCCATCTGCTGGCTATTGATCCGGTCAACATCCAAATTATGGGTATACAGTCTTGTGGGTTCCTCGGTTCCAATAGCTTCCTTTCTTGACTGCAGCAATTCGATGGATCTCTTTGAGACCAGACCTGATCGGATTTCATTGAGAATGTCATTCAACTGGGTATCGGTTTGACGGAACTGATCTGTCAGATAACAGATGGAAAGTTGTGCATCAAGCCATGCCTGAGACATAAAACAGAATTTTTCCTTATTGGTTTCATCGCTGTTTCCCACAGGTGGCAACTGAAAAAAATCACCGCATAACACAAGTTGAACACCTCCAAAGGGATCTTGTGTATCCCTGAAAAACTGTAAAACCTCATTGACCATCTCAAATTGCTTTTTATGCAGCATCGAAATCTCATCAATGATCAGGACTTTTGTTTTTTCAATATTCTTTTTTAAATATTTCTTTTCTTTTAGCGCTCTTAGATTCCTTTGGCTCAGGGAATCCCTGATCCCAATCCCGGACCAGGCATGTATCGTAGTACCCTGAAGATGTGTGGCTGCAATTCCGGTGGAGGCAGTGATGGAAACCGGAATTTTTCTGGCTTTCAGGTATTTGATATACTCATTGAGCACATAAGTTTTCCCGGCGCCGGCAGAACCGGTCAGAAATACATTGGTTCCGGATTTTAAAATGGAGAGTGCCTTTTCCTGATTCACTTAAAATTATTTTAAAATAAAACTTAGGTGCCTTTTTCCAGCTTTTTCACAGGCTCGTTCTGGATCATGCCCTTCTGGTTTTTTGCCAGCAGAAGGTCCTGATAATCAAGGGTCCACCCTATGGTTTCCACAATATTCTGAATCAGAAGAACTGCTTCAAGTGCCTCGCTTTTTGCTGTATCAAACAAACCGCTTTCGGGGATCTTTTGCATCACATGAGCCTTCGCTTTGCTATTGACCTCGGTAAGATCCATGGAATCAAATTTGTTGAAGAGGCCCTCCTTTTTATCGTAATACCTCAGATCAGTTTCCAGACTCAAAATCTGAGGATCCGGAAATTTTGTCAATTTGATCACCTTTTTTTCATTGATCGCTTCCATATCAATTTTAGACAGGTCAAAACCTACATGAGCCTTGGCATTGATCAGGAGAATGGCCTTTTTTTTACTTGAAACCATACTCATGAAACGCTCCTTGGTATTTTCGTAATGATAAATTTCCGCAAATTCCCCTTCCACGGTGATCAGTTTCCAGACCTTCCTGATTTTTTCAAGAAGAATTACCGACTGGGCATTGGTAACCTCTTTACTTTTCTGAATCTTTATATATCTCATGGCCCAATAGGTAATGATCGCACCGAGAAATAAACCGAGTAAAGCTTCCATATGTATAATATAAGAATTTTAAAAATAGTAAATATAGTTCATCCTTAACTTACAGCGAATATCAATCGGACGATACTTTTAACAAAAACAAATCAGAAGCAATACCATCTGCCAGAAAAGATCCTTTTTCTGTAAGATACAAATGATCATTTTCCAGTTTTAGGGTTTCCTGATCCAAATGCCTTTTTGCCTGCTCCAAAATTCTGAGTCTGTAATTGCCCCCATAATTATTTGCCAGGGTGTTCAAAGAAACACCCCAGATGGTCCTCAAACCCGTCATGATCGCCTCATTGATGCGATCTTCAACAGAAAGCTTCTCACTTTCACCTGGCCGCTGGCCCTTGAAAATAGAAGCCATATATTTGGCATTGTTCGAAATGTTCCAGCTTCTGCAGGTCCCGTCATAGGAGTGAGCAGAGGGTCCGATACCGATATAGGAGGCTCCCTGCCAATAAGATGCATTGTGTTTTGAAAAATATCCCTCCAATCCAAAATTTGAAATTTCATACTGTATATACCCTCTCTTAAGGCACTCCTGCTGGAGGATCTCAAAGTGCCTCCTCGCAAGCGATTCGTCCAATGGTGGGTATTTCCCGCTTTTAATGAAATGAGCCAGGGCCGTTTTGGGTTCAACCGTAAGGGCATAGCTCGAAATATGTGCCATACCCAGTTCAAAAGCATGCTGCAGGTTCTTCCTCCAGCGAGATTCACTGAGACCGGGAACTCCATAAATCAGGTCAATGCTTATATTGTCAAAATAGCGCGAAGCCAGTTTAAGGGAGTTTTCTGATTGAATTGCATTATGGGCCCTGTTCATAAAAATCAAGTCCTCGTCAAAAAAGGACTGAACCCCAATACTCAGCCTGTTGACAGGTGACTTTGACAATTCATGAATTGTTGAAGGATCCAGGTCATCCGGATTTGCCTCTAAAGTGATTTCAGGCCGGTCACTAAGGGTGAAATGTTTTTGTATCAGATCGAGGATTCCCCCGATTTCATCCAGAGTCAACAAAGAAGGGGTTCCCCCTCCAAAATAAATGGTATCCACAACATCTATGACCTCCTCCTTTCTCATAAGGAGTTCAGACCTGATGGCCATTATCATTTCTTTCTTCTTTTTCAGTGAGGTTGAAAAATGAAAATCGCAGTAATAACAAGCCTGCTTACAAAAAGGTATATGAATATAAATACCGGACATGAAATTGTGAAAGTTTTATGCTTGCAAGATACAAAGTAACGGCCACTATCAATTATTTATTCATTCCAAGCTGAAAGGTCAACAACGCCGCAAAGTTAAGATCTAAAACCAATTCATGAATGGCGAAAAATGTCATGTTCAACTATTCATCCAATCCTTTTCTCATTTTGCTTGACAAAGGATCCCCAACCAGAATAACTCTTATCAGATGTTTGCTTTCCAGCATTGTAAAAATGGCAAACCGCCGCAGCCAGTCCGTCTGTGGCATCGAGATTTTTAGGAAGTTCCTTCAATCCCAGTGTGCTTTGCAACATTTTTGCAACCTGTTCCTTTGAAGCATTGCCATTGCCGGTAATCGCCATTTTTATCTTTTTAGGAGAATATTCCGCAATGGTGACCTCCCTTGATAATCCTGCGGCCATGGCGACACCCTGTGCCCTTCCGAGTTTTAGCATAGATTGTACGTTTTTCCCAAAAAATGGAGCTTCGATCGCTATTTCATCAGGATGATAGGTATCAATCAGGTGAAGTGTCCTTTCAAAGATCAGCTTCAACTTGGTGTAAGGATCTGAATACTTTTTCAGCATCAGTTCATTCAATTGCATGAACAACATTTTATTGTTGACAACCTTGATCAATCCGTAACCCATGATCGTGGTGCCCGGGTCAATCCCCAATATGATCTTCTCTTTTGGCAATATTAATTCTTTTGTTTTTTGGAACAAATATCCTGTCGATATTTTGTTTCTTTGTGTAAATGTACAATATCTCACAAAAATACTTTTCCGGATTGGTGTTTTTTATCAAAATCCTGATCATCTCAGGCGCCTATTATATCATTTCGGGAAGGCTACTGGATCAGGGCGGCCTGCACGGTTTTTTATCAGATCAGGCCAGGACAGCATTTGACTTGTCAGATTATGCCTTTATTGTACTGCTGCTGTTTTTTTCACTGACCAACTGGATTCTTGAAATCCAGAAATGGAAGTCCCTGGTTGCATTTGTAGCACCCGTTTCCTTCTTCAGTGCGGCAAAACAAAGCCTGGCATCGCTCACTGCTTCCCTGATGACTCCAAACAGAATAGGGGAATACGGGGCCAAAATTATTTACTTTCAAAAAAAAGAAAGGTCCAGAATCCTGCTTCTCAATTTTTTGGGTAATATGAATCAAATGGGCATCACCCTGGCTTTTGGTCTTATAGGAATTGCTTTTTTATGGAAGGATCTTCCTTCGACATCGCTTCAGACAGATCCCGTGATTGGGTTCGCCATATGCCTGCTCCTGATCGCACTATGTCTTTATCTATTCAAAAATAAATGGGTGCCTGTTTATCATAAAATCAAAAATCAATACCTTAAGATTCCTGTACTTGTTCATCAAAAAACCCTGTTCTATTCCTTTTTAAGGTACCTCGTATTTTCACATCAATTTTATTTGTTCCTGATCTTCTTTGGCGTAGAGATCCCCTATGGTTCAGCCATGCCTCTGATTTTTTCAATGTATCTCATATCTTCAGTCATACCCGGTTTTGTGGTCTTTGACTGGCTCGTCAAGGGTTCTGTGGCCGTTTCCCTTTTCGGATTTTTCGGAATGAATGATATGATCATAGTCGGTGTAACCGGTTTGATGTGGATCCTCAACTTTGCCCTGCCTTCGATGATCGGTGCCGTTTTCGTGATGCAATTCAAGGGTTCTTCTTTGATGCCTGTTAAAAGAAAGATATCAAAATGATCTTCCCGGCACTATTCATATGCATCATTTACAGTATTTTGATCCTGTATTTTGCAAAAGGATTCGATCTTTTAAAGGCTCCGTCAGTCGGAGAAAATTCAGCACAAACCCAATTCTCGATTTTGATCCCATTCAGGAATGAAGCAGATCAGCTTCCTGGGCTGTTGCAAAGTCTGGCTTCAATTGTATACCCGAAAAATAAAATGGAAATCATCCTGATCAATGACCAATCAGATGACGGTTTCGAACCCATCATCAATGATTTCATATCAAGACACAAAGACCTTCCCGTAAAATTGATCCACAGCAAGCCTGTCAGTTCATCTCCTAAAAAGGAGGCCTTAGAAAAAGGAATAAAGACAGCAATACACCCATGGATCATTACTACGGATGCCGACTGCCTGGTACCCGTCAATTGGCTCAAGGCATTTGATACTTATATTGTTTTGGAAAAACCCAAAATGATTGCCGCACCCGTCACTTTTTTATCTGGTAAAGGAATGCTGCATCACTTTCAGCTTCTCGATTTTTTAAGTCTGCAAGGAGCCACCATGGGGAGTTTTGGCCTGAAAGGAAAGGGAAAGACAAGGCCCTTTCTGTGTAACGGGGCAAATTTATGTTATGAGAAAAAAGCCTTTGCAGCGGTACAAGGATATGAAGGCAATCTCGACATCGCCAGCGGAGACGACATTTTTCTGCTGGAAAAGATGTATGATACCTTCCCGGACCAAGTCGGGTTCATGAAATCTTCGGAGGCTATTGTAAAAACTTCCGGAGCAAAGAGTTGGAAAGAACTGTTCAAACAGCGTATCCGTTGGGCCTCAAAAACATCCTCTTACAGCAACAGCTTTGGAAAACTTGTGGGTTTGCTGGTTTTTGGCACCAATACGACACTCATCCTTTTACTCGCATTATCCTTATATAACCGTTTTTCCTGGACACACTTAGGGCTTCTTTTTATCATAAAATTCAATGTAGATTTCCTTTTGTTGCATAAAACCGCTGTATTTTTTAATCAGAAAGACGTCTTAAGATTTTATTTCCTGTCAAGTATTTTGCATCCTTTTTATACTGTAACGGTGGTACTTTTTTCCCTTAAAAAATCATACAGCTGGAAGGGTCGTAACTTTAAAAAATAAATGTTTATCGCTTGTGAGAAACTACAATGGGCAATTTAAACATCGAATTTACGGGAATTCCCCTTTTTAAAGAAGGTTGCACGGTAGCAGGCAACTCGGCAATACTTTGGTATAAAAGACTGTCCAGTTCAGGCAGTGCCTCCAAAATATATTCACTTTTGTGTATTTCAGAAATCGATATTTTTCCTTCAGTGTCTACCAAAATATCGACCATCACGGTATCTCTGATATGCTCATCTGCCCCCAGCTCGATGTCAAGGGTAATTTTTTGAAGTTGTCTGATCAATTCCATCTCAAAACACAAATTCTGTTTCTCACTGGTGTCACAGTTATTGCAGTCCATAAACAGGGGATATACATCAACCTCATGATAATCGATCACCGTGTCGATCGCAACTGTATTTCTTAGAGCCGTCCTTTTAGGTGATATAAAATCACAGGATATCGTTACCAAAAGAACGGATATGAGGATGACCAGCCTAAAAAACATTGTATTCGCTTATACCTTGTGAATGTACAAATATTTTTGAAAAAGAAACTTTATTGTACAAAACTTGAACAAATTGTTAATACTATGTTTCGCCTTGTCAAATCGAATGAAAATGAAAGGACAATTTGCGCACAGGAACTGACTGATAAGAACAGGTAATCATCTGTAAAACAGAATCCCATCAGGACTTTTTCAATTGAATCTGAATTTCCTGAATACAAAAAAAGGCTTACCATGATATTTAGTATCTTTCGCTAAAATTAGGCCTGTGGATATATTTTGGCTCTTTTTGGGTTTGTGCATGATGATCCTCGGGGTCATTGGTTCAGTATTGCCGGTATTACCCGGTCCTATTACGGGATGGTTCGGGCTCCTTATTTTGCATCTTACCGATGCGATACCCATGAATTATCAAATGCTCGGAATTACTTTTTTTGTCGCCCTGGTCATTTTTTTTCTTGACTATATCATTCCTGGTATGGGAACTAAAAAATTTGGAGGGAGCAAAAAAGGGGCCACCGGGGCCACTCTGGGCCTGGTAATCGGACTTATCGCACCGATTCCTCTGGGCTTTGTCCTGGGCGCCTTTCTGGGTGCATTGATCGGAGAATTAATCAATGAGCCAAAAAATGTGAAACGCGCCCTTCGTTCGGCTTTTGGCTCCTTCATTGGTTTCCTCGCCTCAGCCACCATGAAACTCCTTGTAAGCCTTGTCTTTCTGGTTATCTTTGTCTATAAAGTCATCAGCCACTGGGACGCAATAGCTGTGTTTTAATGAACAGACTTTTATCAGGTTTTTATCCAAACTAAAATTGTACTTTAGAATCTTCAATCAGCTTCCTGATGCTTATCAGGGCATAAAATTTTATTGGTTTTGTACTTGCAGATCTCATTTCCGCTTTTCGCCGGACTACTCGCATCCATACTTCATGTGATCATGGGACCCGATCATCTTGCTGCGGTGATTCCTTTTGCGATAGAATCCAAAAGAAAGGCCTGGAAAATTGGTTTGTTCTGGGGGATTGGCCACATCTTTGGCATGGCTCTCATCGGATTTTTGTTTGTTTTGTTCAAGACCCTGATCCCTATTGAAAAAATATCAGGCTACAGCGAACAACTCGTGGGGCTCGTATTGATCATGATCGGGTTCTGGGCATTTTACAGGATTTTTAAAAATGAACCCCAACACAAACACCTGCACATCCACAGCGAAAACAATCCGATGATCCACAAGCACCCTCATGAACACGAGAAAAACAGTTCGCATGAGCACCAGCATCAAAAGAAAGAGAAACAGGGGCTTATCACCTCATTTTCAATTGGAATTCTGCACGGGCTGGCCGGCATCGCTCATTTCATCCTTTTTATTCCCATCCTGGGTTTTGAAGACAATTTTGACGCCTCAATTTATATCCTGGGATTTATTATCGGAATCATCATTGCCATGACACTTTTTTCCGCAATCATGGGCAGTATCTCGAGCTTTGCCAAGAATGAGCACAACCAGACCCTGTTCAAAGGGATCAGACTGGCAGGAGGTATATTTGCCGTAATCATAGGAATTTACTGGATGGTTGGCATCTAAGGTCCTATACTATTTATGTCAGCATATTCTGGGTAATTGCTCCCCTATCAAAGGGCTTACCATGCGTTTCCCACCAATGCTGCTTTGCATCACTACTTTACCGGGATGATCCAGGGTGACTGTGCCGATGCATTTTGCGTTGATTCCCTTGGGATCCTTTTTCATTTCAGCCAGAAAGTCCTCTTCTGCATCTGCCGACACAATGCTTATAAAAACCCCTTCATTTGCGACGAACAAAGGATCCAGGCCCAGCATTTCACAAGCCGCGGCCACCTGCTTTTCAATGGGAATATCGTTTTCCCGGATACTGATCCCCATTCCGGTATCACCGGCAATTTCAGACAACACGCTAGCCACACCTCCACGCGTGGGATCTCTGAACAAATGGATCTTTTCGCCGAATTTATCCAGCAAATTCATAGCCAGAAAATTGACATTGGTCGTGTCACTTACAATAGAAGATTCAAAATCAAGTCCTTCCCTCTGCGACATGATGGCCATTCCGTGCTGGGCAATAAAACCATTAACAAAGATCTTGTCTCCTTCTTTGATATTCTGGCTTGAAATATTGGCTTTAAGGTGCACCTGACCAAAACCCGTAGTATTGATAAATATCTTGTCTCCCTTTCCTCTTTCCACAACCTTTGTGTCACCGGTTATGATCTGTACCCCGCTCTCATCCGCTGCTGCTTTAACCGCTCTGACAATCTCGATAAAGTCGTCCATCTTCAGCCCTTCTTCCACAATAAAGGCCAAAGAAATGTATTTTGGTATGGCCCCGCACATGGCAACATCGTTCACGGTTCCGTTAACTGCGAGTTCTCCGATATTTCCTCCTTTGAAAAAAACCGGAGAGATCACGAAGCTATCCGTTGAAACCGCCATGTCACCATTGAATCTGACGATGGCCCCGTCGTGTTTTTGATTCAAAAAAGGGTTGTCAAAGGTTGAAAAAATTATTTTATCCAGCAGGTCCCTGGTCATGATTCCTCCGCTGCCGTGGCCAAGGTTGATCTTGTCAAAATTTAAGCCTTTTGCCTCCATATTTTATAGCATTGAATGTTCAGAAAAATTGTAATAAGCACTGCATGCTCCTTCAGAAGAAACCATGGGGGCACCAAGAGGATTCGCAGGAGAGCATTTCTTTCCGAATTCAGGACATTCAATCGGTTTTTTAAGACCTTTTAAAACGTCTCCTGCCATGCAAAACGGATTTTCCGCTACCCTGATGCTATCGATTCCGAATCTGTGTTCAGCATCATAATCTTTGAATTCTGGAGTGATCTTATATCCGCTGTTCGGAATATTTCCAATACCCCTCCACTCGCGGTCACCTACTTCAAATACCCTTTGAATGACTTTAATGGCTTCAGGGTTTCCCCCTTCTTTCACTACCCTGGTATACTGGTTTTGTACCCTGGCATCTCCCCTTTCCAACTGATCCACCGCCATCTGGATCCCCTGTACGAGATCGAGGGGCTCAAATCCGGTTATGATGATGGGTAACTTATACTTTTCTACCAAAGGATGGTATTCTTTGTAGCCCATAATGGCGCATACATGACCGGCCCCCAAAAATGCATTGATACTGTTAAATTCATCAGCTAATATCGCTTCCATGGCAGGAGGAACGAGCACGTGTGAAACCAGGATTGAATAATTGCTGAGTCCTTCCTTTTGAGCGTGCAGCACGGATAAGGCATTGGCAGGAGCCGTTGTTTCAAATCCAACGGCAAAAAACACGACTTCTTTATCCGGGTTATCTCTTGCAATATTAACGGCTTCAAGGGGCGAATACAAGATCCTCAGGTCGCCTCCTGATGCCTTGGCCTCCAGCAAACTTTTTTTGCTTCCGGGAACGCGAATCATGTCCCCAAACGAACAAACCACAACACCTTGATCAAGCAGTTCAATGGCCTTGTCTATAAGGCTTAAAGGGGTAACACAAACAGGACAGCCAGGACCGTGAATCATTCTGATCTTTTCAGGTAATAAATCTAAAAGACCGTTCTTCACCAGACCGTGGGTCTGCCCACCACAGATCTCCATGATGTTCCATGGCCTTGTAACTGATCTTTCAATCTGTTTCAACACCCTTTGAGTGGCTTCGATATTTCTGTATTCACTTAGATATTTCATTGGAAATCCATCATTTGGTATCTTTTCGGATCAAGCTCCTTGCTCATGATCCCCTTTTATCGGGCATACAATTCAGATAGTACATCAGCTGTCCGTAAGAAATATTTTCATCATTAGGAGCTAAGTTACGGTTAAAATATAATTCGAAACGGTTATTGGAAATATCTTTTAGCATGTCGACCAGGGTGGTATTTTGAAATACGCCCCCGCTCAAAGCAATCTTTTTTATTTTTTTGTTGGATGCAATGTCTGTGACAAGTGTTGCGAGGGTAAACAAAAAATTCAGAATGATCTTTTCCTTTTCCTCCCCTCTCAGAAAGTCCTGATAAAGATGCTTCCACAAGGTTGCTGTGCAAACCCTATCACCATCCCCAACCCTGTAATATGCCTTACAATGATCCAAATGTTCATACCGCACCTTGTTTTCAAGTATGATCGCAGCTTCACCTTCATAAGTATTGATGTCGCAAAGGTCCAACAGAGAGGCCACGGCGTCAAAGAGCCTTCCGACAGAAGAAGTTTGAAGTGTATTGGATTTCTTGACCGATCGATAGATTTCCAGCTCCTGCCGGGTAAATTTCTGATGCAAAACATCCTCTGCTGCATCGTCGATCAAGGAGAATAAAGACAACCTGGGTTCTCGTGCCATCTTATCTCCTGCCAGCCAGTTGAAATATTCAAAATGCGTCAATCGTGCTATTTTTTTATTCTGATAAACAAAGAATTCACCGCCCCAGATCTGATCATCCTCCCCGTATCCGGTTCCATCCCAAACCACGCCAAGCACGGGTTCTTTCATGTCAAACATTCCATATTCGCCCAAAACAGATGCAAAATGGGCTTTGTGATGTTGTATACTCCACAGTTCAGAATGGTACTTCAATGACAATTCATGCCCTAAACGTGTACTGTTGTAAGCCGGATGTTTATCGACCAGAATGACCTCCGGTTCCTGTTCAAAGATGGCACACATGTTATTTGCTGTCTGAACATATCGCTCGTAAACATCGTACTGATCCAGATTCCCCAAATACTGGCTGATGTAAAGAAAATCATTTGGTATAAACGACAAGGTGCTTTTTAAATGACTCCCCATGGCCAGGATCTTTTGAGGGGATGCAGCCTTAAAATCCATAAAATTTGGTGCAAATCCCCTGGAGCGTCTGAACATGATATGCTGGCCATTTTTAAAACTGTATTTGACTACTGAATCATCCTGTGGATTTGCAATAGAAAGATTGTGGTGCAAAAGGTAATCTGTCAGCCCGGAGAGCCATGCTTTGGCATCTTCTTTGTTACTGACAATGGGGCTTCCATGAATATTGCCGCTTGTGGCCACAACCGGCCCTGAAAGTTCTGCTGACAATAATTGCAAAATCCCGGTGTAGGGCAACATTACGCCAATTTGAGAAAGCTTTGGGGCCAGGGATTCCAAAGCGAGATTTGATTGAATCCCACGACTTGATAAAATGACAATCGGTTTCTCAGTTGACATCAAAGTCATACGCTGGTCCATGTTCACATCCAGCTCCTTTTCTAACATTTCAATTGACGGATACAACACAGCGAATGGTTTTTCCGGTCTTTTTTTTAAGGTTCTCAGCCTTTCTATCACAGCAGGATTGGTTGCATCACAGCAGATCAAATAACCACCGGTATTTTTTATTGCAATGATCTTTCCCTGTTCTATCAGTTCGCTCATTTTTTTAAAGATCGAATCTCCGGTGACAGGAACAATTCCATCCTGAACATGCTCAAGCTCGAGATCAATGCCGCAATCAGGGCAGGTATTGGTTTGAGAATGAAATCTTCTGTCGGCAGGGTCTTCATATTCCTCCCTGCAAGGGTCGCACATCTTAAAATTTTTCAATGTGGTATTGCCTCTTTCAAAAGGGAAAGTATTGGTAATGGCCCAGCGCGGACCGCAGTTTACACAAGTGGTAAAGGGATATGAAAACCTTCTGTTCCTCTGGTCTGAAATTTCACTTTTACAGGCATCGCACAGGGCAAAATCAGGGGTAAGTGCCAAATTTAATTTTTGGTTCTTCTCTGATGGTACGATCCTGAAATCTTCAAATGCAAGCTTTTCTATTTCCTGCAGGTCGTGACTTTGAATCTGCGCCATTGGTGGCGGGCGCTTTACAAGAGATTCACAAAAATCATGGACCGCAGGTTCTGCCCCGGTGAGTAAAATCAATACGCCCTCTTCATTGTTGGAAACATATCCTGTAAGTCCCAGCTGATTGGCCAAAACATATACAAAGGGTCTGAAACCTACCCCCTGAACACGCCCCTTCAGGATCATTTTGTATGTGCAGTGTTTTACCAATATGGATTTAAAGAAAGTACTGCAACGAAGTTAAACATTTCTAGTTTGCAGTTCCATGGTCAGATTCATGATCTGTTCAATTGCTTCAGGTATGGCTTCCTTTACCTTTGGAGACAGTTCAAGTGTCATCGGCTTCATTTCTTTTATGGAAATCGTAAAAAGGTACATTTCAGGTTTCGAGTCCATAAGATAAACCGACTCGATCAGGTCCTTCAGACCAACATCATGAACACTGAGGGCAGAAGGAAAATCGGCGGCAAATTTAGGCTTGATCAGTGTAATGGTTCCCTCCTCTTTGCCATCCATGGTGGCATCCACAAAAATAATTCGGCCATAGGCTTCAAAGCAGCTGAGCAACAAGAAACCCCCGGTACCTCCATCCAAAATGTCTATATTTTCCGGTAAATCCTTTTTGGTCATTTCCTGGATAAGCTGAACACCAACCCCTTCATCGCCCATGAGATAATTTCCTATACCCAGAATAAGCGTACAGGCTGATTTGTTCTTTTCAAAAAAGAATGCGTCACTACTGACAGCTATTGAAGCTCTTTCTTCATTCATCATAATTTTATCTAAATATGTTTACCTTTTTTTAAACGTTCCTTTCTGACAAATTTATACCCGCTGATCATAGAGGATGATTCTCCCCTGCCCTCGAGCCAGTCATGGTAAAAAACCAGGTAAACATGAACAAGTGTGAATATGACAAATAACCAGGTGGCCAGATGGTGTATGAATCGGGTGGTCATCTCATCGCCTATCAGGTAAGGCACCCAGGAAAATAATTTAGGCAACCACCATCCGGATGTTGGAGCATAGAGTCCAAAGCCCGTAAATATCTGAACCAAGGCTAATAAGAACAAAAGGATATAAGATAATGATGCCAGATAGTTATGGCCCACACTAATATTCTTAAGGACTTGCTTTTCTTCATTTTGCACCAGTATATCTATCTTAAGAACGTGTTTAATGTTCTCCCATTGCTTTTTCTTCAAAGGAATGAAGGCCCTCCAACTGGAATAATAATTTCCATTAAATGCCCAATAAATTCTTACCACAAAATTGAGAAGAAACACATAGGCTGTAATAAAATGAATCATTCTGACCGTACCAAACCAGTAGGAATCTACTGCCTCAGCTGTAGACATCAGGACCGGGGGATTAGCAATAATTAAACCTGTTATAGCCAATACCAAGATGCAGAATGCATTCAACCAGTGAAAAATCCTGACAGGAAGTTCCCAAACAAGAACCCTTTTAAAGTCATAAGTTTTACTCAAATAGCTATTCATAGTTTTTGATGATTTAATTAGACGTCACAACTTCCTACATTCGTCACACGTGAAATATGATTTCCATGTTCATCATATAAATGCACCGCACATGCCAGACAAGGGTCAAAAGAGTGTACGGTACGAATGATCTCCAAAGGAAGATTCGGATCGGCTACAGGTGTATCAATTAAAGCAGACTCATAGGCAGATCTTTGTCCTTTTGGATCTCTTGGTGAAGCATTCCAGGTAGTAGGCACCACCTGCTGATAATTCTCTGTTTTTCCGTCTTTGATTTTGATCCAGTGGGCCAGGCCACCGCGAGGTGCTTCGGTAAAACCAACCCCTTTTGCCTCAGCGGGCCATTTAGAAGGATCCCATAAATCCATATTGGCCATGCGGGTATCCCCATTCTTTATGTTTAAAAGCAACTGGTCATAGAATTCCATGGTCCAGTTTGCCACAAGCTGAGATTCAATTCCTCTTGCCGCTGTTCTTCCCAGAGTGGAGAACAAGGCTTCCACAGGAACATTCAAATGAGAGAGCGCACCATTAACCGCGTCCTGTATTTCTTTGTTGCCCCTTCCATAGCCTACCAAAAGCCTTGACAAAGGACCAACTTCCATGGCCTGTCCCTTCCAGCGGGGTGTTTTTACAAAACTGTATTTTTGTTCAACGTCCAGATGCTCATACGGGGGCTGAGGTCCTGAATAATTTATGTTGGTTTCCCCTTCCCAAGGATGCCTTCCTGTTTCAGCACCTTCCTTGTAATTGTCATACCAGGAATTGTTGACAAACTCTTCAATGTCTCCATTTCGATGGTCAACATCATGAACCTTAGACAGATCCCTGTTCAGTATAACCCCTTGTGGAAATTTAAAATTACTCGGATCTCCATAGCCATTCACAGGGAAGTCTCCGTACGACATATAATTTCCGACCCCTTTACCTATGGCTCCCCAGTCTTTGTAGAAAGATGCGATGGCCAAAAGATCAGGAATATAGACTTGCTCAATGAAATTCTTTCCTTCCTTGAGTAATTTACCCACATGGGCCAGTCGTTCTGCATTCAATCCGCCGGTACTGTTTTCATTGATGGCGCAAGCCATACCTCCAACCAGATAATTCGGATGCGGGTTCTTACCTCCTAAAATGGTATGGACCTTTACGATTTCCTTTTGCCATTCCAGGGCTTCCAGATAATGTGCGACTCCTAATAAATTTACCGCTGCAGGTAATTTCATCTGGGGGTGCCCCCAATAGCCATTGGCAAAAATACCGAGCTGACCACTGTCAACAAATTTTTGGATTCGTTTTTGGATGTCACTGAAATAACCGGGAGAACTCTTAGGCCAGTTGGAAATACTTTGTGCAATTTTGGAAGTTTCAACCGGATCTGCGCTTAGTGCATTGACCACATCTACCCAATCCAGCGCATGAAGATGATAAAAATGAACTGCATGATCATGCATATACAAAGCACCTTCCATGATGTTTCGTACCATTTCGGCATTGGGGGGAATCGCTATTCCCAAAGCATCTTCTACTGCTCTGACCGAGCTAATCGCATGCACTGTGGTACAAACACCACAAGTCCTTTGAACAAAGGCCCAAACGTCTCTCGGATCTCTTCCTTTAACGATGTTCTCAAGTCCGCGCACCATGGTACTGGAACTAAAGGCATCAACAATTTTCCCCTCTTTTATTTCAGCTTCTATTCTTAAATGTCCTTCGATCCTGGTAATCGGATCAACCACTATTCTGTTTGCCATGATCGTTTAATTTTCTTCGTTCTTTTTTAATTTGTCTTCATTAATTTTTCCTCGAGTGTAGCGTCCCTTCAGTTCATTATACTTAGAGATATTCGCTGCAATCGTGTGCGCTGTCAATCCTGCTGCCACAACCCCCGTAGCGATGATACCAACATCGTCGGCAGAACTCTCTATTCCAAATCCGGGGGTATTGGAAAGGCGCTTGTAAAATGGTCCATTATCCCAGAAATTGGCCTCACTACAACCGATGCATCCATGTCCTGATTCGATAGGGAAGCTCGTTCCGTTGTTCCACTTCATGCTTCCGCAGGCATTATACGTCGTTGGGCCCTTACATCCCAGTTTGTATAAACAATATCCCTCTTTGGCATGAATATCATCAAATGATTCTGCAAAAAGTCCCGCATCAAAATAAGGCCGTCTATAACAGGTATCATGCACCCTTTTGCCATAGAAAGCTTTGGGACGCCCTATTCTGTCGAGCTCCGGTAATCTTTCAAAAGTGACATAGTGCACAATTAGGGCTGCCATGGCCTCACCAATGGGCGGACAACCAGGCATTTGTATAATGGGTTTGTTTTTGATGATCTTGTGGATTGGAGTAGCTCCTGTAGGATTCGGTTTTGCTCCCTGTACGCATCCGTTGGTGGCACAACTGCCCCAGGCGATAATGGCTTTTGCTCCGGCCGCGGCCTCCTTCAGATGATCTAATGCCGTTTTTCCTGCAATGGTGCAATACACTCCGTTAGCACCGGTAGGTACCGAACCTTCAACGCATAAAATATATTCCCCATGGTATTTTTCCATGGTATCGTGTTTGGCCGCCTCTGCCTGATGCCCTGATGCAGCCATCAGTGTTTCGGTGTAATCGAGTGAAACATTGTCCAGAATAATGTCAGCCACCATAGGATGGTCGGAACGGATAAAGGACTCACTGCAACAGGTACATTCCTGATAATGTTCCCAGATGATTGGCAGCCTGTGCTTTGTTTCCAGAGATTTTGCCACCTGCCCTATCATGGAGTGATCCAGGCCCATATATGCCGTGATAAAAGCGGCAAACTTCATGAAATCTCTTCGACTGTAACCTTTTCTTTTTGCACTTTGGTAATAGGTCTCCCGGACCGCATCTTTTGTTGCCATATCAGTAGTTTTAAGCGTCAGAACGTATATTTTAAACACAATTAAGCATTAAATTTAAAATAATTAAATAGCTGATTACATGATTATTATCATGAATTTTTATTATAATTTAATTATATTTATAGCTTGTTTTTTCTGAAAATAGTATCAAAATGCATGAATTGTCAATTGTTATGGGGATACTGAAGATTGCAGAAAACGAGGCCGAAAAAGCCGGTGCGACAAGAATTGACCGCATTGAACTTGAAATCGGCAGTTTGGCAGGGGTCGATCAGGACGCTTTGGATTTTGTCTGGTCAGGTGCCGTGAAGGGTACGATTTTAGAAAATGCAAAAAGAAAAATCTTCTTAATCGAAGGTAAGGGACAATGCATGGAGTGTGATACAGTTTTCTCCTTAAACCATGTTTATGATCCCTGCCCCAACTGCCAAAACTACCTCAAAGGAGTACTTCAGGGTAAAGAGCTGAGAGTCAAGGCACTTGAAGTCGCTTGAATTGTTCATAACTACATCCTTCATGTTTGGCTCAGATCGTCAAAAATCTTCAAAACAGTGATTTTTGTCATACTATATCACCAAAAAATTTAGTAAATTTTCGTCTTACTTTTCAATGATTATGGCTGCTCTAAAGAACCCCCCGCCAAAATCCTCTTTATTGGATATCCTGTGGGATATTCAGAACAAAAGAAGGTACATAGCTCCTGATGACATTACTAAAATTTCTAATGAATTTAATATCTCCCGAACTGAGCTGGAGGGCATTATTTCATTTTATCATTTTTTTCATACCCGGCATGCTGGTCAATACACCATCTATTTGAATAACGCGATCATTTCCAAAAACCAACACTACGAAGCCGTTAAAAAAGCATTCGAAAAGGCCATTGGCGTTTCGATTGGGAATACCAGTGAAGACGGAAAGTTCGGACTTTTCGAAACTTCGTGCATTGGCCTAAGTGATCAGGAAACCGCTGCTTTGATCAATTTTCAGGCCTTTACAAACCTCACACCATTCAAGGTGAAAAAAATAGTCAGGCAATTAAGGAATGGCATATCACCTAATGAATTGACTGACCTTCCTAAAAATAATATTCGCTATACACCTGCTCCTGATAAAACTATTTTTTTAAAGCCCTATTTAGCGGGATCCGCTTTAAAAAAACTTAAAAATCTAAAACCACAGGAACTCATTACTTTGATAAAAGAATCCAAACTTGCGGGACGAGGTGGTGCCTTTTTTCCCACAGGCATGAAATGGCAATTTTGTAAAAACAACATTTCAACGCAAAAATATGTGATTTGTAATGCTGATGAAGGAGAACCCGGTACTTTCAAAGACAGGGTATTAATCAACAAATATCCCGGACTTATGCTGGAAGGAATGGCTATGGCAGGCTATGCGGTCGGGGCCAATAAGGGATATATTTATCTTAGAGCTGAGTACTTTTACCTCAAAGAAAAAATTGAAAATAAAATCAAGGAATTTACTGAAAAGGGATTCCTTGGAAAAAACATCTGTAACATCCAGGGATTTGATTTTGACATCCAGATATATATGGGTGCAGGTGCTTATGTATGCGGTGAAGAAACTGCTCTAATCAGTTCCATGGAAGGCAAACGAGGAGAACCTTCAACCAAAGAATATTTTCCCGTAGAAAAAGGGCTTCATGGACAGCCCACCATCATCAACAATGTGGAAACCCTTTGCGCTGTTCCCAGAATAATTGAATTGGGATTGAAAAAGTACTTGAAAATTGGAACGGAGGCTACGAAAGGCACTAAATTGTTAAGCGTATCGGGAGATTGCAAAAAACCGGGTATTTATGAAATTGAATGGGGTATGAAACTTAAAACCTTCCTAGACCTCATCGAAGCAAAAGATCCATATCTCGTTCTTTTTAACGGTTATGCCGGAGAATGTTTGTCTTCAGCAGATTTTAACCGTGAAATTTCAGGAGAAAACCTTTTGGCCGAACACGTTCAATTCGAATGGAATGATCCAATTGAATACGCTCGTAAAATGAGTGCCATTGGTCTGAGAAGCGGAGGGTCATTTATGGTATTTAACAGCGATAGAGACTTTATGCAAATCTTTCAGAATATCAATAATTTCTTTGTCTCGGAATCTTGTGGAATTTGTGCACCGTGCAGGACCGGCAATTTTTTACTTTCTAAAAAACTGAATAAAATAAAACTTTGCCATGCCGACAATTCAGATTTGGATGACATCAAGGAATGGAGCACAATTATTAAGCAATCCAGTCGCTGCGGACTTGGTAAAACCTCGACCAATTGCTTGCTGACAGCCATGCTGAAATTTCCAAATGAATTTACCAAATGCATTTTGGCCAAAAGTGATATCAATGAGGCGTTTAAACTAGAAAATGTTGTTACAGAATATGACAATATCATCAACGAAATTGAAAACATTCATGAACAATAAAGTTAAAATCAATATCGATGGTAAAGATTACCAGGTATTAGAAAACAAAAGGCTCGTTGATGCAGCCAAAGAAAACGGGATTTATATTCCAACACTTTGCCATTTTCGAGAGATCAATCCCTCTATGGGAACATGCAGGATTTGCACGGTAATCGTCAACGGGAAATTTACCGCCAGTTGCACCACAAAGGTACAGGAAGGGATGAGCGTTGAAATAAACACAGAGGAACTCATTGATACCCGCAAGGCCATAGTTGAAATGTTGTTTTCAGAAGGCAATCATTTCTGTCCATCGTGTGAAAAAAGTGGCAATTGTGACCTTCAGAATCTGGCCTATGACATGGGTATTACTGTATCCAGATTTCCACATGCCTTCAGCAATAAATTTGTTGACTTTAACTCTGAGAGAATGATTATGGAATCCAACAGGTGCATCTTATGCAAGCGCTGTGTGGAAGAAATTCAAACGACCGATAATAAAAATATCTTTTCTTTTGTGAATCGTGGAATCAAAACAAGGGTTCATATTGATTATGAGGAAGAAGGTAAACTCAGTCAGGCTGAAGCGATACATGCCATGAATTTATGCCCTGTTGGTGCCATTCTAATCAAAGGAATGATTCATAAAGAACCTTTCGGTGAGAGAAAATATGATATTTTAGGAAAAATAAAACAGACCGAATCAAATGACTCCCCCGCTGTCAAAAACGAAAATGAAAAATTTATCGTAGCAACAACTTCACTTGCCGGATGTTTTGGCTGTCATATGTCTCTATTGGATATTGATACTGATATTCTGGATATGCTTGAGATCATAGAATTCAATAAATCACCTCTTACTGATATAAAGAAATTTACCAAGCGCTGTCATGTTGGACTCATAGAAGGAGGATGTGCCAATACTGAAAACATAGAAGTGCTGAAAGAATTCAGAAAAAAATGTGATATTCTCGTTGCCATCGGTGAATGCGCCGTAATGGGGGGTATTCCAGCCATGCGAAATTTCGTGTCTTTAAAAGAATGCCTTGAAGAAGCTTACATTCATGGAATAACCAGTGAAATTGGTGCTAATGTAATCCCAAATCATGAAGACATTCCAAAAATTCTGAACAATGTTTACCCTTGTAATGAGGTGGTTAAAATAGACTATTATATTCCGGGTTGCCCTCCTAATGCCAATCATATCTGGAAGGTTGTTAAAAGTATTTTACTCGGTAAAGAGTATCCTGTTATGCATGAAGAATTTAAATATGACTAATCCTTACTGAAATGAGTCAAAAAATAGTAATAGACCCTGTAACAAGAGTTGAGGGTCACGGAAAGGTAACCATCCATTTGGATGAACAAAACAGAGTTAAAGAATCATTTTTTCATATCATAGAATTTAGAGGCTTTGAAAAATTTATACAGGGCCATCCCTATTGGGAGGCTCCAGTCATGGTTCAGCGTTTATGCGGTATATGTCCTGTTAGTCATCATCTGGCAGCTGCTAAAGCTATTGATCAAATCATTGGGTTAGAACCTGAAGAATTATCTTTGCCCACTCAGAAAATTAGAAAATTATTACATTTCGGTCAGATATTTCAGTCTCATGCACTTCATTTTTTTTATCTGGCCTCTCCCGATCTTTTATTTGGCTTCGATGCAGCACCAACAACAAGAAATGTAGTTGAAGTATCGATGAGATACCCTGAACTGGCCAAAAAAGGAATCTTAATGCGCAAATTCGGGCAGGAAATTATAAAAACGATTGCCGGTAAACGCATTCATGGTATTTCAACAAGCCCAGGAGGTGTACATAAAAAAATAAGTGCACAGGAACGTGATTATTTTCTAAATGGAAAAGATATCCCTTCAATAGACGCTATGATTGAATGGTCAAGAGAAATAATTGAATTCGTCAAAGACTATTACATAAAAAATGAAAACTGGATCAACGACTTTGCGCACTACCCTTCTGGCCATCTCGGTCTGGTCGACAAAAAAACCGGAAATCTTGAACTTTATGATGGCTATTTAAGGGCCATTGATTCTGATGGAAATAAAACCCTTGACGATATCGAATCAGATGACTATCAAAATTATTTTTATGAAGGCGTTGAAAAATGGTCCTATTTAAAATTCCCATATTTAAAGCACTTAGGTAAAGAAAACGGATGGAACAGGGTAGGTCCTTTAGCCCGACTTAATGTTTGTGAAGGGATCTCAACTCCCCTGGCGGCATATGAAAGGCTGCAATTTTTAAAAATCTCAGGTGGCAAAACCAATAATAGAACCATGTATTCTCACTGGGCACGACTTATTGAATTGTTGCATTGTGCTGAATTAATGAAA
Organism: Flavobacteriaceae bacterium; assembly: GCA_024644745.1. Taxonomy (GTDB): domain Bacteria; phylum Bacteroidota; class Bacteroidia; order Flavobacteriales; family Flavobacteriaceae; genus Lutimonas. The sequence continues at coordinate 32,459 of JAHEHF010000025.1, forward strand.
GATTTACTTGAAGATGATGACCTTTTAAGTAATGATTTGATGAGAAGAGGAGAAAGAAGAAATGAAGGAATTGGAATTATTGAAGCACCCAGAGGAACTTTGATCCATCATTATGAGGTTGACGACAAAGACCGGATAACAAGGTGTAACCTGATTGTATCCACTACACACAATAATGAAGCCATGAACAAGGCAGTGAACTGGGTGGCCAATAATGTTATCGATGGTCAGCAAAAAATTACTGAGAGTATGCTCAACCAGGTTGAAGTAGCCATCAGGGCTTACGACCCCTGCCTGAGCTGTGCAACACATGCTTTAGGACAAATGCCTTTAGAGGTATCAATTTATGACCATCTTGGAAATTTACGCGATGTCAGAACCAGGTAATAAAAAAATGCTGATTATAGGAATTGGCAACTCAGGAAGAAGTGATGACGGACTTGGATGGCTGTTAGTCGATGCAATAAGAAAGAAATTTTTAAATATTGACTTGGTATACAGATACCAATTGCAGATAGAAGATGCTGATCTGATCTCAGATTATCATACAGTCATCTTTGCAGATGCCACTAAAAAGAGCACTGAAGAAGGGTTTTTCTTTGAGTTATGCCGTCCGAATCAAGGTCTTGGCCTTAGCTCACATATGCTCGAACCCGAAACTGTGCTTTGGCTTGAAAATCAATTGTTTAAAAAGAAGCCTAATGCTTTTGTTTTAGGAATTGAAGGTGAAAAATGGGAACTGTCTCTCAAGCCCAGCCAATCGGGTATGTCAAATTTACAAAGGGCTATTGACTTTATTTTAAAAATGGTTCCCATCCTTTTAAAAAGCAAATACCCTCAAATGGTATAAATAGCCATTCCTGATGAAAATCATGTGCTTAGATATTTAAATTCCTTATTTTTGAATAAACCAATATTCAAAAATTATGTGCGGAACATGCGGTTGCAGCGGACCTGAAGGACAAGTTAACATTCAAAAACCAGGAACACGTGCGGGTCTGGAAGAACATCACCACCATGATGGGTTGCATTCACATCCGCATACTCATAGTCATGCCCACCCACATGAACACCATCATACCCATGACCATCATAGCCACGATCATCATAGCCACGATCATCAACATCAGGGAAAAACAATTATTGAGGTAGAACAGGATATTTTGCGACAAAATGATATGATGGCGGCCAGAAACAGGGGATATTTTGAGGCCAAAGATATTCTAGCGCTTAATCTTGTCAGTTCTCCGGGATCAGGAAAAACCAGTATTTTGGAAAGAACGCTGAAAGACCTGCGAAATCAGCTGTCTTTTTCAGTAATCGAAGGAGATCAGCAAACGATGAACGATGCCGACAGGATTGATGCCCTGAATGTTCCGGTTATTCAGATCAATACCGGTAAGGGATGTCATTTGGAAAGTGACATGATCTACAATGCGGTGAAACAATTATCGCCAGAAGAAAATTCAGTCTTGATGATCGAGAATGTAGGCAACCTGGTATGTCCATCCATGTTTGATTTAGGGGAAAAGAACAGGGTGGTGATCATCAGTACCACTGAAGGGGAAGACAAACCACTCAAATACCCGGACATGTTCCATACGTCAGACATTTGTCTCATCAATAAAATTGACCTGCTTCCGCATCTCAACTTCGACCTGGAAAAATTAAAGTCCTATGCCCTTCAGGTGAATCCTGAACTGCAGTTCTTCGAAGTTTCGGCAACAACAGGGGAAGGCATGGAAAGCTGGTACCAATGGTTAAAAAAAGAAAAAGAGGCTGCGCTGTAGCACAAAGTCTGTTCATTAAAAATATATACAATGTGTTTATCTATCCCTGGGCAATTGATTGAAATTACTTCTGAACTTGATGAAACCTTCAGGGTTGGCAGGGTATCCTTTGACGGGATCATAAAAGAAGTAAGTCTCACCCTTGTTCCTGAAGCGAGGGTCGGGCATTACGTCATGGTTCATGTGGGCGCTGCCATCAGCCTTGTAGATGAAGAGGAGGCCAAAAAGACTTTTGAACTTCTCAAGCAGCTCGGGGAATTGCACGATCTGGATGATCCACAAATCAATTCATAACAAAAAGAGCTCCTTATTTTAGGAGCTCTTTTTTGATGGTTACGGATATGCTAAGCTTCTGTTGTTTTTGAATCTGATGATCCCTCAGCAACCCATGTGGTGTATATCTGATATCCGAGTGCAAGTACTACCGGACCAATAAACAGGCCTAGAATGCCCTGGAGCATCATTCCCCCAAGTGCACCTATTAAAATCACCAGCATCGGTGTTTCCAGACCTTTACCCAATAGCATGGGTTTTAAGAAATTATCTGAGATGGAAACCAAGATGGCATAAATTGCAAATATGATGGCCGGCGTTGTATCTGCATATCCAAATACTATCGCAATGGCAGGTATCATGGCAAGTAAAGCCGGAATCTGCACAATCGCAAAGATCAGCACCAGCAATCCAAAAATGCCTGCAGCCGGCAATCCTATGACAATGAAACCGAGATAGGCCAGAACGGCCTGAATGATGGCGACCAAAAGAATCCCCTTGACAACACTTCTGATGGTATTGACACACATGTCCATAAATTCTTTCCCTTTTCCGGCAACCAATCTGTTGGCAAATTTAATCCCTGACTGGTATCCGGCATCGGCAGATGACATAAAAACTCCGGCAATGATCAAAGCGAACAGGCCCAGGATCACGGAACCCATCAGTCCTGTAATACTGCTAAAAAACCAAGTCATGGAGTTGGAAATTTCATCTTTGTATTTGACAATAAATTTCTCCAGATCCTGTGAGGCATGCGACCATGCTCCATACAATTTTTCCCCTATAAGTGGCCAATCCTTAACCGTTTCAGCCGGGGGCGGAACTTCAAGGGTTCCCTCGTCAAAACTCTGATACAATTCCTTGCCCGAATCAATAATTGACCCGGTAACACCAATAGTTGGCATCACGATTAAGGCAATCAGTATGATCACAAAGACAGACGTTACCAATCCTTTCTTTTTCCCTTTTGTCCATTTCAATAATTTTTGATAGAAGGGATAAAGGGCCACAGCTAAAATAATGGACCAGACGATCAGAATGATAAAGGGCTTCACAATATAGAAGCTCCAGACCAGCAGTAAGGTGAGCAATACAATTTTGATGTATACATCAACGGGATTTTTGGATTCAGATTTTTTCATCATATCGGTTTTTAAATTAGTTCATTTCTTGGGCTTCCTCGTTGTCAACATACCAGCCTCCTCCCAGAGCTTCATAAAGGTTGATCATAGAGGTCAATTGATTTTTAAAAGCTTCCGATGCCTTTAATTCTGCGTTAAACTGAGAACTCTGAAGGTTCAGGACTTCCAGGTAACTCGTAAGTCCTCCGTCATAACGCACCCAGGCAAGTTGCGAAGCCTTGGTAGCCATAAGCATCTGTTCATTTCTCAGGCTGTATTCTTTTTTATAGGTCTGCACCGAAATCATGGCATCTTCAACCTCCTGCAAGGCAAAAAGATAGGAAGTTTCATAAGATAACAATAATTGCTTTGTCCTTGCTTGTTCAATCTCAACATTTCTTTTCAATTTTCCTGAATTGAAGACAGGACCCAATAATTGAGCTCCCAAATCAGCAAACAAAAACGAAGGGTTCAAAAATTGAGCCCCCATGTCAAGGCTCAGGGTCAAAGAAGGATATTTCAAGGCCTCTGCCACCCCGATACGCAAGGTCTGGGCGTGCAACCTTCTCTCTGCCGCCAAAATATCAGGGCGTCTGTCAAGCAATTCAGAAGGAAGTCCGACGGGTATCTCCGGGAGAACAATCTGCTCATACAAAGGCAGCCCCCTGGGAATCGCTCTGGGGGCTGTTCCCATGAAAACACTGATGGCATTTTCGATCTGTGCTCTTGATCTGTCAAATATCTCAATGGCCGTTTTAGCTTCGCTCAGTTGGATTTTGGCCTGTGACAAATCAACTTCACTGATAAATCCTGCGTTGAATCGGGCCTGCATCACATCCAGATTATCCTGAAAATTCTTAGCTGTTTTTTCGGCTATAATCCTTCTGTTATCGACATCCCTCAAAGAAACATAGGCCCCTGCAACTGCTGACACTATGGCAATGTTCAGGGCTTTATAGGCCTCCTCAGTTGCAAAGTAATTTTGCAATGCGATCTTGTTCATCGATTTTATTTTTTGCCATAGATCAACCGTATAAGATACATTGAGACCGGCACCAACAGCATTTGACAGACCCGATACCTCAGAATTCGCTACACTTGAACCGTAAGCATTGTAACCGATCAGGGGATAATAATCTGCTCTGGCCATATCAATCTGTAATTGGGCTTCCTCAATCCTGGAAATGGCAATTTGAATATCTTTATTGTTCACAAGTGCCGAATCAATGAGACCCACCAGAACAGGGTCTTTAAACAAATGCCACCAGGGTATATTTGAAATCGCACTGTCTTTTGGAAAATCCTGCCGATATACCTCAGGGTGTTCCATTTCGGCTCTTTCATAATCCTTTCCCACCTTACAACTTTCAAGATGAAATACAAACCAACCGATCAGTATGACGACAAGGCCCTGTTTTAAAATACTTTTCATGATTCGGGCCTTGTTTTAGATTTTAAAATATAATTCAATATTCCAAAGGCCATCACCACGTAGCTAACAGCTATTCCTATTTGCACTACCCGGCTCCAAACCTTGCTGCCGGCATCGGCATCAGAGGCAGTCACGGATCCCAGGATCAGCAGGAAAGTCGAAAAGGCACTGCCAAAAATCCCGGCGAATTTATTATCCGAAAAAAGTTTATTGGCAAAAAAGAGTCCTATAGCCAAAGTAATCAGGATCATGAATATAAAATTGGGTACCATCACCAGCAACTGATAAGCCAATATCCCAAAAATACCTCCTAGAATATTGGCCAGGATCATCACCAGTCCCGCCTTTTTATTGGCAAGGGCAGGGCTTATGGAAAGGATCGCTACAAAGGTAAGAATAAGAATACTGGATGATAATTTAAAGATATAGAACAATAACAACACCGGCATGAGCAGCAATATGATATTGACGGCATAATTAAACCTTTCTCTGTCTGACTGTTTTTGAATTTCCTTTTGTTTTTTCTCAAAGGGAATATCCGCCTCACAGAGCGGAAAGGCCCAGAAGACAATCTGTGACAGAATGATGGCCATAAATGCGTTAAATACCAGTCTTAAGGCTATATAACTGCCAATGGCACTTCCGTCAATTGATACAAGCGGTATAATGACCAGGCTGATCAGGGCGAAAAGCTTGATCACAAGAGGTAGTTTGTCCGTATAATACAACCAGAGCAGCGACAACAAGAGCAATGGCATAAATACCAGTGCATAATCTAAAAACATCTCCGTAAAAATGACCGTTGTTCCTGTCATCAGGATCAGTATCAATATAAAACCAGAGGCTTTCTTAAACGAAAGGGGCCTGGCACCGGGTGCCATGAATCCTAAAGAAAGCACGGAGGTAAGATAAGCCAGATCATAGTTCATCAGGGCTGTTACACCCAGGATAAAGCATGAACCCAGAACATAACGCAATACCGGGATGGATGCTTTCCAGTCTATTGAAAAAAGTGCTATGTTTTGCAATTTACCTGACATAAGAAAGCATGGATAAAAATCTGATCCTGAAAGAAGCAATCGCATTCAAAATAAAATTGCCTCCAGTATAAACCACGACATCCACCTGGCCGCCCAACCTGTATAAATCCTTTACATCAGGGTCATCGCTGCTGATGATGACCGGAAATCTTTGTGGGTCCTGCAACCATCCCTTCTTATCCGATATAGAAGGCAATCCCCCTTTGTTGGTCTGATCTGTGGCTACACCAAATCCAAGGCTCCTGACCTTGCCTGAAAATACTTTCCCCGGAGCAATGTCCAGTGTAAATTCAACTTTGTCATCAATATGCATTTTTGAAAGATTATTTTCTTTCATATTGGCCTGTATCCATACATCCGAGCTTGAAATCAGCGTTGTGATCGGCTGACC
>JAHEHF010000076.1 GCA_024644745.1 Flavobacteriaceae bacterium
TCATTTTGTCTGTCAGGTACCCAGGCAAAATATTCAATTCAGCTTTTAAATCGTAAAATATTTTCAAAAACCGTAAAACCTTTAATTATGAAAACAAAATTATTCTTTATCGTACCACTTTTTTTACTTTTTTCCTTCGTTTCCTGTAACGAAGATGATTCAGTGCAGGAATCTCAGGCCCAGTTTAAAAATGATAACAGCAACAAAGACTTCAACAACAAACCGGGTGATGACACTATATTTGACATCGTTGCGAGCTTTCTCCCCCAAGGTCAATTCACCCTACTTTATGCCGCTATTGTATATGTTGATGAACAAGAAGGTGCGGGACTTGAAGATGCGATCAAAAGCAATGATATAGACATTACTGTGTTTGCCCCGATTGATGATGCTTTTGTAGGCCTGTTAGGAATTTTAAATGCCGAAGAAATAAGACCAGCCGATGTTGAACCCATTGCAGGCGTTGAGGGTATACCTTCGGAAATTGTCTTGGCTGTACTGCAGTACCACTTGACAAACGGACGAAGAGCCTCCAACAGTGTTGTACCGCGCAAAGGAACAAAAACCATTCAAACCATGTTGACTGGTGCAAGTTTTGAAGTCGACAGTGATCTTATGATTACCGATATTGCCGGTCAAAATGCTGAAATCGGAATAGGAGATCCGTCAACATACGCCAATATTTCGGCTTCCAATGGCGTGATCCATGTTATAGATAAAGTAATACTTCCCGTTCCCATAGATGTCATTCTCGACCCTAACAGTGATTTTTGGAACGCTTTTAGAGATAAGCAGCAGAACGATTAAAACAAATCCACAAAGAAAATAGATTAGTTATATAAACATTTGATATTTTGAGTTTGGAAAAGCGCAGATCCTTGTTGGTCTGCGCTTTTTTTTATCATACGTGATTTACACAATTTTCTTTAGATAAGCCTGTGACATGACAATTTGGTTCAAATTTCATCAAAGAAACAAGGAGCACAGCCTCCCTGCATCTATCCCTTTTCACTTAGAAAATTTACAACCGTCGCTTTGATATCAACCCCAAAAAATTGATTTTTTCGTAACTTGTATGAAAACAATTTACCGGTGGAATATTTTGTAGAAAAGGAATCCGTGGTCAGAAAGATATGGGGCAAAAGCGACATCATTCTCTTCATATTTGCAGGAGGTGCTGCTGAATTTGCCCTGAACAAGGCGGTCGACTGGTTGTACTTTACGGGTAAACTGCCTTCCGACCCCTTGGGAAGATTATTCTCAACGGTCAGCTATGCCAGAGAGATCGTTTTTTCTTCAAAGCAGAAAGCCCATGAAGCCATCAAACGAATTCAGGCCATTCATCAGGCAGTAGAGCAGCAAAGGGGGGATAGGATTCCCGGCTGGGCCTACCGTGACGTGCTTTTCATGCTGATCTATTACTCACAGGCGGCCTATGAACTGCTGGAACAAAAAATGAGTCCTGAGGAAAAAGAAGCATTGTATCAGGTCTTCTGCAGGGTTGGTCAGGGGATGGGACTTGAGCAGCTCCCGGTCAATTATCCTGAATGGATAAAAGCAAGACAATCTCACCTTGAACAGGACCTGAATAAAAGTGAACTTACCCTTGACCTTTTTAAACAATACCGCAAACACCTGGGTGCCCTGAGGTACAAAGTGCTGATCGAAGCGCAGAAACTGGTAGTGCCTGAGGAAGTCAACTCCATGCTGAATTTTAAAAGCTTGCAATGGATGAAGCCTGCGGTTCCCTTTTATCAATTCAGCAGGAAACTTAGAATGGATTGGATGGTCAGGGAAATGCTGCTTCCTTCAGCGTACAAAGACCGGATCAAGGCGCTGGATGTCTGGGAAAATTGAAGATTGGAGATTTCAGATTTCAGAATGTAGAATTAAAAAACAAAACGATATTGATGAATATCAATTTCAGGGTTGATGCAAATCCTTGACACGCCAAACCCCTTATCTTAACTTTATTGCTTTAAAAATTCACCCTGCTCCATGCCGGGTTATTTATGAGCTACACATAGCAGGGTCACAAATTCAATTGTCATGAAGAATTGTTTTAACCTAAAATTGTCCTTGTCTATATTACTGCTGCTTCTTTTTACAATAAGCTGCGAAGATGACCCCATCCAATATCAGCTTTCAACACAAGTAAGTCCTGAAGGATCGGGAAGCATCAGCCCTATTTCCGGGATGTATAACAAAGGAGTCGAGGTTGAAATCACTGCCCAGTCGAATGAGGAATATACTTTTAAAAACTGGACCGGTGACGCAGGCGGCAATGAGAATCCCATGAAAATAGTAATGACTGAAGACAAATTTATAACCGCCGTCTTTGAAAGAATTGAATACGCTTTGAATATTGATGTCACAGGAGAAGGAAACGTCAGACAGGAGGTCGTATTGGCAAAATCTTCAACAAATTATGAATCAGGCACCAAGGTGAAACTAACAGCGGAACCTGCAGAAGGATGGATATTCAAAGAATGGTCTGGTGATCAACAGGGAACAGCAAATCCATTAACTGTTACAATTGATAAGGCCGTGAACATCACAGCCACATTTGAACGAAATGAATCACTATGGACATTCATTCCTGATGATAATTTTGAATTGGCTTTGATAGATGATGGCTTTGATCACGATCTAGACAATTATGTATTAAGTGACAACATCAAAAATATTGAAGAACTTAATATTTCAAACAGACAAATTAGTGACCTTACCGGTATTGAAGATTTTACCAGCTTGATTATTCTGAACGCATCTGACAATGAACTCAGTACGATTGATCTTGCTCATAATTCAGATCTCTTATTTCTTTTATTAAATGATAATAAACTTACGAACCTGGATATCTCAGCCCTGCCTGTTTTATGGGATTTTAAAGCTTTGAATAATTTGTTTACCTGTGTTAATGTAAATCAGGAACAACTGGACTGTGTACAAAATGGATGCGTTACCAATAATGAATTTGGCGGCTGGAAAGTAGATGAAGGTGTTGTTTACTCCCTCGATTGCAGTTCAGCCAATGGAGCACAAACCTATGTACCCGATGACAATTTCGAACAGGCATTAATAAATCTTGGTTTAGACGCGGTCTTGGATGATTATGTTACTTCGGCTTCAATCATAAATACTGAAGAACTGAGGTTGGAAAACATGGGAATTCAAGACCTTACAGGCATTGAAGACTTTGAAAACCTGAGGATATTGGTTGTAACCAACAATAACCTCGTAAATTTGGATATCTCTCAAAACTCATTTTTAGAATCTTTGTTTTGCGATAATAACCAACTTACAAGCCTGGATATCTCACAAAACTTCTTTTTGAACCCTGCTTCTTTCCTTGCAACCCATAATCAACTAAGTTGTGTAAATATCAGCCCTGCTCACTTATGGACAGGAGCATGGATTGGTGCTGGAGCATTTGATGCTGCACTTGCTATAGATGACGGGGTATCATATTCCGTCGACTGTTCCGTTTCAAATGATGATAAAACCTATATTCCTGACGATCAGTTTGAACAAGCTCTCATTGACCTGGAAATTGATGACGTTATGGATGATTATGTCAAAACTCTCAACATCATAAATATTCCCGAGCTTGATGTCTCGGGAAGAGATATTTCCGATGTAACAGGAATGGAAGATTTCAAAGGACTTGCATATATAGATATCAGCAATAACAACATAGCTGTGCTTGATATTTCAAGCTGGGGATTCTTCTTCAATCTTGATGTCAGAAATAACCCCTTAACATGCATCCAGGCAAATGAAGATCAGTTATCAAGCCTTGGCGGGTTCATGTTGATCTGGTATGATGATGGAGTGACTCTTGCTGAAAACTGTGAATAAATTTTCCTAACGGAAAAAATAAGGCTATAAAATACCATTCAATCATTCATGCATTGATCATTGAAGCACTAAACTATGGCATTATCTATTTTTCCTGTTTTTCTTTTTCCTTCTTTCCTGTTTTTTGGATTTATTGTCTACCCCCAATAGTTTCTGTACCATGGTGCCGGGAACAATATGTGTCATCCCATCCGACAAACTGTGCCACATGAAATTAAAAGGACCCCGCTGTCTGTTTCTGTCAGAAACATATGATGCTGTCAGGTATTTGCCCTGGGTGGGAACATTATGACTCCTTATTGCCGAATTGGCTATGGAAGTAAGGAAGGCATTTGAATGATTCTCATGGTCCTTCCCCTCTTTTATCACATTTATTTTCAGATCTGAATAGTCAAACTGCAACTTGTTCCTGGAACGGTATTCAGTGGCGTCCATCTCGAATTGAATCCCGTTCATTTTACCCGAAACAACTTCTATTCCTGCCATAGGTCCAACAGTTTCGTTTAAACGTGTCAAATCCATTTCACCTACATGAGCTGTCAGGTGAAAAGCTTCCCGATCATAAGGTACAGTGAGGTTGAGAAAAACATCTGCATGTCCGTTGAGTTTAGATCTTATATCCGCTTCAAAAGCCTTGTAATTTTTCTGCTCTTCAGGAAGCGTGGTCAACTTTGTGATGGTGCCGTTTATATCCTCAAAACGCAACTTTCCAGTCTCACTCTTACCTACTCCAAGTTCTCCATAATGAACAGCGGCATTCTCCAAAAGAATGGTATCCACTTTCACTGTTATGGGAATCGCATCGACCATCCCTTTGAACATGGGTTTTACCTTATCAGGAGGTCTGGGCATGTTCTTGTCGCGATAATCAGTGAAAATCAATCCCCTTATAGCAATCTTACTGGCCTCGATATCAAGGTCAGTGTAAAAACCACTCGATGCCTTTAAATCCTCAAAATAGACTTCCTCCAGGCTCACTTCCATCAGGTCGGTCTGCTGACCCAGGCTCCTGCTCACCTCCATCCAATTTTGCACAAATTTCATCTGTAGGTCATTCAAAATAAGTTTACTTCCAGTCATCGTGTAGGAAAGCTTTCCGGAACTTACTCGTGTAAATTCATCGATCATATAAGACATACTATCCAAGGAGGTCTCAAGACTCCCTAATTCAAATGGTATGATATGATTCAGCATCACAGAGTCTGTCTTGATGTCATTAGCTATCAGGTTAAAGTTACTCCATCTTCCCCTGATTTTTTGATTACCCGGTTGCATAACGATAAAAGACCCATTCTCAATCTCAAAACGCCTCAGTTTTGCCCTTGAAATTATATCTCCAAAAAGATCCTGAATTCCTGCGCCGGATGATTTTTTAATTGAATCTGTCCCCAGGTTGATCACGAAAGTAGGATTGATAAACCTTATTCCGTCAATATTCAGCTTTCGCTTCAAGAACAGTTCATACCAAACCAAACCATCCATATTGGCATAATTGACGGTTCCCCGAATAACGGTACCACTATCTACCTTAATCGGCACAATACCCACCTCATCGAGGGTTACCCCTTTAAAAAAAGTATGCAGGTCAATAGACTTGTATTGGATATTATAAGCACGATCCGGGTTCCTGTTGATCATAGACCCCAATCGATTCTCCATCCATATTTCAAGACCTTTGTAACCCAGGAATAAAATCCCAAGAATGATCAATATGACTTTGGTTCTTTTTTTCATTTGCACTTCATCACGAATTTGAGATAAAAGTTAACACATTTTCATGAAATCTTTCCTATAAAACAGCTCAATTCATCTAATGAAGTATACCAAAATTTCACACCAACAGATTGAAATAAAAAAATCAAGTCAAAAGTCTGAGGAGAATTTGAAAAAGCACTTACTCGGATGCTAAATTTCCAATCATGTCATGCCCATCTGCCTAAAGGTTCATTCTGACATTTTTTTACCAATGTGGTCCATGACCTCCTTAAACTCATTTTGAGGGCTGAATTCTAAAAATTTTATATCCTCCTCAACAATCCCGGTATGCCCGGCCGGCCAGTAATAAACCTCTCCTGCTTTGCATAGCTCTTCGGTTTGATCATCATAAAAAATTCGAATCGAACCCTCTATGATATAACCCCAATGAGGACAGTGGCAACTGTCATTGCTCAGCCCGTTCAACAAGGGTCTGAAGTCGGTTCCCTTCGGGAGTTCGTTGTAGGCTATGGCCATCCCTCCGAATCCTCCCTGGTTTCTTAAAATTGTACCTGGTCCCTCCATAGCAATAGAAAGATCTTCTTTTCTGATTTTCATAATTAATCGATTTAAGGTTAATATTTAATGAGCTTGATATGAAAGATCAAAATACAAATCATCGCTGCGATCGATGTGCACATTTGGATCAAAAAACCATAAATTTGATTCAATAAAAAATCCATTCCAGGAAGTGTTCAGATAGCTCTGAAAACGCTGGCCTTTAGATACCGCAATGCACCTTTAGTTTGATGTATTAAGATATAAAGCTGCAAATGGCCTATTGGTTCTAATCAACCTGTAATTATATATTTTATTGGTAAGTCCCGCTACTGGGTTCGGTAATTCTCCATAAATTCATCCAAAGTCAATACGGTGTTCAGGTTTCTGGATTTATAATGTTCTTTATAAATCTCATAATTCCTTCTGGCAAATCTGCTAATTCTATTAGCTGAATTTATTTCATCGGGTAATTTTGTATTCATAATAGAAGTTTTTAGAGAGGGTTAACTTTTCTTATGGCCTAAATATCAATGTGCTATCCAATATTACAAAAATAAAACCATGAAACCAAATATATTTTAGGTGTGCGGACTGATGCAAGAATGCAATGCTTCATTTGCATCAGGAGAAAAAAGACAGATGAAATAAGAATTTAGCAGGCATGTTGCCATATGTAACATTGCCGCTATGAGTGAATCCGTGTAGGCATGAATACAGAACTGCACCTGACAAAACCGTTAATAAATCTCTTAATAACTTGTAAATGAGCACCTATCAAATGTGTAAATATTTCTTTATGTTGTAACTGTATTAATCCGAATTCAAATTCTGCTTTGTTTTCCCAAAAAATTAGATCGATGAAAAAAGTAATGACAATGATGTTGGCAGTTGTTCCATTCGGAATGTTTGCCCAAAGTGCCCAAGGAGTTTATGCCCAAACTGATGACATTTTCAACCAGTCGTATGCCGATGCAGGACATGTTTTAAAAAATGCCGGAAAGGATGTAAAAGATGATCCGGTTGCCAAATTTTCTTCAGAAGAAATATCCTATAATGATGAGTTTGAAGTCAACGATTTGCTGCTTGCCGATCCTGATTTTGACATTCAGGAAAACATGATCTCCTACACAAAAGATCAGAAGACCGTTTTCTTTAGTGCCAACAAAAAACTCAAGGTGAAGAAAGGTGATGCGATTGATGTAAAGATAAAGAAGTCGACCCATCTCAAATTGTTCAAAGCCAGTGTGAAGGAAAATGGTGAATGGGTAAACCTGGAGATGCTTCCTTTTAATGGGAAAAACCATTCTACAGGTCATCCTGCACTTAACGCGGACGATACAAAACTCTATTTTGTTTCTGACGGACCTGAATCTACAGGAAAAACAGATATCTTCCAGGTTGATTTGCTCGAGGACGGCACCTATGGAAAGCCGGCAAATCTGGGCTCAAAAATCAACTCTCAAGATCGGGAAATCTTTCCTATGGTAGACGAGAGCAGCGTTCTCTATTTTGCATCAGACAATGCTGCAGACGGGGATGAATTGAACGTTTTCGCCTCGGAAATCATCGATAACGAACCAACGGCTCCTATTAAACTTGACGTACAAGCCACAGGTTCTAAAGCAGATTATGTAGCTGCCTTTGCTACGATTGATGCCGAAACGAAGAGATTAGCTGAAGAAGCAGCCGACCTTAGGGATCTGGAAATCCTGCTCGAGTCAGAACGCCTTGCTGAAATTGAAAGTATTGAAAAGGACTACGCTCATGTTCTGAATGGTGCCGCCTATGACTTTAACAATAACAATGTGGTTTATACGGTTCAAATTGGAGCTTTCCTTCAAAATGTGAAAACCAACACCTATGAAGATTCATCGGTTCTATTCAATCACCGTTACAATGATGGCTTTAATCGTTTTTATTCAGGTGTTTTTGAATCCAATGAAGAGGCCCTTGACCATATGGAAAAAATCAAAAAAGACGGACATGCTGACGCTTTTGTTGTTGGATTGAAAGGTAAAGAAAGGTTTTTGCCGGAATAAGACGGCAAAGGTAAAATGCTGCAATGCATAAATGAGAGAATGAAGTAAAGACCTTGTATTTATATGCAGCTATGATTTTTTCGTTCTTTTACATGAAGGCAAAAGGACATAAGAAATATGAATGTAGAATGTATTTGTGTTGTTGGCTAAGTATGCTACAAAACATGAATATTACTCCCCAATATACTCAAACCAATCATAATTTGCGACGGCATTGGAGGCAGCTCCATTGCCTGTCGCATACAATCCAATATAAACGCCCGTAAACCAACCTACCGTTTCGGTACTTAAAAAACGAGCATCAGCTTTTTCTATGATTTTAAAAGCCTCTCCGTTTTGGGCATAAGAAAAAATAAATTCAGACCCTGTCCCTTCAATTTTTAAATCCACAGGGCCTGGTTCCAATTCAATCTTCTCTGACCTATAATGGGTTTGCCCAAACTGCAATTTCACTACCAAAAACCTTTGTTGTTTTTTACTGGCAACCAGGATGTCAAAATGAGATGCATCGTTCAATAAGATCATTCCCGCCTCTTCAAGATCCCCCAGGGGTTCAAATTCCAGCCGGGTCACGGCGGTGAATTCTACATCGGTGACTCTTCTGCCCACAAAACTTGGACTACCATTCTCACCAATTTTTTTTGATGAACCCAACAGGCTGAGCTTCCCTTTCTCTCTTCCCAATTGAACACTGTTTTCATCGGGTGGTTGAATATAATTCCATTCCAGCCCTAATACATCTCCATCAAATTGAGAACGCACAGGATCAGGTTCAAATGGAAGTTGAGGTAAAGTCGGGCAGGTCATATCAACCGGAACGGTTCCATTCCCATTAACAACCGGCCAGCCAGCCTTCGGCCAGTTCACAGGAACCAGGCAGGTTTCTCTGCCCAGCGTGTGGTGGGGTGGATACCCTGTTACACTGCGATAACCATGCAGTACCATCCACCAATTTTCGTCATGAGCGAGAACTAGATCCGCATGGCCTACTCCCTGTATAGGCTTGTTCATTCCCGCAACATTGGCATGTGTGGCAATTGGATTCGCCGGATTGTCGATGTATGGGCCCCAGATGGAATTACTTCTGGCAATGGTCACAGAATGCGCCTCTTCGGTACCGCCTTCAGAGGCCAGAAGGTAATAGAATCCGTCTTTCTTATAGATGTGAGGTGCTTCGGGATATCTTCCACCCGAACCATTCCAAACCTTTCGTTTTTCTCCTAAGAGTTCTCCGCTGGTGATATCAATTTCTGTGAGTTCGAATTCTGACGATACAACGTAAGCCCTGCCATCATCATCAAAGAAAAGGTCAGGATCAATTCCATCTATATCCAACCATACCGGATCAGACCAAGGTCCGGAAGGGTCAGTAGCCCTTACATAAAAGTTACCTTGCGTACTCACATTAGTGGTCACCATATAAAAAGTTCCCTTATGATACCTCAAAGTAGGTGCAAAAATATTAAGGTCTTTTGGGATTTGCTCCTTCCTGTGAATGACATGGCCAATTTGTTTCCAATTCACCAGGTCCTTGCTGTGAAATACAGGCACACCGGGAAAGAACTGAAAGGTACTTGTGACGAGATAATAATCCTCTCCAACCCTGCAAACACTGGGATCTGAATAAAAACCGGGGATAACAGGATTGCGATAGGTAATTTCATTCTCCGAATCAGACTTTACAAGCCATGGGTTCGGGTTGACCTGCTGTGAAAACAAGCCAAAGGAAAAACTTAAAAAAATACTGGTAAAAAGATACTTCATGATCTGGAAACAAAATTAATGATCTACACTTGAGTTCAATGAGTAAGTCCTTAACTCAACGATCTTCTTTCTGTAATTTTCCATATTCCCTTCAATTACAATTTTCTTCTTTATCGCACCAACCCCGGCCCCTACGGCGGCACCAGGTATAAACAATAATACTCCTCCACCAACAGCTTTTTCTTCTTTGGTAGCACTAAACCACCCAGGTTCATCATCACCATCCGCCAGACCAAGGATTCCCCCAAGCAGGGCTCCTGATGCTGCTCCAATACCAATACCTCTTCCAATTCTTCCCTTTCTCCTCAACTTGATCAGATTTATACGTTCGGCATCCACTCTGATTACAGATGTACTGTCAATACCCGCTATAGTTTTGCTGATTTTGACAGAATCATCGTCAGCACTGTATAAAAAACCCTTTATTACTGTGGAATTATCCATCTGTTTAATCCAGACCTTATGGGGCTTCCTTTTTTGAGCGATCAAAATAAATGGTAACATCAAAACAACTGCAGCAAAAAATATTTTTCTCATAATTCTAAACTTTTGTTTGAAAATGAATAAATCACTTTAATTGTCAGAAGAACTATATCAATACATCTTGAATGTATCAACTGAAATTGTCTTATAAATGTACAAAACAAATCGCTCTGAATATCTCAAATGTATCATAAATTTCCGTTCCATGAGATCACATTCCGGACCAGGTGGGTTGCATGACTTCTTTGGCTGCTTCAACATCTACGAGAATACCTGTTAAATGAGCCATTCCTGATACCTTGTCCAGTTTCTCAGGACCATCTGCTGCCAGGATATTGACGTTCACTCCATTTGTTTTATTGGCATGACGCAAGCCCTTTGCATGTTGATGCCCCCAGCCGTGAGGTACAGCAATTGTTTTTGGCATGAGTGTCTTTAAACTTTTCACAGCTATCCTGATGGAAGCCGTTTCTGAATGAACATCAATAAGGTCCAATTCCCTTAAATCAAGATCTTTCATGTCTGCAGGATGCAAATAGGCATAATTGGTATTCCTTCCTTTCGAGGTCATACGCTCAATATTGTGGGTCCAGGAGTTATGTGTTGTAACGGCGCGTTTGGTGATCAGTTTAAATCGCTGTGAATTGTCCATTTCCCTGTCAAAGTCTGTGTTCAGTTTTTGCGCCTGCTCCAGTAAAGCATCAGGAGCCAAATGAACTTTTTTATCGGATGTCATCACCCGTTCCGGGATAAAACTTCCGGGACGGTGTTCCTTGTTCAGCATTCCATTGCCACTTTTCTGGATTTTTTTGAAAGAGGCTTGCCCGGTAAGTCGCAACAATCCGTTAAGCAGCGCCTCCTGGGGCAAAGATGGCAGATTTTTATTGTTTTTTTTCGTATAAAACTTCTGGATCCCTGTAAAAAAAGACTGGGCCATTTTTGAACCAAACAATGGCATCCCACATGCCCTTGCCAGGTTGAGATAGATGGAGCTTTCATCCAGTTGCTCTCCTTCGGGTTCGAGCACAGCTTTGGTGGCCTGTATATAGGGTTTTTGCTGGAGACCAAGCATCAATGGAAAAATAAACGGCAGATCAGGTCGCTGCAAAGGATCAGTACAGGGCAAAACAAAATGGGCCTCAGAACTTGTTTCATTTTGATAGATATCGAGGGTCACCAGGAGCTCTAATTTCTGCAGAGCCGATTTTAGTTTCTCCGAATTCGGCATTGTGATCAAAGGGTTTCCACCGGTCACAAACAGCGCCTTGAGCTGTCCTTTGCCAGGTGTGAGAATTTCATCTGCCATCAGTCCCCCCGGGAAAGCATCATTTACCGAAGTCATCCCGCCAATCCTGCTTTTGTCCTCACGCATGAGAATCCCTTTTTTGACCCCAAACTTTATAAAATCCATGACCCCTTTTCCAACAAGGGTACCCCCTTTTCTGTCAAGATTTCCCGACATGGCATTGATCACCTCCTGCAGCCAGAAAGCCAGGGATCCGTTGCCCCCCATATTCACCCCTGTAGAACAATACAAGGCCGCACCCTCTGCCTGGATGTAATCACGAACCATTTTTTTCAGGTCCGACGACTTTATTCCGGTCACCTGCTCTGTCTTTTCAGCAGGCCAGTCTTTTGCCAATTCAGTGATGGCTTCCATCCCGCTGCAATGATCTTGTACAACATGTTTGTCGACACCATTCTGACTGATGAGCTCATGCAGAAAAGAAAGATAAAAAAAGACGTCTGTGGAAGGACGGATAAACAGATGCTCACCAGCAATTCTTGCGGTTTCTGTTTTTCTGGGATCGATCAGATACAATTTACCACCCCTTCTTTCCAGATTTTTTAGTTTCTTGACAGGGTTGGGCACCTGCAAAAAGGACCATTTTGAAACAACCGGATTGGCACCCACAATGATGAGACAATTTGTGTTGTCAAGATCCGGAAAAGGCAGGGTAAAAGGGAACCCGTAAAGGAGTTTGGAAACAGCAAATTTATTGGAACAATCCTGTGTGGATGAACTGTACATACTTTTAGAACCCAATCCGGTCATGAAACCCTGTGCAAAAACTGGATGCAATACACTAAAACCGGCTGCGGTGCCCACGTACATTCCAATGGAGTCAGCCCCTTCCTCTTTGTGTAACTGTTTTACCTTATCTCCTATTTCCTGCAAGGCCTGAGGCCATGAAACCCGGCTATAAGAACCGTCTTTCTGCCTTTTTAAAGGGAATTTCAATCGGTCAGGCGACTGGTACATTTCGTGCTGATACAAGCCCTTTACACAAGAAAAACCGTCCGTAGCAACATGATGTTCATTGGGTTTGATCGCAATGACCTTATTGTTTTCTGTGTTGATCTCAAGACCACATAAAGACTCACATATACGGCAAAAGGTATGATGGGTTTTAATTTTCTTCTGTGACTGTAGCATGCTTGATTTCTATTTGGGCTTCGTACGGAATCTAAAATACGGATAATACGCCTCATTCACAAAATCAATGATACAATACCATTAGGTATGGGTATG
>JAHEHF010000077.1 GCA_024644745.1 Flavobacteriaceae bacterium
AAAATCAATCGGTGAAAGCTCAGTCCTCAATAAACCTTATAAGGGTCTTCATCACCTGGTCAGGACTGATACTCGCCATACAATCTTCATAACCCTCAACGATCTTTTTCCCGTAAATGGAGGTTGGGATCAAGGGGTATTTGATCCTGTCCGGGGTGATACAGTTTGCTTCAGGTTGTCGAAAGGGGGCAAAACCTGCACTGGGATGCGTATTGCCCCATATTGTGACCACCGGTACGCCGTATATAGCTGCCAAATGGCCATTGCCGGAATCCATGCTGAGCATCAGATCCAGTTGGCTTATCAGCTGCAGTTCTTCTTTAAAACTGAGCTTGCCTGCCATACTGATACATTTTTCACTGAGCAAAGACAGCTTGTCAAGCGATTTTACTTCCTGATCTCCGCCCCCAAATAGGAAGATCTTTACATTTTTCAAAGCGAGCTGCTCAATCACCTGTTCCATGAGTTCCAAAGGATACATCTTTGTTTTGAAGGCTGCAAAAGGAGCTATTCCAATCCATTTGCAGCTCTTTTCTCCTGCTAATATTTTGACTTTAGAAGAAATTTCGGATGCAGATAACAATTGGATCTGCTTCAGAGAAACGGGTAATTGCAGTTTTTTAAAAACTTCTGCATGTCTTTCTACGATAGGTTTGATGGGAGAAAGGGTTTTGGGCTTTAGCGCTGTCAGTTCTTTTCTTTCAGCCCTGCCTTTGTTCATAATGACAACAGGAATCCCGCTCAGTCTGAAGAAAAAACCAATTATTTTTGACCTTAAGACATTGTGCAGATCGGCAAAGGCATCGATATGAAATCGTTTCAATTCTTTGAACAATTTGTACAATCCTAAAATCCCTTTGTGTTTTCCTTTTACATCAATGGCATAAAACCCAATTTCCGGAATCTCTCTGAACAAGGGTTCAAAGAAGGCTCTTGACAATACTGTAATTTTCAGTGCAGGATATTGTTGCCGCAAACCCAGAACAAGCGGAACGATCATGGCTACATCTCCGATTGCAGAGACTCTCATGATCAAAAGATGTTTTGGACGGGACCTTTTACTTTCGGGCACGAAGGACTGGATTTAGGCTGTCATCATTATACATTTTCATTTGCCTGTAAACCTTCATATATTTTTCACCATGTTCAAAATCCTCCAGTAATTCATCAATCGCTGTAGACAGGTCCGTTCTTTGTTCCAATAATACCTGAAGTTTGGTATTACAAGCAGCCCTGTGCTCCTCTGAAGCATCTGAACGCTCGGCCTCTTCCTTCATATGGTAAATTTTTAGTGCCAGAATAGATAAGCGATCATAGGCCCAGGCGGGACTTTCAGTATTGATTTTAGCACCTTTCTTAATCTGAACACTTTTGTAGAGGTCCAGAAAATAACTGTCGATATACTCCACCATGTCTGTGCGAACCTGATTTGACTTGTCAATCCTTCTTTTTATGGCAAGGGCCTCCTGCGCATCGATCTCCGGATCCCTGATGATATCTTCCAGATGCCATTGCACCGTGTCAACCCAGTTCTTATGATAAAACAGATGCCTGATATCGTCTTTTTCAAAAGGATTATTTATTGGGGTATCAACATGATCTGATTTGTGATAGTCATGGATGCTCTGTTCAAATATGCGGTATGCTTTCTGTGACTTCATATACGGGTTATTTTGATTTGAAGGTGAATAAGGATTTCTGATCACGATCAAATGATTTGAATCAAGTCATGATGCAAAAATTCTTTTCTGACAATACAAGCACGCTTACAGAGCGTGCTTAAAAAGCCGTTACAAAGATATTTTAAAAAAGGAAAAGAATAAAAGAAAACCGTATTAATTTGGCCTTCCTGAAATTTATGAGTTTCCTCAAGAAGCGCAAAATTCGGCTGTGTTTAAATCAGGATTTATTCCTTAAAAACCCAAAAAGCCCTTTCTTGTTTTTATGCTCTTTTGGTTTCTCTGTTTTTAACAATTGCTGATAGATCTCTCCCCAACCTAAAAGGCCTCCAACATTTCTGTCATCTATGAATACATCGGCATTTACTTTTCTGCTGATGCTGCCGTCGAATTTTTCTTCAGGATAACTTTTGTTCACCGCATAGAATTCAAGACCGTTTTTCTTGCAAAAATCGACCGCTTCCTGCAGCCTGTCACCATAGCGGTAGGTCCATAAGATCAATCTATGGCCTTTTTGCTGTAATTCCAGCAGTGTATCAAAGGCGAAGATCTTGGCAGGGCCAATTTTAGGATAATCGTCTTCTACGATCGTGCCGTCAAAATCAACGGCGATCAATAAGGAATTTTTTGGTAACATTCTCATCTTATGCATTTATCAAAGCTAATCATAAAAGGGCCGTGAATCTAATATTTAAAGCCCTTTAACATACTTCATCATTTATTTAAACGAAGCCTTTCTCTTTTTCTTATATCCCGCAACAGGGTCTTTTAAGGAATGATCTACTATACCAATAAAGTGTTGCGCGTCATTGCCTCAGGCTTGGAGATATCAAGAAGATCGAGAATTGTAGGAGCAATGTCTCCCAATACTCCGTCTTTAATTTTATTTTCTTTATCTCTTTCAACCAGGATCAAGGGAACCGGATTCGTCGTATGCGCCGTATTTGGCGATCCGTCCTCATTGATCATGGTCTCACTGTTTCCATGATCCGCAATGATAATACTTGAATAATTGTTTTCCAGTGCTTTGGTCACTACTTTTTCAAGACAGGCATCAACAGCCTCTGCCGCTTTCATGGCCGCTTCCATAACACCTGTATGCCCGACCATATCTGTGTTTGCAAAATTCAAACAAATAAAATCTGCTTCTCCTTTTTCCAGTTCCGGGATGATGGCTTCCTTGATATCATTGGCACTCATTTCTGGTTTAAGGTCATAGGTCGCCACTTTCGGGGAAGGGCAAAGCAATCTTTTTTCTCCCTCAAACTCTGTCTCCCTTCCGCCCGAAAAGAAAAAGGTGACGTGCGGATATTTTTCAGTTTCCGCAATCCTGATCTGTTTTTTATTGCTTTTTTCCAAAATTTCACCCAGGGTTTCAGAAAGGTTGTCCTTGGGATAGATGACCGAAACATTTTTGAACGAATCATCATAATTGGTCATTGTTACATAATGCAGTGGCATTTTGTGCATGTTGTATTCCTGGAAATTTTCCTGTGAAAGAACCCTTGTCAGCTGTCTTCCTCTGTCTGTCCTGAAATTAAAGAAGATGATCACGTCATCTGGTTCGATGGTTGCAATAGGATTATTTTTCTGGTCAACCATGGCAATGGGTTTGATAAATTCATCGGTGATACCCTGGTCATAACTCTTCTGGATACTTTCAACTGCGTTGGATGAAGTTTCTCCGATACCCCTTACCATCACATCGTAAGAAAGTTTTACTCTTTCCCATCTCTGGTCACGGTCCATGGCATAGTATCTTCCGCAAACAGAGGCCAGTTGACCCGTTGAATGAGCCATGTGATCCTCAATTTCTTTTACAAATCCAATTCCGGATTTAGGATCAACGTCCCTTCCATCAGTAAAAGCATGCACATAAACGTCTTCCAGGCCTGATTTGTTGGCCGCATCAAGAAGTCCTTTGAGGTGGTTGATATGTGAATGAACACCCCCATCCGATAAAAGCCCAAGGAAATGAACTTTTTTGTTTTTATTTTTAGCATAAGAAAAGGCTTCTTTAAGCACTTTTTCTTCAGCGATTGAACCGTCAGCCACGGCATTGTTTATTTTTACGAAATCCTGATAAACAATTCTACCTGCCCCCAGGTTCATATGTCCCACTTCAGAATTACCCATCTGGCCATCAGGCAAACCGACATGCAGTCCGTCAGTTCTGAGGCTTGCATTGGGGTAATTTTTTAACAGGGAATCAAAAAAAGGGGTTTTGGCTTTATATATCGCAGAAACATCAGGATTCTGGGTCTCACCCCATCCATCGAGAATAATCAGAATAACTTTTTTTTCCATGGCTTTAACTGTATTGAAAAATTCAGATGCAAAGATACGGAACATATAAGATTTGACGCCTTTTTACTAGAAAAAAATCCCTTTTTCCAAAGCAAATAAAACGCTGTTATCCTGCTTTTTTGATGCTTTAAATTTCGTTGGGAACCAACTTGAAGATTCCTTTCTGTTCTATCGAAACATAAATATACCCATCGGGCCCTATTCTGACCGTGCGTACACGACCCAGTCCATCCAGAAGTTTTTCTTCTTTGATGACCTTGTCATTTTCGAGGGTGATCAAATTCAGGTATTGAAATTTAAGTGAGCCCACAAGGAGCTTGTTTTTCCAGCCCGGATATTGATCGCTCGTCACAAAGGCCATACCGCTGGGCGCAATTGAAGGAACCCAGTAATGCAGGGGCTCTTCCATTCCGGGCAAGGAAGTATTTTTGGTAATGGTGGATCCGTCATAATTGACCCCATAGGTTATTTCAGGCCATCCGTAATTTTTACCGGGATGAATGATGTTGATTTCATCACCTCCTTTTGGGCCGTGCTCATGAACCCAGATTTCTCCACTTTCAGGATGAAGAGCCATACCCTGGGGATTCCTGTGTCCATAGGAGTAAGCAGCAGTTTTTGCACCCGCTTTACCCACAAATGGGTTGTCTTGAGGAACGCTGCCATCATCATTCAAGCGGTAAATCTTTCCCCCATCACGATTGATATCCTGAGGGTTCTGGTCCCTGCTGCCGCGGTCGCCAATGGAGAAGAAGAGATAGCCATTATTGTCAAATTCAATTCTTGAACCAAAGTGATGTCCTTTTTTACTATTTGGGCTGGCCTTGTAAATCATCTCATGATCGATCAATTGATCTTCTCTGATCCTGGCTCGCATGATCGTGGTATTGGACCCCTGATCATCTTTTTCAGTGTTCCCGGAAAATGAAAAATAGATCCAGCCATTGTTTTTATAATCCGGGTGCAGCTCAAGATCCAAAAGTCCTCCCTGGTTTTCATAAACGACCTCGGGAATGTTTTTGACCTCCGTCTTTTCGCCGTCCTTGAAATGAATCAGTCTGCCATCCTGTTCACTTACAAGCATTGAACCGTCATCAAGGAATACCATTCCCCAGGCAATGTCAAGATCCTCAATGACGGCTTCAGCTTTGTAGCTGAAATCATTGTCATCTTTGAATTCATTGTTTTTCTGGCATTGCAGCATAAAGGAGGAAAAGATAATGAGAAGAAAACTTATTTTATTCATAATTCTGTATTTTGAAGTATAAAGGTACGATTTTTCAAAAGGTATACTGAAGGTTCATGCCCGAGTAAAAATTGGAAGGTTCTCCCGGATAATAATATCTTGGGTCATTATTACCAAAACTACTGGCATTGATCTGGAGCATAGCGGCATATTTTTCGTTAAATATATTATTAAAACCGAGGTAAACATCCAATTGAAAATGTTCTCCGATCGATTTCTTATAAGCTATTTTGGTGTTGACCAATTGATACTGATCTGAGTAAACGGAGTTGTCATCAGTGATAGGTATGGCCCCGATGTACTGGTAAGCAATATTTCCGTACAGTCCTGTTTTACTATGTATAAATAGCTGGGAATTAAAAATCTTGTCAGGGACTCCGGTAAGGTCATTGCCCGAGTAATCATTTTCAAGGTCCTTAAAATCTTCAAATTTATAATCGTTAAAACTAAACCCGTTGTTATGAGAGATCTTTATTGAAGGCTGGTTCAGAATCATATAATTCAGGCTGATCTCGATGCCTTTATGGGCTGTTTTACCCGCATTGACCCCTACATACTGATCATCCCCGGTCCGCCTTGCCACAAGCAGGTTATCGATATCCATGTAATACAAAGACAGCTCATAGTTAAAAATGTTTTTGATGAAACTGCCCCTGCTGCCAAGCTCATAGTTCCATCCTGTCTCTGGTCTGATATTGGTATTGATCAACCCGTCGGGCAAAAGGGTTTCTTCCAGGGTCGGCGGAGAAAAACCATGGCTGATCAGGCCAAAGATCATTCCGTTTTCATGAAGCTGATGGGTAATTCCAATTTTGGGCGATACAATGGGCTTAAAATCATAATCCCCTGAAAGATCCTTTGCAGGACCGTTAAATTTATCTTCAAGCCGGTAAAAGGTCTGATTAAAATTAAAGCCGAAATCCAACAGGGTCTTTTCTGAAAAGTGGAATTTCCCCTCTGCGAAAAGATTGATATAATTCCTCTTTTCCTGCAAATCACTTAACTGGTCCCCTTTGATGCTGCCGGTACCCGGCGGAAAATCTTGATAAAGATTGTCGAAGGTTTTGAGGGAATTCAAATCACGGAACAACTCGAGACCGGCCGTCCACTGCAATTTTTTTTCAAAAAGGACACTGGAGTTCACAAATCGGCTGCGTATTCCCATTCCGTGAGTTTTTTGCTCTAATATGTTGAAGGGCCTGGCCTCATATGCGTTAAGGAGACTACCGAATACACTGCTGATCAGTTTTGCCCCTGAAGTAAAATCGTGTTGCCACGATAATCCGAGCAACAGGCGGGTATAGTCCTCAAAACCTTTAGATCTGCCCCATGTAAAAGCTGCAGTTTCAGGATCATTGATATAATCTTCCTGGTCCAGTGAACTTGGGATGTACGCTTTCAGATCGATTAAATTGGCTATGACGACCAGATTATCGGATTCATTCAAATAGTGATTTGAAGCAAATGAAAGGTTTTGCCTCTTCAGTTCATTGTTTTCACGATAGCCGTCATTGTGCGTATTGGAGTAAATGATATTGGCCGAATTGGTTTTGTTTGCAAGATTGGCGCGGACCAAAAATTTTTGCAAGCCGAATGACCCAAAAGTGTAGGTCGTTTGCAGGGCATTGGTATTAAAGAGCCCTTTGTCGGGGATGAATTGAATCACTCCGCCAAGACCCGAACCGAATAAACTGGAAGAAGGACCCTTGAGCACTTCCATTCTGGTTACTCCACCTAATTCAATATCTTCAATGGTTGTTTCACCTGATCCGTTTGTTAGCGGGATGTCCTGGTAGTAGGACCTGATTTTACTGGTTCCGAATGGCGTTCTTGAACCAATTCCTCTGATCGTGATCCTGTTCGTGCTCAGGGTCCCGTTGTGCATATAGACCCCGGGGGACGAATTGAGAACGGGAGCGATGTTTACCGTATTGTTGCTTTGGATCACATCGGCTGAGATCAAAGATATTGAAGCCGGAATTTTTTTCAACTCGCTTTGAAAATGATTTGATTTGATAAGGACCTCATTCAGGTTTTGAGGTTTTTCGAACAATTCAACCACGGTGAGCCCATTTTCTTCCAGTTTGAGGGTTTTGGGCTCATAGCCCTCTTTACTGATATTATAAGTGCCTGCTTCTTTTAGGAGGCACATGCCATTTTCATCCGTTTCACAATTCAGGACACCTGAAAGATCTCTGATGCCGGCACCTGTGATCTCGATCGCATTTTCCGAAGAGATGACCTTCACCTGTACATTTTGCCCATGAAGAGAAGAGCAGGTAACTGTAATGATGATAAGAATTGTAAAAAAGGATTTCACTTTAAAACATGATTAGAATTAAAATATATTATTTTACAATTCCATTCCTGACCTCATTTTCGTTGTCTTTTAAAGAATACACAAAGCCATTGATAACGGCGTAAACGACCTTGTCATCTTTTTTCAACAAAAATGTTGCGTCGCTGCCCAAAGCCACAGGTGATTTTGGCATGGCGTTATTTTTGGGGATTCTTATTTTTTCAAGGTTCATGATATTCATCGGATAGGAAGTGAATTTAACTTCCTCCGGCATGTTGTTAATACTTACAGAGGTATATCCCTCTCTGATCAGGCTCTCAAAGTCAAGGGTTTTAAAGGCTTCAAAATCTTCCAGAATTTTAGGGTAGGTCTCTCCGCTCTTAAAGGTCAGGTCATGGGCATCAAGGGCTTTATAACCATAATGTGTCGAAAGATCTCCTATGTCACTTATTTTTCCCAGATAGTAAAATGCCGAATGGTCCTTGTTTTCTTTTTCAATATGTTGGATGCCGAGATCTACTTCAAAATCCATCCCCAGATAAGAAAATTTAAGGTTCTCAATTTTGAGATCATATAGTTTATGGTCATTCTTGGGAATTGATAAATACTGATCAAGGGTCGCATTTTTATAGCCTTCGGTTGAAATAATTTGCAGGGCAGATAATAGCGCAACATAGTTTAATTTCCGAATGAACTGCTTTTCCGGGTCGTCCAAATACCCGCCTGATTCTACGAGAATGGTACTTGTTCCCCATTTTTGCATGTTGTCTCCAAAGGCCCTGGGCTCGAACTCGTCGTTGTATCTTCCAACCTGACCTCTCGCATAACCTTGTATGATTTGGTTCATTTGAGCAATGATACGCATGGCGTTGCCCCTGATTTCGTTGATGTCCTTTTCGTAATTAAAGGCCGGTGCCAAAAAGGAGATCGTGGCCGGTTTTTCAGATTTTCTGACGTTATAGTACTTGCTTTGATCGTGAAGGTTGAATCCGAATTTGGCCTGCAGGCTGTCACGTGTATTCTTGAGTATTCGGGATTCTGGTGATTGCAATGCCACAGCATCACGGTTGATGTCGATACCAATCGCATTTCTCCTTGAGAAGGACGCTGCACCATCAGGGTTCAGCATAGGAATAAAATGCACTTTCAGGTTTTCAATGAGACTTTGATCTGTTTTCAGGTAGTTGAATATGTCAAAGATGGCTGCGGTAGCTGTCGGCTCATCACCGTGCATTTGTGACCACAACAGAACATTGATGTCTCCTTTACCAATACTGACCATTGAAATATTTCTTCCCTGGATCGATCGGCCAAGTATGGTCACTTCAAAGTCCTTTTCTTTTTTAAGGCTGTCAAGCAGAGAGGTTACATCGCTGTGCTTAAATCTTCTGATTTCCAGTGAGGATTCTTTAAAAGAGTCATAAGACTGAAAAAGATCGTGATGCAGGTCTTTGCTTTGAGAGAAACATATAAAGGGTAACAGGAGAAAAATAAGGTGCTTAAACATATGATTTATTTTGATGGTACAGATTTCCATTCGTAGGATGAGGTTGCATTCCTGATTTTATTGATAAAATCATAACCAGGATCAGTTTTTTCGGTTCTGTATCCTTCATCGATTTCCTTCCATAAAGGGTGATTTTCGAATTGGGTGTATTCCATGTGTCCGATTACATAGTCGATCTCAGGAAAGGATTCCTTTAAATATTTGACCAGTCTGATATTGGCTTTTAGCTGTCTTTTGGTCAAGGGGGTCTTTTCCGTTCCGCCCACATTTTCAATCCCGATGGCACAATGATTCAGACCAATGACATGACGGGCCATGGTCGTTTCAGGCAGTAACCTGTAAATCGTTCCGTTCCTGTCTATCAGGAACTGCGAAGACACATTCAAAGAACTGGCACTTGTAATATCAGGCCTCCAATTGGGCAGCCTGCTGTCTTTAAAGGCATCAAATGATTTTTCGAGACTCGGAATGGCTGTCCAGTGCACCACGATCATTTTTGGTTTTATCTCAGTACTGGAGGTGACGATTCCGTACCTTTTTTCCATATACTCCAGGGTGAGTTCTTTTCTTTCCTTGTCAAATGTAATGGGCTTGTCAACGATCTTCACAGATTTGCACGAAAACATGGCGGTGAAAACGACAAAAATGAAAAACCCTGATTTTAACATGGAAAATGGAATCTGAATAAATGCTTCCTTGCGAATTTAATGAAAAAATGATTTGTTGCAGACCAAATTGATGAATTTCTCCTTCGCCTGATAAAGCACTACAGTATTGAATTCTCAAACGCCAGGATTTTGATGAAAAAGTAAAAGTTGACAAGGGAGGATGCCACTAATTCTCGATCAGATCAGGATATGGTAGCACCGAAAAAATTACAGATGACTATATAGTCGTTTTTTCTTTTCATTTTTTCCTTTCAAAGATGATAAAGCACAAATATTTGCAAGAAATGACTGAAAAAGATGAATATTAATTAAAATTCAATTGTTTGGAGCATGAATACTTTAAAAAGCAATGAATCTATAAAATGTCTAACTTTACCAAAAAGGCATCTTATGGATAGAAAATATCTTTCAAACCGTGTTTTGGATAAACTTCCCAACCACCTTAGGGATTTTATCTTAAAGCAACCTTACGATGAATATACTGCTCAAAATCAAGCGGTATGGAGGTATGTGATGCGAAAAAATATGGATTATTTAAAAGATGTTGCACACGAATCTTATCTGCCAGGCCTGATCAAGACCGGTATCAAAGCGGATGAAATACCAAGGATGGAAGGAATGAACCGAATTCTGAAAGAGATTGGCTGGGCAGCAGTTTCAGTTGACGGATTTATTCCCCCAAATGCTTTTATGGAATTTCAGGCCTATAATACCCTTGTGATTGCCGCCGATATCAGAACCATTGACCATATTGAGTATACACCGGCGCCGGACATTATTCATGAGGCTGCAGGGCATGCGCCGATCATTGCTAATCCGGAATACGCCGAATACCTTCGTCGTTTTGGGGAAATAGGATCAAAGGCCATTTCGTCAGCCAAAGATTATGAATTATACGAGGCGATCAGGCATCTTTCCATCATCAAGGAAGATCCGAATACACCTGAAAAAGAGATACTTGAGGCCGAGGAAGAAATTGCCGCAATCAGCAGAGACATGGGAGCACCAAGTGAAATGGCAAGGATCAGGAACATGCATTGGTGGACCGTAGAATACGGATTGATCGGTGAGATACAGGCTCCCAAAATTTACGGAGCAGGCCTGTTGTCATCGATTGGCGAGAGCAAGTGGTGCATGGGAAGTCAGGTAAAGAAACTGCCTTATACCATTGAGGCTTCTGATGTTGCTTTTGATATTACAAAACCTCAGCCGCAACTGTTTGTGACGCCCGACTTTGCTCATTTGAGTTTTGTGCTGGAAGAATTTGCCAATAAAATGGCGCTCAGAAGAGGTGGGCTCAGGGGTGTTGAAAAATTAATTGATGCACGAGACCACGGAACGATTGAATTGAGTACGGGTATTCAGATTTCCGGGAAATTTTGTGAGGTAATCGCAGATGAGAATTACCGCCCGATCTATATTAAAACGGAAGGGCCTACTGCCCTGGCATATAAAAACAAAGAGCTCATCGGGCATGCCAAGGAATACCACCGGGAAGGATTTGGTTCTCCGGTCGGAAAATTAAAAGGAATCAACCTTGCCATTGAAAACATGTCTCCAACTGATCTCGAAGTTTATGGAATTTACGAAGGAAGAAAGACGAAACTGCAATTTGAGGGAGGAATCATCGTAGAGGGAGAGATCATAACTGGGAAAAGGAATCTACAGGGCAAGATCATACTGATCTCATTTAAAAATTGCCTGGTCAAGCATCATGACCGGGTCCTGTTTCACCCTTCCTGGGGAATTTATGACATGGCGGTGGGTAAAAGCGTAGAATCTGCTTTTTCAGGAATTGCCGATCCAAATGCATACGACTTTTCTTATGAGATCCCTAAAGAAAAGACCCATAAGATCCATTATGGTGAAAATGAACTAAAACTGTTTTCCTTCTATGAAAAGGTAAATCAGATGAGGCGAAAAAAAGACCTTGATGTGAAAAAGCTGTCAGATATATTTTCAATTCTATGCGAAAAATATCCTAAGGACTGGTTGCTTACTCTTGAGATCTATGAATTGATATACCGAAAAAAAAATGATGAATTGACTGAAAAAGTCCAAGCCCATCTCGAGAAACTCTCAGCGAACCCCTCTTATAAAAACCTGATACAAGACGGAATTCAATTGCTGCACAAAGAATTGAACCGCAATTGAGACCGCCAAATATAATTTTCTTACAATTGTGAAACACGTAAAGTATTCACCATACCTTTTGCCATCACGGGCATAGAGGTCAGGTTGATGACAAAATCACCTTTCTTGGCATAATCGTTTTCAAGTGTAATTTTGTTCAAGTCTTCAATGGTCTCGTCTGTACTTACCATTTTGTCATAAAATTTGGCCTTGACTCCCCATAACAGATTCAATCCTGCCAGGATCCTTCTGTTGTCTGAAAAGGCCAGAATGTTTGACTTTGGTCTTCTTGCCGATATTTGAAAAGCCGTATATCCGCTGTTTGTTAAAGTTGTAATGGCCGCAGCACCTATTTCATCTGCCAGCTTGGCTGCGTTGCTGCACACCGCTTTTGATATATAACGCTCATTGATGCAGTTTACACCCTGTACATATCCTTCGATCAATTCAGAATCCTCAACGCTGGTGATGATACTTCTCATGGCCTTGATCACTTCTACCGGAAATTGGCCAACAGAGGTTTCACCAGAGAGCATTACGGCATCGGCACCATCCATGATAGAGTTCGCCACGTCGTTTACCTCGGCTCTTGTCGGAATCTGACTAGTGATCATTGACTCCATCATTTGTGTGGCAATGATCACAGGAATTCGAGCTTCTTTTGCCTTGCGAACGAGCATTTTCTGAATGATAGGTACTTTCTGCATCGGAATTTCAACCCCCAGGTCTCCCCGAGCCACCATCAATCCGTCACAATAAGAGGTGAGATGATTTATGTTCTCAACAGCTTCGGGTTTTTCAATTTTGGCGATGACAGGAATTTTGTAGTTTGATTTTTCTTTGATCAGGTCACTTATTTTCACCAGATCCTCTGGAGTTCTCACAAAGGATAAGGCGATCCAATCAACTTCCTGTTCAATGGCAAAAATGGCATCTTTAATGTCTTTTTCGGTCAAAGCCGGCAGTGAGATATTTGTATTTGGAAGGTTTACACCCTTTTTGGATTTCAGGGGTCCGCCTCGCATCA
>JAHEHF010000026.1 GCA_024644745.1 Flavobacteriaceae bacterium
ATAAGGCCAGCTTTGAAATAACCGATGACCTGCTCTTTGTAAGATCTAAAATCATTTCCTCAAAATTACAGGACAACCCCATTGAAGATCTGCTTTATGAAACCGCCTGGACACAACCGGTGAATTAAAACGTTTCTCTGCTATTATTTACTGATCAATTCATCTGTCAAAACTTATAAGAACTTTTTCTTTTACTGAAAGGCATACCCTCGTCAGGGTACATTATTGATTTTCAAATATTTATAAAATTCTCTTCGGAAACTATTAGTTCCCTTTGGGACAATATATGGGTGCTTTGGTCCTGTTTTGATCAGGACCGTACATCAATTAAAGTACCTTTAAGATGGTTCATCATTTTTTTGTGAATCCTTTCTAATTATTAACCCCTAAAACCAAACCCCCTTATGAAAACAACAAAACCAAACTTGGTAAAAATGATCTCTCAGCTGGCAATGGCTATGTTGCTTGTAAGTCTCTTTTCCTGTAGCGAGGATGTTAAACTGGATGATGTGAGTGCCAATGCTAAAAATGGACAAAATTCTGATTTAAAAGTGTTCGCCCGTGGTGCAACTTTGAAAGGAGCCAATGGTATCGACATCGGACCAGATGGCAATCTTTACATCGCCAGTGTCAATGGTCAGGAAATAATCGTAATGAATAAGAATAGCGGGAAGATCATCGACCGGATTACTCACGAAAACGGAGTGGATGCACCTGACGATCTTGTGTTTGGCCCTGACGGATCAATATATTGGACAGATATACTTACCGGATTTGTAAGACGAATGACCCCTGACGGAATAATGACCGAACGGTTTGTTGCCCCTGGTGTTAATCCGATTACATTCTCGCGTGATGGAACACGTCTTTTTGTAGGGCTAGATTTCCTAGGTGATGGGCTTTATGAGCTTAAACCCGATCTAAGTGACCTTAAACCTATAATTAAATGTGATCCAATAAATAACCCATTCTGTCTTGGTTTTCTCAATGCATTTGAGGTCGGTCCTGACGATCGCCTTTACGGACCATTGTTCCTGTTTAATCAGGTTGTTGCCGTAGATGTAGATTTAGGAACCGTTGAAGTAATTGCAGGATTCACACCTGGAGAATTTGACAATCCTGCATCTGCAAAATTCGGACCGGATGGCTTGCTTTATGTGCTCGATCAGGGAGGCCAAGTTGTTACAATAGATATTGATAACAATAATAAAGTAACCCCCTTCACCACCCTTCAACCAGGGCTGGATAATATGGCCTTTGACTCGGATGGAACCCTATACATGACTAATAATGACGAAGGCTGGGTGGCAGAGATACTTCCAAACAGGCAAGCCCGAATTATCAGTCCTGGTGGGATGATAGCACCTCAAGGCCTGGCCGTTTTAGAAGGTTCAAACGGTAAGGATGCTGTGTTCGTTGCAGACATATTCAAATTGAGGGAATTCGATGGACGTAATGGCAAGCAGGTAAATAGTTCTAAAGGGTATTTGATCCCAGGGATAAATACTTTGAATTTACCTTTTACACTGTCAGCGAAAGGAGAAGAATTAGTGGTTTCTTCCTGGTTTAGTGGAGATGTTCAAATCTGGAATCCTCAAACTGAAAATGTCAGTGTAGTGTATGGACCTGGAGAAATTCCAATTAATGCCATCGCCTTCCAAGATGAAATTGTAGTATCAGATTTAGTGAAGGGCCTCGTATGGGCCAGTGACAATTCATCACCTCTAATCAGTTTGGTATCACCCAGTGGCTTGGCTACAGATGGCAATGACTTATTTGTGGCTGATCATGACACGGGCATTATATGGCAGATTAGTTTTGATGGTAAAACTCCTAAGACAAAGAATGAGCTTACAACTGGTCTTTCTTCTCCAGAAGGATTGGCATATGACAAAGAAGGAAGAAGCTTGGTAGTTTATGAAACAGGCTTGGGTAGCGATGGTTTTGAGGGTCGTCTAACTCGTATTGACCTGCCAACCGGAGATACAACTCCGATTGTGGATGGCCTTGAAATAAGTGGTCCCGGTCTGGATATATATCCTCCAACCTGGTTCTTTGACGGTGTAACCATTGGTCCTTCAGGTGATATCTATGCATCAGGTGGGCGTAATAATGTCATTTATCGCGTCCCTTCAAATAAGGCAAATTAAGATCATTAAAATTGGCGTTTCCCGCCGAATGCGCTAAAGATCACCTTTATAAAAGAAAACTTTCCTGCAGTTTTATACACTATGGGAAAGTTTTTTGTTTGAACTAAAATAATTGAATGTTTGAATGCGTGAATGATTCTTAAATCTTCATTCCCTGCCTGCCGGCAGGCAGGTCAAATCGTAAATCTGCATTCAATCCTACCAGGGGGATTACTCCGTGATCCCTACAATGACCAAGACTGCAATTATAATCATATCTAGATACCCATTCGATATTCTCAATTCGATATTCGATATTCGATGTTCCCATGGGATTACTGGCGTGATCCCTGAATCGACCACGGCTGCAACTAAAATCCTCACAAAAAACTCATTCGCCATTCAATATTAAATATTCGATATTCGATGTTCCCATGGGATTACTGGCGTGATCCCTGAATCGACCACGACTGCAACTAAAATCCCAATGCGCTGAAGCGCATTGCAGGATTTTTTAATTTCCACAAGGTTTAAGCGCAGGCGCTGACCTTGTGGAAATTAAAAAATCCCGATGAATTTTCATTCATCGGGATTTTGATTGATGTGGGCAATGAGGGATTCGAACCCCCGACCCCCTCGGTGTAAACGAGGTGCTCTGAACCAACTGAGCTAATTGCCCTAAGCGGATGCAAATATAATTTAGTTTTTAATATTGACAAACAATTATTGAATAATTTTTAGTGTCTGTAAGAGAATGATAATACCTATTTTGACAGGGAAGGAACATTTCTGTAAAAAGAGGTTTCCTGACTTTCAATGGCACTGAAAAGTGAGGATAAAAATTGTCTTCTGTCATTTTCATTCGGATACATTTTTGACAAAAGGGCATGGCTCTCATATTGAGATAATTCAGCATCCGAAAACGAATCCATCACAAATATTTCGATAAATTCCCTGCTGTCATCCCCCCAGAAATGTCTGAAGGGCTGATAAGCCAGAATTTTCCTGTTGTTCATGATCACCTTATCAAAATACAACCTGTAATTGGCATAGGAATCTTGATCTTCATAATCTGATAAAATATTTGTTTTGATCATGAAGGTAAATGGATGGTTCTGCCCTGCCTCTTTTTCACGATCTTTCGAATAGGGAGATGTCAGGAAAATCTCATCGGAATGTTTGCTTTTATAAAAACTGTTTTGCTTTTCAAAAAAGGCCTTTCTCTCCTCTTCATCAGGCCATGCCTCTTCAATAAGCGCACGTCTTGACTCATTGATGGCCATGATATCTTCCCATGAATCGATGACGTTGACCACTTTAATTTCTCCATACTGTGGGGCAAAATAATCAAACAGGACCTCGTGAGAGATGATCTGGTCGATCTTACTTGTTACTTTTTCAAAAAATTCTCTTTCCACTTCTTTCCATTCCTCAAAATCAAAGTCATCGACCCCATGAAGGGTGGTCAAAGTGACATACATGGGTTCAAAGTCTTCCTCGCCTTCCTGTCCTGACAGGGGAGCGGCAAATAAAAATAAAATGCAAATTAAGGTCGTGGGGATAACTTTAAATTTCATAGTACATGATAAAAATGACACTATCAAATTTAAGGTTTTTTCAGCACAAAATTAAACCGGTAATTCTGCCACGACAAAGGTACTGCCACCCGCATAGATAAGATCATCTTTAGCAGCTTTAGCCAGCGCCGCGGCGTATGCCTCGTGAACTGATTTATACACGGTTCCCGTCAATTTGAATTCCTTTGCCTTTTTCATAAGCACTTCGGCATCCAGGCCCCGCGGTATATCAGGTCTGCAAAAATAATAAGTTGCTTCCCTTGGAAAGTATCCCAATACCGATCCAAGATCCTTGTCATTGACCATGCCAAGAACAACATGTAATTTTCTGAATGACTCCTGTGCCAATTGCTTCATGACCAATTGAAGACCCTCCTTGTTATGGGCCGTGTCGCATATGACCTTCGGATGAAATTGCAATACCTGCCAGCGCCCCTTCAGGCCTGTATTACGGGTTACATTTTTGAACCCGTCCAACAGAGCTTGCTTTGTAATCTTATAATTCATGCCGTCCAGAAGTCTGAGGGTCTGCTGCACGGTAATCCTATTTTTTTTCTGGTAGTCTCCCTTCAGGTCCGATTCATAGGTGTGAAAAGACATCTGATCGGCAAAATAAATAGGTGCCTGACGTTCTTGTGCCAACTTTTGAAATACATGAGCCACTTCGACCTGGGTCTCCCCTATGACCACCGGGGTCTCTGGCTTGATAATGCCTCCTTTTTCTACAGCAATTTCAGGCAGGCTGTTGCCCAAAAATTGCATGTGGTCATATCCGATATTCGTGATGACCGAAACCAGAGGTTTTAAAATATTTGTAGAGTCCAGCCTACCGCCCAGTCCTACCTCCACAATGGCTATGTCGACTTGCTCCCTGTTAAAATGGTCAAAAGCCATTCCTACCGTAAGTTCAAAAAAAGACAATTTCTGACGCTCTAAAAACGCCTTGTGCAATTCAATGAACTCAACTACGGATTCTTTGGATATGGGTTGACCATTCACCCTGATCCTTTCCCTGAAATCTTTCAGGTGAGGCGATGTATACAGGCCTGTTTTGTATCCTGCGGCTTGTAAAACTGAGGCGAACATGTGTGATACAGACCCCTTGCCGTTCGTACCTGCCACGTGCACACTTTCAAAGCCCAGTTCGGGTCGGCCAAGGTGATCGGAAAAAGCCTTGATATTGGTGAGGTCTTTTTTAAATGCGGTACTGCCCTGCCTTTGGTACATGGGTAGCCTGGAAAACATCCAATCCAAGGTTTCTTGATAATTCAAAATTATTCTGATAAAGAAAAATTATAGATAATGGCTCCAACCTGTTTGCTGGGCGCCTTGCTGTCTGCGTTGAATCTGGTCTTCAGTGCCGCCTCCTTTGCTTCATCCAGTAAGCATGGTGCTGAATTGGTAGTGCCTTGCACACCGGGTTGTGCAGCAATCACGCGCCCCGATTGATCCACTGAAATACTTACCACTACCCTACCTTCTTCATTGCACGGATAGTCTGGCTTGGGTTTGCTCAGGGCTTTTCGGTTGCCCAGCCGGTAATTTCCACCGCTGCCGTCTCCCCCGACTCCATAGTAACCACTGGCATTCGGGTCTCCTGTTTGTTTTCCTTTGTCTCCGGCCTTATTATCATCTCCTTCTCCTCCCTCAGCTTTTCCGTCGCTGTCACTAAATCCCCCCATCAATGCGTCAAGATTCTTTTTCTTAGCTTCTTGGGCAGCCTTTTCCTCAGCTGCTCTTTTTGCTTCCGCGATTCTTTCGCGTTCAATCTTTGCCTGGCGTTCCGCCTCGGCTTTTCTTTTAGCCTCTTTCTCTTCAGCAACTCTTCGTTCTTCTGCCTTTCTTTTGGCTTCAGCCTGTCTTTTTGCCTCTGCCTCCGCCTTTTTTATGGCAATAGCTTCCTTGTCGGCCTGAGTCATAACTTCCTCAGCACTTTCTTCTTGAACTGCAGCCGGTTCGGACAACTCTTCAGCGACCTCCTCAACAATTTCTTCTTTGGGTTCTTCAATGACTTCCTCGATCGGTTCCGATTCTTCAGAAGCCTGACTCGCAGGCTTCAGTGCTTCCACGGGCTGAACATTACCGCTGCCATAGTCATTCGTTCCGAAATTTACGGCAATCCCAAATTCTTCCGGCGGATCCAGATAGGTAAGCCCGAACATAAAAATCAGCAGCAGGATCAACACCCCGATAATCGAAGTGAGTACGGCAGATTTTCTTTTATATGTGGTATCTAATATGGGCAACTATTCAATCTCTTTCGTGATGATTATTTTGGCCTTACCGCCAGCACAACTTTTATTTTATTGCGATTTGCGATATCAAGGACCTTAACTGCTTTTTCAATGGGCACACCTTCTTCGGCTCTCAGCACAATAGTGGGCTGGTCACTATTTTTCAGGTTGTCCAATAAATATTGTTCGATCTCTCCTTCCTTCACTTTCTTTTTATCGATATAAAAATCCAGCTTTTTGGTGATGCTTACCGCGGTGGATTTATTGTTCTCGGTTTTACCCTGTGCCTTTGGTAAAATGATATCAAGGGCATTAACGGTAACCAGGGTAGATGTCAGCATAAAAAAGATCAGCAGCAAAAAAACAATATCCGTCATAGACGACATATTGAAATTTGGATTTATTTTATTTCTTCCTCTGATGTTCATGTTAAAATGGCAATTTGTTAAACCGGTTCATTGAGCAAGTCAAGGAATTCAAGTGAATTCGCCTCCATTTGATAAACCACCTTGTTGGTTCTCACGATAAGGTGATTGTAAGCGATATATGCAATGATCCCTACGATAAGACCGGCAACCGTTGTGGTCATGGCGGTGTACAAACCGTCACTCAGCATTTTTATATCGATCTGACCTCCTGAATTGGCTATTTCATGAATCGCAATGATCATTCCGATAACGGTTCCTAAAAATCCAATCATGGGTGCCGCTCCGGCGATGGTCGCCAAAACACTTACGTTTTTTTCAAGCTTATAGATCTCAAGTTTACCCGCATTTTCAATGGCGGTATTGATGTCATCCAGTGGTTTGCCAATTCTTGAAATTCCTTTTTCGATCAATTTTGCCACAGGCGAATCATTGTTGCGGCTCAGGATCTTGGCAGCTTCCAGATTGCCGTTGAGAATATTGTCTCTGATCTGATTCATATAATTCTTATCGATCTTACTGGCGGCTTTGATCGCCAGAAATCTTTCAAAATAAATGTACAAACCAATCAAAAGCAGAACGAATAATAAGGCGATGATGATCTGCCCGCCCAGTCCTCCTTCCATGATCAGATTAAAGATGGAAAGCGTTTTTTCTTCTGAAACAGCTGCTTCAACGTTATCAGGCATATTTTCAGTATCCTGAAGTAAAAATAATGACATATTTTTTAATTAATGAATATTAAAACCCAACGAATCAAACGAACTAAAATTGTGCCGAAAATGTGAAAGTTTACTTAAAGTTTTAAAATAATACCCTAAGGGCCATAAAACCAAGTGATCCCGCTAAAAATCCTATGAGGGCCAACCATCCAATTTTCTTAAAATACCAGAAAAAATTAATTTTTTCCATACCCATTGCGACTACACCGGCAGCAGATCCGATGATCAGCATACTACCTCCCGTTCCGGCCGCAAATGCAATGAAGTGCCATAGCGGGCTGTCAACCGGATCAGAAAACATTCCAATACTTGCCGCTACCAAAGGTACGTTGTCAATAACAGCTGAAGATACGCCCAGGAGCAGCACCACCAGATCAGAAACCTTGTATCCTGCTATGGCAGGTTCAGTACCTATCATCGGAATGGTTTCATTCATGCCCTGCGCAAAATTGAACAGTACGCCCAGTGATTCCAGTGCGGCAACAGCCATCAGAATCCCAAGAAAAAACAGGATACTCGGCAACTCTATTCCTGACAAGGCACTGTGAACGGGACTGTATTGTGAAGCTTCATCTGAATCAGAATCTATTTGCGTTAAAGAGATCCTGGCATTAGAAAAGATTTCCGCAAAGATGGCCACAACAGCCAAAGACAGCATCATACCAACGTATGGAGGAAGATGCGTTATGGTTTTAAAAATAGGGACAAAAACAATGGACCCCAGTCCCAGGTATAACATAATGCCGCTGTATCCATCTCCTTTTTCTTCTTCCACCTCTTCTATCTGCTCAATATTGCCTTTAAAGGCTGGCAATCTTGAAGCAAATAAAACGGGAATCACCATGGCCAGCAAAGAAGGAATGAAAAGATATTTGATCAGGTTCAGCGTGGTTACTTTTTTACCGATCCAAAGCATTGTGGTTGTAACATCACCGATGGGTGACCAGGCACCCCCGGCATTCGCACCGATCACGATCATACCTGCAAACCACAACCTGTCTTCTCTTTTCAAAATGATTTTTCTCAAGATGGTGATCAGAACGATGGTCGCTGTCAAATTGTCTATGATAGCGGAAAGAATAAAAGCCAGGATAGAAAATATCCATAGCAGTTTTACTCTTGAATTGGTTTTTACAAAAGACTTGATGGCCGAAAAGCCATTAAAATAATCGATGATCTCGACAATGGTCATCGCCCCGATCAAAAAGATCAGTATTTCGGCTGTTTTACCCAAATGATGCAACAGGATCTCATCCAAATGGGTGGGTTCGAGCTGAAGCAATTCTGTATTGACATCAAAAACATTCAGGTGACCCAGGGAGATCAATGCCCAACTCACAGCCATCATCCCCAAAGCAGGGATCATTTTATCAATTTTTAAATTATGTTCTAAGGTAATTGCAAGATATCCTAATACGAAAATGATGATGACGATTGACTCCATTGATTTTGTTTAAAGGCCTAAATATAATAATTTATCATATTCAAGTCGTCTAAATACAATAAAATTATTGAAACAGTAACAGGGTCATGGCACTGGTGTCAAGTCTCAATTTTTTCAATTTGATGCTTGTAGTTCAGTTGTCTCATTTAAGATGGTCATCCTATCAATTCCTGCAAGGCAATCTCAAAGGCAGTTTTACAAATATTGGTTTTATACGGATGAAGACGATAGGTTTTTTCAAGTGCAATTCGGATCGTATCGGAAGTGTCCTGAAAAATAGAGTGATCGCTCATGGGGAGTTCCCGCTGGTCCTCCATCAAATAAGCAAACAGTCGGGCAATTCCACAGTTGGAGATAAAATCAGGAAGCAGGCTCACTTTTTGATCCGTAAACTCCATGATGGCACCAAAGAAAATTTCAACGTCCGCAAAAGGCACATTGGCTCCGGGAGAGATAACTTCAAGACCCGCGTCAATCATCTGTTCAACCTGCTTTTTGGTGACCAGTCGCGAAGCAGCAGCAGGAATAAAGATCTCTGCAGGAACTGACCAGATCTTCTGGTTGATCTCATCAAAAGGGATCATTTTTTCAGCAACAAGCATGTTCCCTCTTTTATTGAGAAACATGGTACGAACTTCCTCGGTGTCAAATCCTTCTTCTTTGATCACTCCTCCTACCCTGTCAATGATTCCAACAACCTTGGCTCCCAGTTGGTTCAGATAATAAGCCGCTGCTGACCCCACATTCCCGAACCCCTGAACAATGGCTCTTTTACCTTCGATGTCGCCACCATAAATATCATAATAATGCTTTACCGCCTGCGCTACTCCAAAGCCTGTAAGCATATCTGCAATGGTGTATTTTTTACTCAGCTCTGGAGAATAATTTTTATTTTCAATGACCTTGATCACCCCGTGTCTCAATTGTCCAATCCTATTGATCTTTTCAGCTTCAGTAGGCTTAAAATGTCCGTTAAAAACACCTTCCTGAGGGTGCCAGACTCCTGAATTCTCAGTCAGTGGAATCACATCATTGATCTCATCCACATTCAGATCGCCACCGGTGCCATAATAATATTTTAACAAGGGAGTAACCGCCTTGTACCACCTTTCCAATACCCCCCTTTTTCTGGGATCATTCGGATCAAAATTGATACCGGATTTTGCACCTCCGATCTTGGGTCCTGATACAGTAAATTTGACCTCCATTGTTTTGGCAAGCGACAATACCTCATTCATATCCAGTCCTTTACGCATTCTCGTTCCTCCCCCGGCAGCCCCACCCCTCAGGGAGTTGATAACGGTCCAACCTTCGGCTTCAGTTTCCTGATCTCTCCAGTGAAATACGATCTCGGGTAACTTATTTTCATATTTTTTTAAAAGTTCTTTCATAATATATCTGATTACTTTTTACACATTGTAGACAATTCCGCTGCTGTGGTCTTTTGAGGCCCCGGTGACACTGCTGAGGCAATTCACTTCGTTC
This sequence comes from Flavobacteriaceae bacterium, assembly GCA_024644745.1. Lineage (GTDB taxonomy): Bacteria > Bacteroidota > Bacteroidia > Flavobacteriales > Flavobacteriaceae > Lutimonas. The sequence continues at coordinate 10,017 of JAHEHF010000026.1, forward strand.
CTCTCACGCAGCAATCCTAAAAAGGCAAAAATGAGTGATTCTTTAAACTCGATGATTTCATCCGACGGGATAACCATTTCTGATGCTGAAAAAGCAGCAATTCGCTGGATCAGAAAATCATTGAATGCGCCCCCTCCCGTGACCAGGGTTTTATGATGCGTCTTTTTACTTGATAGCGCAACCCTGTTGATCACCATGGCAATCTGCCCGGCTATATGCTCTATAAAAGTTCTGAGAATATCTGCTGGCTTCAGACCAAATCGATCGATCAAGGGCAAAATTGTTTCCACAACAAATTCATAACCCAGAGATTTTGGTTGTTTTAGTGTATAAAAAGGCAAAGCATCAAGGGACTTCAGCAATCCTTTGTGCAGGACACCCCCGGATGCCATGAGGCCTTTGTCATCATATTCCAGACCGATCTGCCTTGTATAATGATTCAACACAATATTCGCCGGACCAATGTCGAAGGCAAGCCTTTGCCCTTTTTTTTGATATGAAATATTCGCAAAACCACCCAGATTCAGGCAAAAATCATAATTCTGAAAAAGCAATTGGTCCCCGATCGGGACCAATGGGGCACCCTGTCCGCCCAGTGCAATATCCTGTGTCCTGAAATCACAAATCACCTTGCATCCTGATACGGCAGACAAACAGGCTCCATTTCCAATTTGAAGGGTATATCCCTGTTCCGGACGGTGAAAAACAGTATGTCCGTGAGAGGCGATGAAATCCGGATTTTTGATCTCATACCTATCCATGAAATCAAGAACAAGCTCTCCAAGAAATTTACCGTAATCAGCGTTGAGTTTCGTCAATTTTTCTCCCGACAGTGTAAAGGCATCCTGCAGCTTTTTTTTCCATAATTCGGAATATTTTATGCCTTCTTTTTCTAATATTACAAAATCATAAGCCTGATCAAAGGTAAATTTAACATATGTTAAATCTACGCCATCGAGAGACGTTCCGCTCATCAATCCGATCACGTGCCACTTTTTATTTGCCATATTGTGTAAAATTACAAATACATTTTGAGATTTTAACTATCTTTGGGCAATTCAGTTTATTATTAATTATTTCAATTTTTCCATGGATTTCAACCTTACAGAAGAACAGATCATGATCAGAGATGCCGCTCGTGATTTTGCAAAAAATGAATTATTGCCAGGCGTTATTGAACGAGATGAAAAACAGATATTCCCGCATGAACAGATCAAAAAAATGGGAGAACTCGGATTCATGGGCATGATGACTGATCCTGAATACGGAGGTGGCGGTATGGATACCATTTCATATGTGCTGGCCATGGAAGAAATATCTAAAATTGATGCTTCGGCCTCAGTAGTGATGTCGGTCAACAACTCTTTGGTTTGCTGGGGACTTGAAACTTATGGAACTGAAGCACAAAAACAGAAATATCTGGTCCCGCTGGCGACGGGTGAGATCATTGGGGCCTTCTGTCTCAGTGAACCGGAAGCCGGAAGTGATGCCACCTCACAAAAGACAACGGCAATTGACAAAGGAGATCATTACCTGGTCAATGGAACCAAAAATTGGATCACCAATGGAAATAATGCCTCGGTATACCTGGTGATTTGTCAGACACATCCCGAAAAAGGACACAAGGGGATCAATGCCCTGATCATTGAAAAAGGTGCCGAAGGCTTCGTGGTGGGTCCAAAAGAAAACAAACTGGGGATCCGCGGATCAGACACGCACTCATTGATGTTCAATGACGTCAAGGTGCCCAAGGAGAACAGGATTGGTGAAGATGGTTTTGGGTTTACCTTTGCCATGAAAACCCTGGCAGGAGGGAGAATCGGAATCGCTTCGCAAGCCTTGGGTATCGCATCTGGTGCCTATGAACTGGCCCTGCAGTATTCCAAAGAAAGAAAAGCTTTTGGGAAAGAGATCAGCAAACACCAGGCCATTGCCTTTAAATTGGCTGATATGGCTACCGAAATTGAAGTGGCCCGATTATTATGTTTCAGAGCCGCCTGGGACAAAGACAATAAAAAGGACTATACCCAATCTGGTGCCATGGCCAAACTGTATGCCGCTGAGATGGCCATGAGAAATACTGTAGAGGCCGTCCAAATTCATGGAGGTTACGGTTTTGTCAAGGAGTATCATGTAGAGCGTTTGATGCGGGACGCCAAAATAACCCAGATCTATGAGGGTACCTCTGAAATCCAGAAAATCGTAATTTCCAGAGCCCTGCTGAAATAAGATTCAAATAAATTGATCATGCCAAAAGTTCTCATTACCGGTGGTACGGGTTCTATAGGAACCTATTTATCCCATTTTCTGGAAGAAAATGGGTATGAAGTAGCCGTTCTGAGCAGAAGTCGAAGCACAAGTTCAAAATTCAAAACTTATTTATGGAATTATAAAGAGAATTTCATAGAACCCGAGGCCCTTGAAACTTCTGACTATATCGTGCACATGGCAGGCGCCGGAATCGCCGATAAAAGGTGGACCAACAAGAGAAAAAAAGAAATTATTGAAAGTCGTGTAGCCACTTCCGAGCTGCTTTACAGGGCCTTGTCCAAATGCAAAAAAAAGCCAGAAGCATTCATTTCAGCATCAGGAATTGGTTATTACGGACAGCAAACCACTGACAAAATCTTTGAAGAGACCGATGGGGCTGGAAAAGACTTCGTTGGTGAAACCTGCAGGCTTTGGGAAGCATCGGTCAATAAAATCAATGACCTGGGCATTAAAACGATCAATCTGAGAATAGGGGTGGTCATGATGAAAAACGGAGGGGCTCTTGATAAAATGGCACAACCGATTCGGTTGGGGGTAGGCGCTGCCCTTGGCACCGGCAAACAAATGATTCCCTGGATACACATTGCAGATCTCAACAGGATCATTCTTCATGCGATCAACAATAGTTCATTGGAAGGACCTTATAATGCATGCGCCCCTGAATCTGTCACAAACCTTGAACTGACAAATACCCTTGCAAAAGTGCTCCGAAAAAAATTACTGCTCCCCAACACGCCCTCATGGGTTCTCAAAATGATCCTGGGAGAGCGGTCGGTCCTGCTTACTGAGGGCAGCCGTGTTTCTTCGGATAAAATATTGAGTACCGGATTCGAATTTAAATACACCAATCTGGAGAATGCACTGCGCGATATTTTAGATTAAGACAGGTTTATTTTTCTTTTCATATCGTCAAAAATCAAAGGTGAAATTATAATATTCCCATTTTTTGTTGGTGTAAAATTATGATATTGCATTTCTTCTTTGGTTTAACAATTTTTGTTGAATAATATCTATGGATTTCGCTATTTTTGTGAAAATTTATTAATTATGGCGTACGAAAAGCAAGGAGTATATATACCGGAATTCGAACACGACAACTGTGGAGCAGGGTTTATCTGTAGCTTAAATGGAGAAAAAACCAACAGCATCATCCACGATGCGCTGGAAATTCTGATCAAACTTGAGCACAGGGGCGCAGTGAGCGCAGACGGAAAGACCGGTGACGGAGCAGGGATCCTTATTGATTTGCCGCATCAGTTTTTTAATAAAGTATGTGATTTCAGTTTACCCGAGCCAGGGGAATATGCCGTGGGCATGATCTTTATGCCTCAGGGAATCAACCAATACAAATATTGTATTGAAGTGTTGGAATCCGAAATCAAAAACCAGAACCTGAATATCCTGGGCTGGAGAGATGTACCTGTCAATGCGGAACACCTTGGAGAAATTGCAGCTGCTTCCGAGCCTTTTATCAAACAGGTCTTTGTTGGAAAAAACGGTCAGGAGCTCAGCCCTCTTGAATTCAACGCAAAAATCTATTCGGCAAGAAAAATCGCCGAACACAAAATATATGATTCGCGTCTAAAGCATGCAAAACAATTCTACATACCTAGCTTTTCGACCACAACACTGATCTATAAAGGACTTTTGATTCCGGAAGACATCAGGAATTATTATGCTGATCTATCAGATCCTGATCTGGTCACTCGTCTCGCACTGGTTCACCAGCGGTTTTCTACCAATACTGCACCATCATGGGACCTGGCTCAACCCTTCAGGTTCATGTGCCACAATGGAGAGATCAACACCCTTAGAGGCAATGTGAGTCGTATGAAAGCCAGAGAAGAGCTCATGAAAAGTGATCTTTTTGGAAGTGACATCAAGAAGCTGTATCCGATCATACTTGAAAAAAAATCTGACTCTGCCTCGATGGATATGGCAGTAGAACTATTATTGATGACCGGTCGCTCTTTGCCAGAAGTGATGATGATGCTGGTTCCGGAGGCCTGGGAAAAAGACCTCACCATGCCCGATGAGAAAAAGGCATTTTATGAATACAACTCCTGTATCATGGAACCCTGGGACGGTCCTGCCTCCGTACCCTTTACTGACGGAAATTACATCGGTGCCCTGCTCGATCGAAACGGACTGCGTCCTTCTCGGTTTACTGTGACCAAGGGAGGTTATGTGATCATGTCTTCAGAAATAGGGGTGCTTGACATCAAACCTGAAGATGTCGTAAGACACGGCAGACTTGAGCCGGGTAAAATGTTCCTGGTAGACATGAACCAGGGAAAGATCATTGAAGACGAAGAAGTTAAAAATGAAGTGACCAAAAAACATCCTTACAGAAAATGGCTCAACGAGAATTTGCTGCCACTCTCTAAGGTTCCGTATACGGGCAATACCTGCCCGGTCGAACTGACCCCCTATAAAACCAGGCAAAGAATGTTTGGATATACCATGGAAGACATTGATACGATCATCAGCCCAATGTCAAAAACAGGTAAAGAAGGCATTGGATCCATGGGAACCGATACCCCCTTGGCCATCTTGTCGGATCAGCACCAGTTATTGTATAATTACTTCAAACAATTGTTTGCCCAGGTCACCAATCCACCGCTTGACGGAATTCGGGAAGAGATCATAACAGATATCAGCCTTGCCGTTGGAGAAGACAGGAACGTTTTTGAAACCGCACCGGGCCATTGTAAAAAATTGAAAATTCAAAATCCGGTGATCTCCAATGACGATCTCGACAAAATAAAAAATATTGACCACCCGGATTATAAGGCGCGTGAAATACCCATGCTTTATGATATCAAAAGAGGACTCAATGCCCTGGAAAAGGCCCTTGACCAAATCGTCCAGGATGCATCGAAAGCAGTTGACGAAAACTGTAATATCATCATCTTAAGTGATCGCGGAGCAAATAAAGCCAATGGCCCCATTCCGGCGCTTTTGGCCTGTTCTTATTTGCACCATTCACTGAACAAATTAAAAAAACGTTCGAAATTCGGAATCATCATAGAATCTGCAGAACCACGTGAGCCGCATCATTTTGCAACTTTGTTCGGATATGGCGCCAGTGCCATTAATCCGTATATGGTGAATGAGATCATCCGTGAAAAAGTAAATAACGGTTCGATTTCAGGTATCGATTCTGAAGAGGCAGTGAAGAATTTCAACAAGGCCATAGGTAAGGGAATCCTTAAGATCATGAATAAAATTGGGATCTCGACACTTCATTCTTACAGGGCGTCGCAGATCTTTGAGATCCTGGGGCTGAACAGTAAATTTACCAATAAATACTTCCCGAACACACCTTCAAGAATCGAAGGTATCGGCTTGTACGAAATTGAAAGAGAAATATCGAAAAGACATAAAAATGCCTTTTTCAACAATAAAGTTGATAAAAATCTTAAACTCGATATCGGAGGAGATTACAGATGGAGAAGAAATGGTGAAAGGCACATGTTCAACCCGACCACCATTTCAAAATTGCAGCAGGCGGTTCGTATGAACAATACTGAAAGCTATGACCAGTATTCAAAAATGATCAATGAACAAAGCGAAAATCTGATGACCCTAAGAGGGCTTTTTGAATTCAAAAACCTTGATCCGATCCCCGTTGAGGAAGTTGAGCCCTGGACAGAGATCGTAAAAAGATTTAAAACCGGCGCCATGTCTTATGGCTCCATATCCAAAGAAGCACATGAAAACCTTGCGATTGCAATGAATCGTATAGGAGGAAAAAGCAACTCCGGAGAAGGAGGTGAAGACCTCAAAAGGTTTAGAAAGGATCTCAACGGTGACAGCCGGAACAGCGCCATCAAGCAAGTGGCCTCGGGCAGGTTTGGTGTGTCAAGCAATTACCTGACCAATGCAGCGGAAATACAGATCAAAATGGCTCAGGGGGCCAAACCCGGAGAGGGAGGACAGCTTCCCGGTGAAAAGGTATTTCCATGGATCGCTGAGGTGAGAAACTCAACTCCTTATGTTGGGCTTATATCTCCCCCCCCGCACCATGATATTTATTCTATTGAAGATCTGTCTCAGCTGATCTTTGACCTGAAGAATGCCAATCGGGATGCGAGGATCAACGTGAAACTGGTTTCTGAAGTTGGTGTGGGAACCATTGCTGCCGGGGTAGCCAAAGCCAAAGCAGACGTCATCCTTATCTCAGGCTATGACGGAGGAACAGGCGCCTCGCCACTGACTTCCTTGAAACATGCAGGACTCCCATGGGAACTTGGTATTGCAGAGGCCCAGCAAACCCTGGTTTTAAATAACCTGAGAAGCAGGGTCATTCTGGAATGTGACGGCCAATTGAAAACAGGACGGGATGTTGCCATCGCCTGCCTCCTGGGTGCCGAGGAATTCGGTTTTGCAACGGCACCATTGGTGGCTTCAGGATGTATCATGATGAGAAAATGCCATCTGAACACCTGTCCGGTTGGAATTGCAACCCAGGACCCTGAACTGAGAAAGAACTTTAAAGGTACCCCGGAACACGTGATCAATTTCATGTATTTCGTAGCAGAGGAATTAAGACATATCATGGCTTCTCTTGGGTTCAGAACAGTGAAAGAAATGATCGGTCAGTCACAGAAAATAAATGCCAAAACGGCCATAGAGCAATACAAGGCACAAGGTATCGATCTGTCTAAGATATTGTACCAACCATCCGATTACCATCAAAAGGTGATACGCAACACAGAAATTCAGCATCATGATATTGAAGGTGCCCTTGATTTTGAGATCATCAAAGATGCCCACCCGGCCATCTATCGAAAAGAGAAAATGCAGCTGCATTATCCCATTGCCAATACAGACCGGTCTGTTGGGGCCATCATCAGCAATGAGATCTCAAAAATTTACGGGGCCAACGGCTTGCCTAAAAACACTTTACAGGTGAATTTTACAGGGTCGGCAGGACAGAGTTTTGGTGCTTTTGCAACAAAGGGTCTGACGCTGAAGATCGAAGGAAATTCGAACGATTATCTTGGAAAGGGGCTTTCAGGAGCCAAACTGATCGTTAAAAAACCGGAGAAGGCAACTTTTATCGCTGACGAGAACATCATTATTGGAAATGTGTGCTTTTACGGTGCCACAAAGGGAGAGGCTTATATCAATGGTGTTGCGGGAGAAAGATTTTGCGTGAGGAATTCGGGCATAACAGCAGTAGTTGAAGGCGTGGGTGACCATGGTTGCGAATACATGACAGGCGGAAAAGTTGTTGTGCTGGGTAAAACAGGTCGCAATTTTGGAGCCGGTATGAGCGGAGGCATTGCATATGTTTATGATCCTGAAAACCGGTTTGTCAATGGTTTGTGCAACACTGAAATGGTGGAACTTGAAAAACCGACTGATGAAGATTCTCAAGGACTCTTTGCCCTGATACAGAATCATTACCACGCCACTGAAAGTTCAAAGGCACTTGAAATACTCGAAGATTGGGACAAGCATGCGGAAAGATTTATTAAAGTAATCCCCACAGATTACAAGAAAGCATTGGAGAGATTAGCTGAAGAAAAAGCAGCACAACAAACAGTTTAATTATGGGAAAAATAACAGGATTTATTGAGTTTGACAGGGTTGATGAAAAAAACAGAGCAGTAAAAGAAAGGCTCAAAGATTTCAAAGAATTTACCCTTCCCTTAAACACCAAAGAACAGGAAAGGCAAGGTGCCAGGTGCATGGATTGCGGAATTCCATTTTGCCACAGCGGATGTCCGCTTGGAAATTTAATCCCTGATTTCAACGATCTGATCTACAAGGGTGAATGGAAAAAAGCCCTTGAAATACTGCATTCTACCAATAATTTCCCTGAATTCACAGGAAGGCTATGCCCGGCACCTTGCGAAAAAGCATGTGTGCTTGGATTGATAGAAGATCCTGTTTCCATCGAGAATATTGAAAAGAATATTGTGGAAAAAGGATTCGAAGAAGGATGGATCGTAGCCTCCCCTCCTTTAGAAAGAACAGGTAAAAAAGTTGCCGTGGTTGGATCAGGACCTGCAGGTCTCGCAGCCGCCCAACAACTCAACAGGGCTGGTCATCTGGTAACCGTTTTTGAAAGAGATGATGCCGTGGGTGGTTTACTGCGATATGGTATTCCCAATTTCAAACTGGAAAAAGAGGTTATTGACCGCAGAATCAAAATTTTAGAGGAAGAAGGAATTGGCTTCAAAACAAATGCCCACATTGGCGTGAACTATCCTGTTGATCAGTTGAACGAATTTGATGCGGTGGTGCTTTGTGGAGGGGCAACAAAAAAGAGAGACCTGCCCACCAAGGGTTCCGATGCCAAAGGAGTAGAGCAGGCCATGGATTTTCTGACCCAGCAAACCAAATCCCTGTATGGAAGTGCATACAAGCAGGAAACAATTTCGGCAAAAGATAAAGACGTCATTGTTATCGGTGGCGGAGACACGGGTTCAGATTGTATAGGAACCTCCAACAGGCAGGGGGCAAAATCTGTGACAAACTTTGAGATCATGCCCAAGCCTCCACTTTCAAGAAGTGAAAAAACGCCTTGGCCCTTCTGGCCTCTTCAGCTCAAAACCTCCTCTTCGCATGAAGAAGGTTGTGAGAGAAACTGGCTGATCAATACCAAAGAATTTGTCACCAATGACAAAAATGAACTGGTTGCCCTTAAAACGGTTGAAGTAGAATGGAAACTGGTTCCCGGACAACGACCACAGCTGATTGAAAAGGAAGGTACAGAGAAAACATGGCCCTGTGATCTTGTTCTTTTGGCTCTCGGCTTTACAGGTCCCGAAAACACTTTAAGTGACCAGCTGGGTCTGGAACTTGATGAAAGAACCAATTTTAAAGCCCATAATTACCAGACCAATGTGCCTCATATTTTTACGGCCGGAGACATGAGGAGAGGACAATCGCTCATTGTCTGGGCCATAAATGAAGGAAGAGAAGCTGCCCGCGAAGTAGACCTGTATCTGATGGGAGAAAGTAACCTGCCAGTCAAAGGCCAGGGAGATCTTCCGGGTGTATAAACATGTCAGAATTACCAAAACAATAAAATGGACAGTGAAATTCACCGTCCATTTTTTTTCGAAATAGCTTGTATAACTTGTATACCCTGCTCATTATCAGTTGTAAATCTTTCAACATTTTTTCATTTTTTTTCGCAGAATCTGCCAAATATTAAGATTGTCTTCAGATTTCAACCTTAGTTTTGGAGCGATTTAAAAAAGAAGAGGCTCATGTCGGGCCTGTTCCCAAACTAAAAATAAATTATTAATAACACTAAATGAACTTAAAATTAAAAACTATGATCAAAAAAGGCTTGGCATTGGTGGTTGCAGCAACGTTGCTGACATCATGCGTATCGAAAAAGAAGTATGTACAATTAGAAGAAGATTTAATGGAAACCAGAGGTGATCTTCAGAAGACCACTGTTGAAAAAGAAGCCCTGGAGGCAAAATTTGCTAAAATTGAGAAAAGAGTTGAGGTCTACAACTCTCAAATCAATTCTTTGCAGGCTGACAACCAAAACCTGCAGGACAGCAATAATCAGAAAATGGAGTTTTTGGCAGACAATTCAACCGTCATGTCGGCAAATATGAAAGCCAATTTAGAAGCAGCCTTAGCCAAATTGCCTGCCGAGGCACTGGCCGATGCCAAAACGCTTAAAGATTCAATGAACATTGCGATTTCTTATAATCTAAAACAATCTATTGATGAAAATAACATGGACAATGAAGGAGAAATAGAAGTTGAGATAGACCAAACAGTAGTGATGATATCTGTTGCAGACAGTCTATTATTCAATTCCGGAAGCTATACGGTAAGTAGAAACGCACATCCGTTATTGTCAAAATTGGCAGACGTGATCAATGCAGAACCAAGCATTGATGTGATGATAGAAGGTCACACAGATTCAAAGGGTATACATACAGAAACAATCGTTGACAACTGGGATTTAAGTGTTAAAAGATCCACTGCAATTGTAAGGTTATTGCAAAATAAATACAAAGTGGATCCTGCAAGGTTAATTCCAGCAGGCCGTAGCAGCTACGTTCCATTGACCGATAACTCTTCTTACAAGAACAGAGCGAGAAACAGACGAACTAATATTATTATCATGCCTAATCTCAACAAATTCTTCGCCCTTATGGCACAGGAAGAGGTTGTGAGTCTTGACTAAATAAAAATTTCGTAAATGCAAAAAGCGACCTTCCCTGGTCGCTTTTTTTTTGCATCTCTTCTAAGATCATGTCATGAAAAATATGATTTCTTCCCTTTGATAAAAATTTATCTGTTTCATTCCATTCAAAATAAAAATCCGGAGTAAAATGAAATCTTACTCCGGACTTTCCCACTAACTAAAACTAAAAACTAATCAACATTATCGTGCAAGAAAGAATTATTGGATCTGAATTGAATTTCATCATTGTCATCAGTTCCTAATGTCATTCTTGAATTATTCTTATCGTTTTCCGACGAAGTAGGCACATCATCCAGGTCTACACCCATGCGCTTATAAGCAGGCTGACTTTCTATATCGTCAATATTCTGATTGAATTTATTAACAAATTTATAATTGAAATCCTTCATTTTTTTCCTTCTGATCTCTGCCCTGTTCCTCAATTCTTCTATGGTTAAATTCATCGGAGATATATCCTTGTCTTCCAAGACCTCTTCCACATTGTTGTCGATGGCATCACTTTTCTTTACCCTGAGTTCAAAATTAAGATTCTCATCCTCTTCTTTTACTTGTTCTTCTTCAGATATATTTCTGAGCGTTTTTAATTCGGCCGCAAATTCATCCTCAAGAGTGTAACGTACAGTATCCTGATCCTGATTTGGTGCAGGCTCCGGCTTGATCACCTCAAGGCCCACAATCTCAATATCATTTATGTTCATTTTTTTGGCCACATTGACATTCTGAGCCTCTTTTTTCTCAGCATTCTGTATGGGCAGGTCAAAGGTGAATGAAATTTGATTCTTACTTTCTTCTTCTTCTGTCTCCTCAGATAATTGGGGCTCAGGGGTCACATTGGTAATTTCAAAATCGGCCTCATCGTTAGTGACCTCCTCATAGGTCACATTCATATTGTTCAGTATCTCTTTATCTGCTTCTTTTTGAACCCCTTCTTTTTGGACCGCCTCTTTTTCCGCTGTAAAATCTTCTTCCTTTAACTCATACCTTGTAACTTCAGGCTTTTTTGCAACCGGATTTTCTTTCTTCGGCAACATTCTTTGTTCTCTTTCTTCAACCAGTTTATGTACAATCTTCTGAGATTCGGTCTTTGAAATCTCATTTTGCATTTCAGGATTAAAACCGGTAGCTATAATGGTAACAGAAATGGCGTCTCCCAGAGCCTCGTCCTCACCAACACCCATGATGATGTCTACATTGGTTTTTGCTTCAGACTGAATATAATCATTGATCTCACCGATCTCATCAATGGTCACTTCTGAAGTCCCCGAAACGATGAGCAACAGCACATTCTTGGCACCTTCTATCTTATTGTCATTTAGCAATGGTGAATCGAGTGCTTTGGTAATGGCATTTTGAGCTCTGTTCGATCCTGATGACTGAGCAGATCCCATGATCGCCGTTCCGCTGTTTGACAAGACTGTCTTTGCATCTCGAAGATCTATGTTTTGAGTATAATGGTGGGTGATCACTTCGGCAATACCTGTAGCAGCCGTAGAAAGAACCTCATCCGCCTTTGAGAAACCGGCTTTGAAACCCAGGTTCCCATAGACCTCTCTGAGCTTGTTGTTATTAATCACTACCAAAGAATCTACGTGTGCACGCAATTTCTCGATCCCTTGCTGTGCCTGTTCATTTCGCATCTTTCCCTCAAAAGAAAATGGTATGGTTACAATACCGACCGTCAAAATATCAAGATCCTGTGCTATCTTGGCAATCACCGGGGCCGCACCTGTACCGGTACCGCCACCCATTCCGACCGTGATAAAGAGCATTTTAGATTTAGTATTGAGCATATTTTTGATATCCTCCATGCTTTCCATGGCAGATTGCTCTCCGATTTCCGGATTCGCTCCTGCACCCAACCCTTCCGTCAAAGTTGCACCCAATTGAATTTTATAAGGAACCGGGCTGCTTTGAAGCGCCTGAGCATCTGTGTTGCAAACCACAAAATCAACTCCTTTGATGCCTTTGTTGTACATATGATTTATAGCATTACTCCCGCCTCCGCCGACGCCAATCACTTTAATGACATTGGATTGATTTTTTGGTAAATCAAAAGATAAATTACTAAATTCTAAACTCATAACTTTATTTTATTTTTCGGGTTGTATTGTTATTCAGCGTTATCTAAAAAATCTCTAAACTTCTCGCCCCATTTCTCAAAAATTGTTTTCTTCGTTTCTTTTTCTGCCGTTGGTGCTTTCTTCAGGGAATCTGCTTCAATTTCAGTGCGGATCTTCTCACTTTTCTCATTTTCTTTCAAACCTTTCATCAAAAGACCCACTACCGTGGCGTACAACGGGCTTGACAATTCACTGTCAGAATTACTGGCCAGATGCTCGTTCGGGTATCCAATTCGCGTATCCATTCCGGTGATGTATTCCACCAGCTGCTTGATATGTTTCAACTGAGCGCCTCCCCCGGTCAGCACAATTCCCGCGATCAGTTTTTTCTTACTTTCTTCATGACCGTAGTTCTTGATTTCAAGAAAAACTTGTTCCACGATCTCAACGACCCTCGCATGAATGATCTTTGAAAGGTTTTTCAGGGTAATCTCCTTTGGCTCCCTGCCCCGCAAACCGGGAATGGATACAATTTCATTTTCTTTATTTTCACCGGGCCATGCAGATCCAAACTTTGTTTTTAACAATTCCGCCTGCTTTTCTATAATGGAACATCCTTCCTTAATGTCTTCAGTGATGACGTTTCCTCCAAAGGAGATGACAGAAGTATGCCTGATAATACCATCTTTGAATATGGCAAGATCTGTGGTTCCGCCACCAATATCAATCAAGGCAACACCTGCTTCTTTTTCTTCCTGGCTCAATACCGCATCCGCAGAAGCCAAAGGCTCCAGGGTGATGCTGCCTAACTCTAATCCGGCACTTTTAATGCATCTGCCTATATTTCTGATAGAGGATACCTGGCCCACAACTACATGAAAATTAGCCTCAAGCCGTCCTCCGTACATTCCAATGGGTGTCTTGATCTCCGCCTGACCGTCAACTTTAAAATCCTGAGGCAGCACGTGTATGATTTCTTCACCGGGGAGCATGACAAGCTTGTATACCTGATTGATCAGTCTTTCGATGTCGTTCTCATCAATTACCTTATCTGAATTTGATCTTGTAATATAGTCGCTGTGATGCAGGCTTCTGATGTGCTGGCCGGCAATCCCGACCACTACAGTACCGATTTTTTCACCTGAGGCACTTTCGGCCTCATCAACTGCTTGCTGTATAGATTGAATGGTCTGTGTGATATTGTTTACCACCCCTCTGTGGACCCCTAAGCTCTTGGCCTTTCCGGTACCCAATACTTCTATCTTGCCATAAGCATCCTGCCTGCCAACCATCGCAACGATCTTGGTTGTTCCGATGTCTAATCCTACTGCAATATTGTTATTGTTCATAATTTTTATTTTTCACAAACAATCTGGTTATGAAATTTTAGGTTTATCGATTTATAATCATTTATGGTACTGTCCAACATCATTTTTTGATAAAAAACTTTCAGTTTCGCAATTTTTTCTTCCATCCGGGACAAATCCCCGAAAATAATTCTTTGATCCCCTATTCTGGTCTGTAATTCAAATTGGATATTAGGTGACCCTTTAACCTGGTCTACACCAATAATTTGCTTTCTTAGGAAATCATCATTCCTGATGATATTTGACAAAATAATAATGTCTAATTCTCCTTGACCCGAAATTGTATCAGTGGTTATAGGAACCCTTGCAGAATAATTATCAGATAATGGCATTTTTATGCCTAACTTATCGTAATAATAGGTTTCCGTCTCATTAGCTACTCTTAAAACAGGTGTTCTTTGTGTAATTATTGCCCCTAATTCCCCACTTAATGTTAGAAATATTTCTGCATTTTCAATCATTTCATTGCTTCGCAAAAACTGTTCTAAATTATTCAAATTTATATTTTCTTTCGATTGTTTAGAGTTACTCTCCAATTTTTGTATTAACAACTTATTAACCGTTTCATAACTTACAAACAGATTATCACCATTCTCAAAAATCACCTGTACGTCCTTACTTTCTTTAAGGGAATTTCTGTGCGCGGCAAAACCATACAACAAGACAATGACAAAAAGAGAAAGTATAAATTTAATGACGTTGATGTATTTTTTCATGTTCTTACATTTTATTAAAACTATGACAACCTTTTAAATAATCCCCTCACTATCCAATAAGGTTGCCATAGTTACCAAAGTATTTAGCACATAATTCTATTTTAATATTTTTTCGACCTCATCAACGATGCGCTTCGTAGCATCAGGCAAGGCGAGTTTTTTAATGTTTTTTCCTAAAGAAATCTGAACTTCCTCATCGTCAACAAGGTCTCCAACAACCTTTACAAATTGACTTATATCACTTTCTTTCAATAATATAGCCGCATCCTGATCGGATACAGCAGCTGCATTTTTGGTCTGATGGTCTTCCGCCACATTGGGAGATGGAATAAAGACCACAGGCTTACCGACAATGCACAATTCTGATATGGTACCGGCACCAGCCCTGCTGATGATGATGTCAGCAGCCGCGTATAGCAGGTCCATTTTCTCAATAAACTCATGGACCTGTACTCCTTTGGTATTGTTATGTCTCTTGTACTCCTCATAATATAACTTTCCCGACTGCCAAATGACCTGCACATTAAACTTTAAAATCGCACTCAGATATGTTTCAACGGCCTGGTTAATGGCCCTTGCACCAAGGCTGCCACCCAAGACCACGATCGTCTTCTTATTTTTGTCAAGCTGGAAATGAACCAGCGCTTCTGTTCTTTTTGTATTGATATCAAGCAGGTCCTGACGCACTGGGTTGCCTGTTTTGATCAGCTTCTCTGCAGGAAAATATTTCTCAAGTCCATCATATGCCACGCAGATCCTGTTTGCCTTTTTGGCCAGGAGTTTATTGGTAATGCCCGGATAAGAATTTTGTTCCTGTATCAGGCTTGGTATTTTTCTTTTGTTCGCCATATAAAGCGTCGGTCCGGATGCAAATCCGCCTGTTCCAATCACAACATTGGGTTTAAATTTCTTCAAGATCCTGTTTGCCCTGATCAGGCTTTGGATCAATTTAAAGGGAAAAGATAAATTTTTCAAACTAAGGCTTCTCTGCAAACCACTGATGTTCAATCCTTGTATCGTATAACCCAATTGGGGTATTTTCTCCATCTCCATTCTTCCCTTGGCACCCACAAACAAGAATTTAGACTGAGGGTTTCTCAACTTCAATTCATTGGCAATGGCTACAGCCGGGTATATGTGACCACCCGTGCCTCCCCCGCTTAATAATATGTTAACCGACTGCTTCATGTAATATATCCAATGGGTTTTCTAATTCTTTTTTTGGTTTCCCAAGCTCCTCTGCCGATGGGTTGGCCGCACTTACACTCAAAACAATTCCAATCGCAAAACAGGTCATCCAAATGGATGTGCCCCCTGTGCTGATCAGTGGCAAAGGTTGTCCCGTTACCGGGAAAAGTCCAACTGCGACACTCATATTGATCATCGCCTGAAAAACAATGGGCAGTCCTACTCCAAGAGCGAGCAGGGTGCCGAATATAGTGGATGCCTTTGTGGCAATGATGACAAACCGGAACAACAAGCCCAGGAAAAAAATGAGGATCAGGATGGCACCGATCAAACCGAACTCTTCGCCAATAATCGCATAAATAAAATCGGATGATGACTGGGGTAAAAAATTCTTTTGAACACTCTTGCCCGGTCCCTTCCCATAAATCTCTCCGGACGCAATGGCAATCTTGGCCTTTTCGGCCTGATAATTGTCTTCGGAATCGCCTGAAACAAAATTTTCAATCCTGTTGGACCAGGTACTGATCCTGCTTCCTTTCATCGCATCAGGAAAAGCCTTTGCGGTTAAAATGAACAAGGCCAGACTCAAAATTCCGACGCCCAGTATCGACGCGAGATATTTTAAAGGATAGCCACCCAGAAACGACAGTAACATGACCATGCTGAAGGTAATGGCCGTGGTTGAAAAATTTGCTGGCAGGATCAGTGCCAGAACAAAACCAATTGGCAGCCACAGATACAAAAAGCTCTCTTTGAACCTGATTTCTTTTTCCTTGTTTCTTGCCAGATATCTGGCCACATAGATCATGAGAACCACCGAAGCCAGTGTTGAGGTTTGAAATCCTATTCCCACGAAGGGGATGCTGATCCACCTGCTTGCATTGGCACCGTCAATTACCGTTCCCTGGGTAAGTGTGTAGATGAGCAACAATATGACAACGGGCATCATCAATACCGACAATCCGCTGAAATACCTGTAGGGTATCTTGTGGGTGGTATAAACAATAACAAAACCCAGTAACAAAAGGATGGCATGCTTTAGTAAATAGCCAAGCGTTGACCCCTTTCCGGCCACATACACCAAATTGGTGCTCGCACTGTAAACGGGAAGAAATGAAAATATGGCGAGCACGGCAATGATCGCCCAGATGGTTTTATCTCCTTTTATATTTTCAAAAAATCTTGACAGCATACGATTCCTTTATGATTACAATTGTCTTACAGCCTGTTTGAATTTATTACCGCAGCTTTCGTAATTTTCGCAGAGATCAGTGCCGGCTGCGGGTGAATAAAGCACTGATTCAGCATCTCTGCATAATTTATATGCAATTTTCACTGCATCCTCTATGGCATCCGTTTCGATCATAAAATCAACGACGTTCCCGAAAGTCTCAATCAATTTATCATTATTTTTCCCCAGGCAAATGATGGCCTTCACCTTTTCATTGACAAGGGGGAGCAAAATATCGTAATCATTCACATTGCTTCCCCACACGATCCATACCGTTTCCTGCTCCATGCTCTCGAGTGCATAATAGGTGGCATTCACATTGCCGGCTTGTGCATCATTGATATACTGCGACCCATTGATCTTCAGTACCTTTTCGAGTCTGTGTTCCTCATTTTCAAAATCAGCAAGACAATTCCTTATGGTCTCTTTTCTGACCCTCATCAAATCGGACAGGGTATTGGAGGCCATCGCGTTTTTAACGTTGAAATTTGTTTGTGATGCAAAAGATGCTATACTCATTTACTTATGATTTATTATGAATTGACTTATCTTACTTTTAATGTTAATATGGATATCACCGCCAGCAAAATGCCAACGATCCAGAATCTGGTCACGATCTTGCTTTCATGGTATCCTCTTTTTTGATAGTGATGATGCAGGGGTGACATTAGAAAAATTCTTTTCCCCTGACCCGTTTTTTTTCTGGTGTACTTGAAATATGAAACCTGAAGGACGACAGAAAGGTTCTCGGCTAAAAAGATCCCCGCCAGAATGGGAATAAGAAATTCCTTGCGGACCGACAAGGCCAGAACAGCGATCACTGCCCCAATCGTCAAACTTCCGGTATCTCCCATAAAAACTTGCGCTGGAAAAGTGTTGTACCATAAGAATCCCACCAATCCGCCCACAAAGGCACTAATGAAAATGGTCATTTCTCCTGAATTGGGTATGTACATGACATTGAGGTAATCCGAAAAGATGATATTACCCGACACCCATGCAAAAATGGCAAGGGTCAGTACGATGATTGCCGAACTTCCTGCAGCAAGACCATCAATTCCATCCGTAAGGTTGGCTCCGTTCGATACCGCGGTGATAATAAAAATAACCGCCAGCACGAAAATCAGCCAGACATAATCCTTGGCCTTATCACCCATCCAGGTGATGAGTGTGGCATAATCGAATTCGTTGTTCTTTACAAAAGGAATTGTTGTTTTTGTCGATTTTTCAGCCTCCCCAAAACGGTTGGACGATACAGTCTGCGCCTGGCTGATCACGACTTCACCCTGGGGTAATTTTTCTTTGATCACCACATCAGGATTAAAATAAAGGACCAGCCCGACAAAAGTCCCGAGGGTGATCTGGCCAACGATCTTGAACCTGCCTTTGAGACCTTCCTTATTCTTTTTAAATATTTTGATATAATCATCTATGAAGCCTATGGCGCCCATCCAAACCGTTGTAACGATCAAAATGATGATATAAATATTATCGAGTTTGGCCAACAAAAAGACTGGTATCAGTGTCGCCATGATAATGATCAATCCTCCCATGGTTGGGGTGCCCTTTTTTTGAACCTGCCCCTCAAGTCCGAGGTCCCGAATACTCTCACCAACCTGACGCCTCCTCAAAATATCAATGATCTTTCTTCCAAAAATAGTGGAGATGAGCAGAGAGAACGCAAAAGCCATGGCAGACCTGAAGGATATGTATTGAAACAAACCGGCTCCGGGTATGCTGAAGTTTTCGTCTAAGAATTCAAATAAATAATATAGCATTCTCTCGTTCTATTTGTTTAGTTCGGTTAAAATTTCGTTGGCAATTTTGTAATCGTCAAAATCAGCCCTTTGGTCGCCTATGATCTGATAGGTTTCATGCCCCTTGCCTGCCACGAGTATGATATCCCCCGATTGAGCCAGTTTGCATGCTGTCTTTATGGCCTGTTTTCTATCTGTGATCGAAATGGTCTTTTTATAATTCTCCGGCCTGACGCCGGCTTCCACCTCCTTGATAATGAGCTCAGGATCCTCTCCTCTCGGGTTATCCGAGGTAAAAACCACTACATCACTCATACTCGAGGCAATATTTCCCATTTTCGGCCTTTTGGCCCTGTCTCTTTCTCCTCCGCATCCCACAACCGTGATCACTTGCTCATTATAGGTTCTTATGGCATTGATCGTCTCCAGGACATTCTTCAGGGCATCCGGGGTATGTGCATAGTCAATGATGGCATTGATCCCTGATTTTGAAATCGCATGTTGAAACCTTCCGTCAACATTGTCGAGATCACTTAGAATTCTAAGGTTATCTATTTTTTCCATGCCCATCAGATCCGCGGCAGCATAAATGGCCAAAAGATTATAGGCATTGAATGTCCCAATAAGTTTGGTCCAGATCTCCTGCCCGTCAATATTCAATAAGAGCCCCTGAAATTGATTTTCCAGGATCTTGGCTTTATAATCGGCTTGCGTTTTCAAGGCATAACCGTACTTTTTTGCATGAGTGTTCTGGAGCATGAAAGCACCGTTTTTATCGTCGAGATTGACCAGGGCAAATGCCTCAGAAGGCAACTGATCAAAAAATGTTTTTTTAACGTTGCGGTATTCGGCGAAACTCTTGTGGTAATCTAAATGATCATGGGTCAAATTGGTAAAAATCCCTCCTTTAAAAGAAAGGCCGGCTGTTCTCTTCTGATGAATACCATGCGAACTCACCTCCATAAAGCAATGACTCACCTTCTGACTGACCATGTCACGCAAAACCCTGTTGATCGTCACAGAATCAGGAGTGGTATGGGTTGTGGGTAAAATTGTTCCCCCGATTTTTATTTTAATGGTTGAGATCAGACCACTTTTGTAACCTGCTTTTTCAAATTGATGGGCAAGAAGGGTGGCGATGGTAGTCTTTCCATTGGTTCCCGTGACCCCGATCAGTTCCAGCTCATCCGACGGATTGTCATAAAAATTGGAGGCTACAATAGCCAGGGCCTCATTGCTGTCGGCAACCTCTGCATAGGTCACTCCCGGAGCAGTATGATCTGGCATCTCTTCGCATATGACCACTGTGGCGCCTTTGGATATGGCCTTGTCAATAAAATCATGCCCGTCGAACTCAATTCCTTTCTGGGCCACGAACAAACCGTGTGGTGCCAGCTTCCGCGAATCGAATTCCACCGCCGAAACCAGCACATCCGTCGATCCTTTGACTGACATTACAGCTACTCCGTACAATATGTCCTTTAATTTTTTCAAATTATGACAATTCCAGTTTAATGACCTCCCCCTTTTTCAAAGGCGAGCCCGCTTTGACAGATTGGTTCTTCACCTTTCCTATTCCTTTAATACTCACCCGGTAACCCATATTCTCAAGTAAGGAAACAGCATCCATTCCTGCCATATTCCTCACGTCAGGAACCTTGCTGTGTGCTGCATTTGCCTTTTTATAATAGGCTTCGTATTCCTGATCTACGTCCTGAACATTTGCTGCGTAATCCACTTCTTCGACCACGGGTGTATCCGAATATATTTTTCTTGCGATGCTTTGAAAAACCGGAGCTGCCACAATATTTCCGTAATAACCGGTCTTCTTGTTTGGTTTGTGGATCACGACGATACAACTGTACTTCGGTTCATCGGCCGGAAAGTAACCCACAAAGGAAGATATGTACTGGGTCTCATCAGTCCAGTATTCAGTCTGACAAGTGCCTGTTTTTCCAGCCATGGAGAAATTCTTGTCATATATATTGTCAGCCGTGCCCCTCTTTACAACATTGAGCATCATTTCCTTGACCTTATCGATCGTCTCCTGAGAACAGATTTTAGGATGCATTACTTCCTTTTCGAATTTTGTCACCGTACTTCCCTGGGCCCTGATTTCTTTGACAAATCTTGGCTTAACCATTTCCCCGTTGTTGGCAATGGCATTGTAAAAAGTCAGGGTTTGCAAAGGAGTAAACGAAACTCCATAACCATAAGCCATCCAAGGCAAGGAAAGCCCGTTCCATGAATTCTTATCGCTGGGATCAGGAATTTTTGGCTGCCCCTCACCTTTGATCGGCAATCCGATTTTCTGGCCCACGTTCATTCGTTCAAGTCCGGCTATAAATTTTTCCGGCTGATCTGCGTAATGTTCGTTGATGATCTTTACGATGCCCACATTCGAAGAAACCTCGAAAACCCTTGCAGCTGATATTTTTCCATAGCCGCCATGGTGCGAGTCCCTGACAGGTTTACCATGGAATCTGATCACTCCCTTTTCGGTATCAATGACCTCTGAGGTATCAATGACCTGATCCTCCAGGGCCACAACCATCCCCATTAGTTTAAAAGTAGATCCCGGTTCATGGGATTCATAAATGGCATAGTTACGCTGCTCAAAGTAAGTTCCTTTGCTGGTTCGTCCTAAATTAGAGATCGCCTTGACCTCTCCCGATTTGGAATCCATGACCACAACCGAACCGTGATCAGCCTCAAATTTCTCAAGCTGCGCCAGCAAGGCATGATGCGCAACATCCTGAATTTTTAAATCAATGGTGGTTATGATATCCTTTCCGTCTATAGGTTCTATTTCGTTGTTGTCATTGAGTGGTTTCCATTGCCCTTTGGCAATTTTTTGCTTGAGCCTTTTCCCTTTTTTACCACGTAAAAATTCATAAAAACTGCCTTCTATGCCCACACGGCCTCGATAATCATCATAACCCACGGCGCGCTCTGCTATTTTACCTATGGGATGTTCTCTTACGGTTCGCTGCTCTACGATGAAACCCCCGCGGTATGCCCCCAGTTTAAAAATCGGAAACTGCTTTAATTTTTGGTATTCAGTGTAGCTCAAGTTCCTTGTAATGAACAAATACCTGTTTTTGTTGGCCCTGGCCTTGCGAATTTTATTTTCGTAATACCCGGCTGATTTACCCAGCATTTCAGAAAGCGAAACACTCAGTCCTTTGATGCCATTTTCAAAATCTTCATCCGAAACGGTGACCACATCCATCCTGATGTCAAATCTGGATACTGAGGTAGCCAGCAAACTACCGTCGGCCGTATAAACACTACCCCTGTTGGCCGCTATTTCAAAGGTCTTTACGGTTCCCTGTTCAGCTTGAGCCCGATAAGCATCCCCGTCTACGTATTCAATCTGGATCAATTGGTAGATGATCGCCAGGGCAAACAAAAAAAGAAACCCGGTCAGGAGATAGAGTTTGTTTAATATTTGTTTCTTTTCAACAGCCATGATTATTTGGTAATTCTTACTTTAATTTTTTGAGCAGGGGTCTGTGATACATACAATCCATTATCTGCAAGCCTTTTTGATATACTCGATTCCATTTTGAGTTTCATCAGATCAGACCGGGTTGCCACAAACTGTGAATAAAGCTTTCTTTTCTCTTTGTTGAGCGTGGCGATCTTTTGTACTTTCCTGTCTATCTGATGGGAACTTGTGATCATCAGCAAGGCCAGAACGGTGAGAAAGATGATAAAGCCCCAGTTCTTCTTCGCATCTTCATCAACCAGAAATTTACCTTTGAGTATGTTGTAAAGAGTTTGTTTGACTTTTGACATTTTTCTTTTGACCTGATTTGATTAATTCTTTTCTGCTATTCTTAATTTGGCACTCCTGGCTCTGTTATTTAATTTGATTTCATCGGTTGTGGGCAGAATCAACTTTCCCACTTTTTTAAAAGGAACACTTACGTTCCCGTAAAAATCCTTTTCCGGCTCTCCTTCAAACAACCCAAACTGAATAAATCTTTTTACCAGCCGGTCTTCCAGGGAATGGTAAGAGATTACACTTAACCTCCCTTTTTCATTGAGCAGCTCAGGCGTCTGCATTAAAAACTCCTTCAGGGCCTGCATCTCCTGATTCACCTCAATCCTGACGGCCTGAAATATCTGTGCCAGTATTTTATGTTCTTTGGGCTTGGGTAAAAATTTTTTCAAAACCTCTTTTAATTGAAAACTTGTTTTTATTTGATTTTCGGACCTTGACCTGACAATTGTACCCGCCAGTACCCGTGAATTCCTCAATTCACCATATTCAAACAACACCCGGGCCAATTCCTTTTCGTCATAATGATTGATTACCTCATAAGCAGAAACCCCGCCATCTGTATCCATTCTCATATCAAGGGCAGCATCAAATCGGGTTGAAAAGCCCCTCTCGGCACTATCAAACTGATGCGATGAGACACCAAGGTCAGCCAAAATCCCATCAACTTTTTTTATTCCGAACAAACGAAGAAATCTTTTGATATACCTGAAATTCTGAGGGATCAGTGTAAACCTGCTGTCCTCAATCTCGTTTGCAAGGGCATCCTTGTCCTGATCAAAGGCAAACAATTTACCACCTGGCCCCAGGCGCCTGAGAATTTCCTTTGAATGACCCCCTCCGCCAAAAGTCACATCAACATAAACCCCATCTGGTTTGATTTTTAGACCATCAACACTTTCAAAGAGCAATACCGGATCATGATAACTCATTGTCGTCGTCATTTACATTTCCCATGACGTCTTCTGCCAGATCCGCAAAATCAATTGTAGCATCATCAATAGCCTTTTCATACTTTTGCTTATCCCATATCTCAATGATATTCACTGATGAGGAAAGAACAACTTCCTTGGAGATTCCAGAGAAAAGATGCAAATCTTTTGGTATCAGCATCCTTCCTGACACATCCAGTTCAACCACTTTTACCCCGGCAGTAAACCTTCGAATAAAATCATTGTTCTTCTTCACGAATCTGTTCAACTTGTTTACCTTTGCCATCATGGCTTCCCATTCTTTCATCGGATACAATTCCAAACAGGGCTGAAAAACAGAGCGCTTTAACACAAAACCATCCTGTAGAATACTGGACAGCTGTTTCTTAAGAGGAGACGGCAGCATCAAACGTCCTTTGACGTCAGCTTTGCATTCATATGTGCCTATTAAATTTACCACCGGATCCCACTAAGTTTGATTAATTATGACAAATATAAAGAATTTTACCACTTTTTACCATTTTTTACCACTTTGTTGATAACTTTCTTTATATTCGTCTAAGTAATTGATTAAATGAGACTTAAAATGATGAAGGATTTTTTATTCAAATTAATTTGAACTAATGAAGAGAAAATTAGTACTTTGAAACAAATTATATAAATTTGCAAATCGATAAGCAATTAGATCGTAAATGAAATATACCCTTAAAAAAGAAGGTGACTACTCCTACTTAGAATCTGGAACGGGTACACCTCTAATTATTCTTCATGGCCTAATGGGAAATTTAAGTAATTTCGACGGGGTTTTTGATCATTTTTCAGATTTGGGATACCAGGTAATCATGCCAGAACTCCCTTTGTATTCGATGCCGATTTTAAAAACAAATGTCAAAAGTTTGTCGAAATTCATTAAGGATTTCGTCAAACACAAAGGTCTGGAACAATACATTTTAATGGGTAATTCACTGGGGGGTCACATCGCATTGTTTCACACCAAATTAAACCCGAAGAACGTCATTGGACTGGTTCTCACAGGCAGCTCGGGCCTTTATGAGAATTCCATGGGTGAAAGCTACCCTAAAAGAGGGGATTACGAGTATATCAAGAAAAAAACACAGGATGTTTTTTACGATCCTGAAATTGCGACCAAGAAAGTGGTTGACGATGTGTTTGAAACCCTGAACAACAGGAACAGACTGATCAGAACCATCGCCATTGCCAAAAGTGCCATCAGGCATAATATGGCCAAAGACCTTCCAAAAATGAAAGTCCCTACCTGCCTGATCTGGGGTAAAAACGACACGGT
Organism: Flavobacteriaceae bacterium; assembly: GCA_024644745.1. GTDB lineage: Bacteria > Bacteroidota > Bacteroidia > Flavobacteriales > Flavobacteriaceae > Lutimonas. The sequence continues at coordinate 34,826 of JAHEHF010000026.1, forward strand.
CACACCGCCTGAAGTTGCTAAAGAATTCCATAAATTGCTTCCGAATTCAGAACTGCACTGGATAGACAAATGTGGCCATGCTCCTATGATGGAGCGCCCCGATGAGTTCAATAATTCATTGGAGCCCTGGCTGACAAAAAATTTTATGGCAAAATAGTTTTTGCCTGTTTTTTGTTTGACTAATAGAACTTGTTGTACAGATGACTTTGCCTTTTCGAAATGAAAAATGGATACTCGTAATGATAACGGGTTTATTCATGTTTTTAGTTCTTTTCTTTTACAAAGGGTTTAATATTGAGCAGGGCGATTCGTTCAGCGGCCACAACCTTTTTACGAGAAGTCTTGCTTTTGCAATCACAACCTCCCTTACGTTTTGGTTTAATGAATTTTTCATCGGGCTCCGAATTAAAAAACATAAAAAAATACACCTCTTCTTATGGCGCGTCTGGGAAATTTTTATAGCGGGAAACCTTGTTTTTCTTGTCTATAATTATTTTTGGCAAGGCACTGAATTTTACTGGTCCAGTTATTTCCTTCTGCTTTTTGAATTTTTTTTCGTCATGGTCGTCCCCTTGCTGATCTATGAAATCTGGCAGCGAAATATGCCACGCAAAACAAGTAAAGAAAGCTATACATTTAGATCACAAAACCAAAAGGAAAAGATTATGATCTTGACTGATGATATCCTGTACCTGACTTCGGAGGACAACTACGTTGAAATTTTTTATCTGTCGGGGTCAGGCATCAAAAGTGAAATTCTCAGAAATACACTTAAAAACATCGAGGAACAACTTCCCGAAAACTCAGACCTTCACCGTTGTCACAGAAGCTACATGGTGAATTTCAGGCAAATCACAAAACTTCACGGTAAAAACAGAAAACTGTTGCTGACCCTTAAAGGAGGTCTCGAAATACCGGTTTCAGACAAGTACAGGCAAAAATTCACAGATTGGATGAAAGACTGATTTAGACCTTATTTGAATTTTTCATCCCTTTCAAGTAAACTTTTTTAGTTTTAATATGGGTTATTCTATCTTCGTAAAAAAGTTAAAATGAAGTATTTCATGTACCTTTTAATGGGTCTGTTCCTGATTGGCTGCCTTGAAAACAATATCACGAGCCCTGACAAAGATACAGTGTCAGCTCTTGACAGCCTCATGCACGAGGTGGTTGAAAATCAAAAATTCAGCGGTGTCATTCTCCTCGGAAATCGTGAAAAAATAATCTTTAAAAAGGCATGGGGAACAGCAAACCGGGATTGGAACATTCCCATGTCAACCGAAAATCAATTTGACATTGCCTCCCTTAATAAATCTTTTATAGCCGTACTTGTTTTACTTGCAGAACAGGACGGAAAATGGAAACTTCAGGAACCTGTCACCAAATATTTCAGTGAAGGTATTGACAAAGGAAAATTCAGTGAAAAAATAACCTTTCATCATCTGCTGACCCATACTTCAGGCTTGGCAGACTATAGCGGTGTTCCTAATGACCTCAAATTAAACAACTATCAAAAATTCAAACGGCTGAATTTTACAAATAAAGACTATATCAATTATATAGGTCAACTGAAACCCCTTAGTGATCCCGGTACTGAATTCCATTACAGCAATTTCGGCTATCACTTGCTCGCACTGATGCTTGAAGATGTTTACCAGGAGAGTTTCAACCAACTGTTGCAAAGAAAAATTTGCCGGCCCCTTGATCTGAAAAATACCGTTTCCTATAGATCGAACACTGAGGTGAAAAAAGGTTTGGCAACCGGATATTCCTATCATGCCGAAAAAGGCGTATGGAATTCCAATCAATTTATAGACCTTAGCCTGGGGAGGCGAATCTTCTCGAATGCCGACGACCTTTTTACCTGGGCAAAAGCCCTGGATCTTGGTACTTTGCTCAACGAAGAAATGAAACAGAGCATGCAAAGGAACCACCTCGAAGACCTCAATCCGAAACTGTCTTACAGCTATGGTCTTGTCATACACGACGGAATCAGTGACTTTGCCATGGGAAATTTAAAACTGAAGGCACCTTATTTTATTCACGGTGGAAAAACAGAGGGATATAAATCATTAATGATCAACATTTCAGGCAGCGATCTCATTCTGATCCTGCTAACGAATTCAGGGGATCAGATTGACGAACTGAGGCTGGCCGAATCCATCATTAAAACCATTAAAACTTAAATTCATGAAACTGTATTCTTTCTTTATTCTTATTCATTTAATTTTAATTCAACAAGTCTCTCACTCGCAAAATCTAACAGGAATGTGGCTGGTGGAAAAGGTCCAGGTCGGCGATGAGCAGATGACCCCTGTATCAAAATGGTTCGAATTCCATGAGGACGGGACATACGAGTCTGGGAACGGGTGGTTGCAAAATACCATTGGAACCTGGTCCTATGATCAGGAAACACAGGAATTCTCAGCGACCAATAAACTCGGGATTAAAGATGAGGGAGAACCCTTTAAAATTGAGGTTTCAGACGAAACAATGGTTTGGTCGCGGTTAGAAGAAGGTTCGAATGTGAAAATACACCTGCAACAAATTCAAAGCATTCCGCCCTCCTATACCGATCTGTTGCCCGGACTTTGGAAGCTGACAGAATCATCTTTGCCATCTGAACCCATCACATCCGGATCTTTGGCGAGTCTGAAACACATTTTTATAAGATGGGACAGAATCTACCGAGCGACTGATCAGGACAAGAACAGTAAAACAGGTTACTGGCACGTCAACGGACACAGGCCCGAGCTCACCTTGTTGCCTCACCAAGCAGACACTCCGGCAGAATCATGGCGCATTCAAGTAAGTGAAAAGGAATTGGAATTAACGGGAATCTCAGACAGCAACAAAGATCTGGTCAAAAAATTTGCAAGAATTCATGAGTTTCCGAAGTGACCCTCCATATCCGTTAATTTTTTAAATTGAAATTAAGAAAGGGGCTAAGCTGTTTAAAATAGTATCTTTGCAATGGAAATTAAAAAAATGCATTAGCCTTGGTTGAAACCCAACTTGCTTTTATAGAATAAAATAAGTTTTGCCAGGCGAAATCGGCCAATATTTTAATGATGAAAATTAAATCTGCAGAATTCATAATCAGCAATACAGATGTTTCGAAATGTCCGAAAGAAAAACTTCCTGAATATGCCTTTATCGGGAGGTCCAATGTAGGAAAATCCTCTTTGATCAACATGCTGACCAATCATAAATCATTGGCCAAAA
>JAHEHF010000027.1 GCA_024644745.1 Flavobacteriaceae bacterium
AAACAGTGGGGCAGATGTGAACCGGTATGGCATAAAATACCTCACCGATGTCATATATTTCATTGTCAGGGCATTTCACAACAAGATGTTCTTCGCTCTGGGATATTTGCTCAAAATCAAACTCTCCCAAAAACTGCACCCTTGGCAAAGGCATTTCTGAAGCCACAGATTTATGACCCAGGTCAAAACAGAGCAGGTTTTCTGCCGGTTTGCTCACGATCCTGCATGCCAGTACAGCAGCATGATCAAATGTCAGGTCAGCGAACTTTGATCCGTAACCTGCGTCCCAGAGGAGCACAGTTCCCGGGCTGAGTTCTGTTTGTTTTCTTCGGGCATGTACAGGGAAAGTGGGCGATCCTCCGGCGATTAAACCGATAACGCCATACCCTTCGTTTTCGAGTTCTCTTTGCAGGTCTGAAACGGCTTTAAAATCCCGGTCGCATTCCTGTTTTCTCAATACAGGGTCCGAAGTGCGGATGTGACCATCATAAATATGCATTCCACGTGCCATCACAGCGGGGTCGTCGGCCATTAACTTATAGAGGGTTGCCGCTTTCGGACCGGGAATCATCCCGGTTCGGTTCATACCATTGTTCAGGTCAAGCCAAAGGTGAATCACGACACTTCTAAGGATTCCTTCTTTTTTGATTTTCTCAAAGGAATCTGAATTGTCGACAAGTGTGGAAAAGATAGTTTCAGGATAGGTTTCAATCAAATTGAACAATCTTTTGATTTGTATGCCAGCGGGTTGCATAGCGAGTAATACATCTTTGGCCCCCGATATTGCAAGCAGTTCAGCCTCACTTATTGTGGCGCATTTGAATTTTTGAATTCCCATTTGCATGTGCATATCAATGATTTCAGCCATTTTATGGGTTTTGATATGAGGGCGAAGGCGCTCTGCTCCTCCTGCCATGGTCATCATTTTTATCGCGTTTTGCCTCACCCGTTTGGGGTAGAGGAGCAGGACAGGAGTAATGAGGTCCTGATCGTTCTGTATTTCATACCATTTCTCAGTGCTAAACATCGTACTGTTTTTAATGAAGTTCAAACATGGCCTCGACCTCGACAGGGATCCCGTCAGGCAGCATCATACCTACTGCACTTCTCACGCCTATGCCATATTCATTTCCAAATACTTCGGCCATGAGCTCGCTGAATCCGTTCATGACCAGCGGTTGTTTGTTAAACTCGGGTGTACAGTTGACCATGCCAAGTACTTTCACCACCCTTTTTACCTGATTGATGTCGCCAAAGTGGGTCATGATCGTAGAAAGCATGGTAAGACCTACCTGTCTTGCTGCCAGTTTGGCTTCCTCTAAACTCAGGTCATCACCGGCACGTCCTTTCATCAGGGTTCCGTCAAAGTTCATGGGCGACTGTCCTGAAACATAAAGGAATTTACCGACCACAAGCACCGGCCTGTAAACTCCTGCAGGTTTTGGGGCAGGAGGGAACCGCAGGTTCATTTCTTTGATTCTCTCAGATACTTGATTTTCCATTTTAATGCATTTTATAAGATTTATACGATGAGGTTCAATAACATAACCCCAATAATGCCTAATACGCCTACCATGGTTTCCATTACGGTCCAGGTTGACAGGGTTTCTTTTACGGTCAGGTTGAAATATTCCTTGAACAGCCAAAACCCGCCGTCGTTCACATGAGAGAGCATCAGGCTCCCTGAACCAATGGCAAGCACCATGAGCTCTGGTTTGACCTGGGCATCTCCTGTAACCAAAGGTAATACGATTCCTGCGGCAGTGAGTCCTGCTACTGTTGCAGATCCTATGCAAACCCTCATGATGGTGGCAATGAGCCAGGCCAGTAAAAGTGGTGATATGCTCGTTTCACTTAAAAGGCCACCGATATATTCACTAACACCGCTGTCTACAAGGATTTGTTTTAAGGCACCGGCTCCTGCTATGATCAGCATGACCATGGTTATGCTGGATATGGATGCCGACAGGGAATCCATTACCTCATTCATTTTTTTTCCACGAGAGAGACCAAGAGTGAACATAGCTACCAATACCGAAATCAGCATGGCCATAACGGGGTTGCCTATAAAAATCAGCAAGGATTTGAAGGGGAAGTCCATGGGCAGTAAATATTCAAGTACGGTGGAAAACCCGATCAAAATGACTGGTAATAAGGCTGTCAGGATACTTATACCCATTTTAGGCATTTCTTCATCCGTCAATACCCTGGGGTTGAAGAATTCTGGTAAAGGCGTGGCTTTTATTTTTTTAATGGTTCTTGAGAACAGTGGTCCTGCAATAACAATAGCAGGAATGGCAACAATGATGCCGTACAAGAGGGTTTTTCCAATAGAGGCATCAAACATGCCGGCAATAGCTGTTGGGGCAGGGTGAGGGGGTAAAAACCCGTGAGTGACTGATAAGGAGGCCAGCATCGGAAGCCCGACATAGATCAGGGGAAGCTGTGTTGCAGCCGCCACAGTGAACACAAGTGGGATCAAAATGACGAATCCAACCGTATAAAACATGGGAATGCCAACGATAAACCCTGCAAGCACCACGGCCCACTGGATGTTTTTAATTCCAAAACTGTCAACGAGCCTTGAGGTGATCCTTTGGGCAGCACCGCTATCGGCCACAAGTTTGCCGAGCATGGCACCCAGTCCGAGGATCAATACCAGAAACCCAAGGGTACTTCCGATCCCTTTTTGTATGGATTGAATAATGCTTTCAAGTTCCATTCCCTGAAATACCCCAACCACAAGGCAGGCGATGATAAAAGAAATGAAGGCATTGAGTTTGAATACCGCGATAAGGAGGAAAAGCAAAACGATTCCACAAATAACAATGAATAAAGGCATAAAGGTGTTGTTAAGTTTGGTTCTTTGGATAGCTAATTTAAACATTAAATCCTACTATAAAAATATATATGTCGCCAGGGTGATACAATGGGTCTGACAAATAGAAATTTTTGATGATTTTTAGCTCAGTAATAAGCCGTAAATTACTTGAGAAACCCCTATGAAATGATTTTTTTTAACCTGTGATATCATATTCATTTAAAACTTTAAATAAATCCATTAAATTTTTGATATACAATTATTTAATGTGTTGTTATAAATATTATCTATGATTGAAAATCGTCTAAATTCAGGTACCTGACCTGCTATAAAAAGGGTGGCATTATAAAATTTAACAATCCATCGGAAAGAGAAATGTTGTCAGGGTACCCATGCGGTTAATTTGCAGAGAACCGTCATTGTTTTGGCCTGGGTTTGGCCGGCGTCAATAAGAGGAACGAAGAGATGGCGGGAAGTGTCTTTTTTTTCAACCCTGCTTTTTATAAGATTTCAAACGAACATAAATGCTTGTCTGCAACCGAAATGTTACTCCAGTGCTTGATGCAGGAATGTGCACTTTGGGTTCAGTACAGCAGTTGAAGCTTGATAAGCTCTGCCTTCAGCAGTTGCGGACTTTTGAAATGAACCGCATGAAATCCGACTTGCAAGGCTCCTTCAACATTTTCCTTGTTGTCATCTATGAACAAGGATTCTTCAGCTTTTATATCATACCTGTCAAGGAGTATGTTGTAAATTTTTTCATAGGGCTTTCTTGTCAACTCCGAGCCAGAAACAACGATTCCATCAAAAAGTTTCAGGAAAGGAAATCGTCGCATGGCAACTGGAAATGTTTCCGCGCTCCAATTGGTCAGAGCATAAAGCTTTTTTTTGTTCAAGCTATGTAATAAATTCAAAATGAGAACAGTGTCTTTTATTTCTCCATGAAGCATTTCTTCCCACCTCTGGTAATAAGCCGTGATTTCTTCTGCGTATTGAGGGTATTGTTTTGCCAACAGGTCAGTGCCCTTTTCAAGTGACCTTCCGGCGTCTTGTTCCATGTTCCATTCATTGGTGCAAATATGAGAAAGGAACCATTCCATTTTTTCCTCCTCGCCCTTAAAAATTTTTGAATACAGGTACCTGGGGTTCCAGTCAATCAATACCCCTCCCAGGTCGAAGACGATATTTTCGATGTGATGCTCTGACATGTTACAGTTCTTTACTGGCATTGCTTCGATCTGAACTTTGCATCAGAAAGGCTTTTATAAAATTGTCAATGTCACCGTTCATTACGGCGTCAACATTTCCTGTTTCTTCCTGGGTCCTGACGTCTTTGACCAATTTATAGGGATGCATGACATAATTACGGATCTGGGACCCGAAATCGATACTCATTTTTCCCGCTTCAATGCTGTCCCTTTTTTCCCTTTGCTTCTGAAGTTCAATTTCATACAACTGGGACTTCAGCATTTGCATGGCTTTTTCACGGTTCTCAAGTTGTGATCTTGTTTCGGAGTTTACAACCATAATGCCCGAAGGTTTGTGGCGCAATATGGCTTTGGTTTCAACTTTATTCACGTTTTGGCCTCCGGCACCACCTGAACGCGCAAAATCCCATGTGATGTCTGCGGGGTTGATCTCAATTTCAATCGTTTCATCTGCAAGGGGGTACACGTAAACCGAGGCGAAAGAGGTGTGTCTTTTGGCATTGCTGTCAAAGGGAGAAATTCTGACGAGCCTGTGCACTCCATTTTCTCCTTTGAGATAACCGAAGGCATATTCTCCATCAATCTCCAGGGTAACCGTTTTAATTCCAGCAACATCTCCTTCCTGATAGTTGAGTTCCTTTATTTTAAATCCTTGCTTTTCGCTCCACATCATGTACATTCTCATGAGCATTTGCGCCCAGTCGCAGCTTTCTGTCCCTCCTGCTCCTGCAGTGATCTGTAAAACGGCACTGAGGTTGTCTCCTTCATCAGAGAGCATATTTTTAAATTCAAGCGATTCCAGCAAGGCCAGGGTTTTGTCAAATTGTTGCTCCACCTCTTTTTCAGTGGCTTCTCCTTCCTTTAAAAAATCATATAGCACATTGAGGTCTTCACAGTCCGATTTTACCAGTTCGTAATCATTTACCCATTTCTTTTTCCCTCTCAGTATTTTCATCAGTCGTTCGGCTTCTCTGGGATTGTTCCAAAAATCAGGGTCTGATGCCTTTTCTTCCTCATTGCTTATTTCAATGCGCTTTTTGTCGATATCCAGATAGTCTTTGAGAAGTGCTACGCGTTCTGTGATATCTTTTAATTGATCTGATGTAATCATGAGGCAAAAATAAACTAAAAAATGAGAATCAAAATTTAAATGAAACCGAAATTCTAGGCAATATTTAATAGATTTATAAAAAATTACTGTAATGACCAAACTGATCTTTCCTTTGATTTGCCTTCTGGCCTGCCATTTAAACCATGCGCAATGGCTGGAACAAAGAAAGGGCCTTGATAAACTTGAAGGTTTTTTCGATTATTATTATGACAAAAAAGAGGATAAAATTTACCTGGAGGTGGAGCAGATCGGTCAGGAATTTCTATATGTACATTACTTATCTCAGGGAATTGGTTCAAATGATATCGGGCTGGACCGGGGGCAGCTCGGAGGCGGCGTAATCGTCAAATTTATAAAATCCGGTAACAAGTTATTGCTGATGCAACCTAATTTGGGATTCAGGGCCTCAAACGATAATGAGGCAGAAAAGAGATCTGTGGAAGAGGCCTTTGCAAAATCGGTACTCTACGGCTTTGAGATCCTGGAAGAAAGAGATGGTGTGCATGTTATAGACATTACTGATTTTTTTATCAGGGATGCCCATGGTGTGTCACTTCGCTTAAAAAATAATGAGCAAGGCCTATACAATTTAGACAAGACCAGAAGCAGTTTTAACATGGACAGGACCAAAGCCTTTCCCAAGAACGTTGAAATAGATGTGCTGTTAACCTTTGTAGGAGTTGCATCAGGAAGAGAAATACGATCAGTGACTCCTGATGCCTCATCTGTCACAGTCTATCAGCATCACGCCTTTGTAGAGTTACCGGATGGGGCTTATGAGCCAAGGGCCTTTGACCCTCGTTCAGGGGGCTTTCATTTGTCTTATAAGGATTATTCCACTCCCGTTGACCAGTCTATAGTCAAGAAGCTGATCTACCGTCACAGGCTCCGAAAAAAGGACCCTGAAGCAAGGCGCAGTGAGGCTGTTGAACCTATTATATATTACCTTGATCCCGGAATCCCTGAGCCTGTTAGGACTGCCCTTATGGAAGGTGCAGGGTGGTGGAGAGAAGCTTTTGAAGAGGCAGGTTATATCAATGCCTTTCAGGTCAAATTACTTCCGGATGACGCTGACCCCTTGGATGTCAGGTACAATATGATTCAGTGGTTGCACCGGTCAACACGCGGTTGGAGCTACGGCCTGACGATTACTGATCCGCGTACAGGTGAAATCATCAAGGGTCATGTGAGTCTCGGGTCATTGCGGATCAGGCAGGATTTTATGATTGCACAGTCCTTGAAGGCTGCTTATGCTACTGATGCGAATGAAGATAATTTTGCGCTTGAAATGAGTCTGGCAAGAATAAGACAGCTGGCAGCTCATGAAGTGGGGCATACCCTTGGGTTTGCTCATAATTTCGCTGCAAGTACGAATAACAGGGCTTCTGTAATGGACTATCCACATCCCAAGATACAGGTTAAAAATGGCCGGCTGGATTTTTCTGAAGCTTATGCCGAGGGAATTGGTTCCTGGGACAAGGTTGCCTTGACTTATGCATACAAGGAATTTCCTAATCATGAGCGTGACAGTCTGAGAGCGTTTCTGGATAAGGCTTTTGAAAGGGGGCACAGGTATATTTCTGATGCGGATGCAAGACCCTTGGGCAGTGCTCATGCCTATGCTCATTTATGGGATAATGGAAATGATATCGTTGAAGAATTGTATCGTGTTTTAAAAGTCAGAAAGCTCGCCATTTCTGAATTTTCAGAAGATAACATAAAAAAATATCAAAGTTATTCGGAGCTTGAGGATGTTTTTGTTCCCCTGTATTTTTACCACAGGTACCAGACCGAAGCGGTTGCCAAAATGATTGGGGGGCTTGATTATGCCTATGCTGTTAAAGGGTCAAATTCTTTGACTGTTAGGCAGATAGATCCAAAAAGGCAAAGAATGGCTTTAAGGGCCTTAATGGAAACTGTTTCGGTAGAGACCCTAATGATAGACGCATCAAAACTGCATCTTTTTCCACCCCGGGCCATGGGTTTTGAAAGAAGCAGAGAATCTTTTGAGAGTGATATGGGCGTGGCTTTTGATCCTTTTTCAGCAGCTGCTTCAGCCTCGCACCTGACCTTTTCTGTTTTATTGCATCCGGATAGAATATCGCGGCTTATTCTGTACAAGAGCTTGGATAAGAATCAGCTGGGCTATGAAGAACTTTTGGATACTCTGGTAGCAAATACTTTTGAAATAGTGCATTTGGACAATTACAAAAGGGAACTTCAGAATATAATTAATGAGACGCTGCTGCAAGAAATTTTTACAGTTACAGGAGGTAAAGATCACTATATGCAGGTGCGGGCTGCGGGTATTAAAAAATTGAATGAAATAATGATCTATCTCAAGGAAAGGGACTCAGATGGGGATCAAAGAATGGCAGATGATCAGATGATTAGGGATATAGCTGAATTTTTAAAAGAGCCTGAATGGAAAAGAAGGCGTCAGGTTCCAAAATTACCCGATGGTTCCCCTATTGGAATGCCGTAAAATGACATGTGAAAACAGAAAATCGATTCACGCACAATTAGCCCTGCAGAATGAGTAATTTATTTTTTGGGAATGATTATCTTCGGAGGCAACATTTGTCAGGGTCATAGCGGATTTGATCTTAGTATCATTAAAAGAATATGGATATCAATTGTGATTTAGGAGAGGGCATGGGCCATGATCATGACATCATGCCTTATCTCGACTCATGTAATATAGCCTGCGGGGGGCATGCAGGTGATCGCGACTCGATCAGCCGCACGCTCAGGCTTGCCAGGAAATTTGATGTGAAGCCCGGGGCCCATCCTTCATTTGCTGATGCAGAAAACTTTGGCAGAAAGGAGATATCGGTCTCCCCGGATTTGTTAAGGTCACAGCTCGTGGATCAAATAGGTCTTATCAGTGCAGTGGCCCGAGAGGAAAATATGGAATTGCATCATGTAAAAGCACACGGGGCTCTGTACAACAAGGCAGCCGTATCCGCGGATACGGCAAGGTTGCTCATAGAAGTAGTTCAGTCTTTTGATAAGGGGCTCTGCCTGTACGTTCCTTTTGATTCCCTGATTGAAAAAATGTCAAAAGAAATGGGAATTCCTTTGATGACAGAGGTTTTTGCAGACAGAAACTATGATGACAATTTTAATTTGCTGCCCAGAAGTGAAAGAGATGCCCTGATTGAGTCACCGGTTGAGGTTAAAAGGAGAGTTGAAAGATTGCTTCGTGACAGAACCCTGGTTTCTTTGCACGGAAAAAAAAGAATTGTTAATTTCGATACCCTGTGTGTTCATGGTGACCATCCGAAAGCAGTTGAAATTGTGAAGATGCTCAGGGACTTAAAAACAAGTGATATTGAATAAGTACAAGCTAAAATACAAGCCATTGGGAAGTATTGCCGTTCTGATTGAATGGCCCAAAGAAATCAAACGCGATATCCTTGAGAATATAAATCTTTTCAAGCATAAAATCCTTGCGGATATGGGAGAATATGTTTTAGAGACGGTTCCAGCCTACAATTCACTGGCGGTGTTTTTTGATACGTCAAAAATTAAATACTCTTCTGTGGTTACTGATTTGAAAGAGATCTATACATCCAAAGATCAGAAATTATTGACCGCCTACAAACTTTGGAAAATACCGGTTTGCTATGAATCTGAATTTGGCCTTGATCTTGACGATCTGGCGAAAACCAAAAAAATAACCAAAGACGAGATCATAAAAATTCACAGTTCACAGGTATATGATATTTACTTTATTGGCTTTTTACCCGGATTTTTGTACTTGGGTGGTTTGTCAAAAAAGCTTGAATGCAAAAGAAAGAACAGGCCCAGAGCCAAAGTAAATCAGGGAGATGTTGCCATTGCCGGCAATCAGACGGGTATTTACCCCAGAACAAGTCCCGGAGGATGGAATATCATAGGAAACTCTCCCCTTCGGTTTTTTGACGTCGATCAGTCTCCGCCTTGTTTTTCTGTTTCCGGTGATAAACTAAAATTTGTTCCTGTGAGCAAAAAGGATTACGACCGAATAAAAAAAGAAGTTGAATCGGGTGATTATGTCATTGAAAGTGAGGTATATGGTTAATAATATTTTAATTTTATCTGACAGTTTGAATACCTGTGTTCAGGACCTTGGGAGAAAGGGGTATCGTTCTTACGGGGTTCCCATTTCGGGTGCCATGGATAAATACAGCGCTATTCTTGCCAACAAGCTGCTGAACAATGAAGAAGGGGCATCGGTCCTTGAAATGACCCTTACAGGTCCTAAAATATTATTTGAGGACCATACCCTGATCGTTTTGACGGGGGCAGATATGTCGCCAATGCTCAACGGGAAGCCGATCACGATGAATTTTGTATATGCCGTAAATACCAGTGATGTGCTGAGTTTCGGGAAACTGATGTTTGGTACGAGAACCTACCTTGGAGTAAAAGGTGGATTCAAGACGGAAAAAATACTGAACAGCAGGTCCTTTTATAAAGGGATCACAACGAAAGAAAGGGTCGATAAAGGAGACAGGATGGCCATAGCCGGTTATGAGAAGGAGCTTGAGGTAACTTCCTCAAAAATCAAGGTGAAAGCGTCGCATTTTAACACAAAGAAACTGGAGGTGACAAAAGGCCCCGAATATAACAGGCTGACAAAAAAACAACGGGAACTGTTGTTTTCAAAGCGGTTTAAAATTGACGTGCAGAACGACAGGATGGGCTATCAGATCAAAAATAAATTCACCACGATCAAAAACAATGAAATTATTACCTCGATCACTATTCCCGGCACGGTGCAGTTGACCCCTTCCGGAAAACTGATTATCATGATGAGGGACTGTCCGACAACGGGCGGGTATCCCAGAATTTTACAACTTACCGACATTGCGATCAACCAGTTGGCACAAAAAAAAGAGAATGACATCTTTAAATTCGATCTGGAAAGCAGCTTTGATTTTTTGGGCAGGTTGGTCAGCAGGTTCAAAGATTAAGCATACCAAAGAAGGCATAAATGAGCAAACAAGAAATTAATTTGATCAGTGATACCATTACGAGGCCCACGCCTGAGATGCTGAATTTTATGATGCAGGCTGAAGTGGGGGATGATGTTTTCGGTGCTGATCCTACAGTGATAGCGCTTCAAAATAAAATTGCTGAATTATTCGGAATGGAGGCAGCCTTGTTTTTTCCGTCCGGAACCATGGCAAATCAAACCGCGATAAAATTGCACACTCAGCCTGCCGAACAATTGATATGCGACAAATGGTCGCATGTCTACAATTATGAAAGTGGAGGTGCTTCGTTTCATTCAGGGGTGTCATGTAAACTTATTGATGGTGAAAGAGGCATGTTTAAAGCCTCACAACTGGCCGGGGTGATCAATGATCCCGAACAATATTATTTGCCTCTTTCGAGTCTTGTCGTGGTGGAAAACACCACAAATAAAGGAGGAGGTGCATGTTGGGACTATTCAGAACTGGAAAAGATCAAAAGGGTTTGCTCAGAAAATGAACTATCATATCATCTTGACGGGGCCCGATTGTTCAATGCCCTGGTCGCAAAAAATGAATCTCCGATACAATACGGAAAATTGTTTGATTCCATATCGATCTGTTTGTCAAAGGGGCTGGGTGCTCCAATAGGATCATTGCTTTTGTCTTCATCTGAAAATATTCACAGGGCCGTTCGCATCAGAAAACTTTTTGGAGGAGGCATGCGGCAGGTGGGCTATTTGGCTGCAGCCGGAATATACGCCCTGGACCATCATGTGGATCGTTTGACCCTGGATCATCAACGGGCCAAATCCTTGGGAAAAGCCCTGGAGCAATCGGAATGGGTGGCAAAGGTAGAACCCATAGAGACCAATATCATTATTTTTAAATTGCACGAAAATCTTGATGAACGGCTTTTTTTAAAGGAGCTGGAAAAACATCAGATCAAAATCATTTCTATGGGTGAAGGCAAGTTGCGGGTCGTAACGCACCTGGATTTCAATGATGAAATGCTCGAAAAGGTAATTGATGTTTTGACGCATATGCCGAATTGAGCCTAATTTTGCCAAAGAATGATTGATTTTTGAAAATTCAGTTTGCAACACATTATTTTTTGTAATGAAGTTTGGCCCTTAACGTCATAATTGTAAAAATATAGAATGAAGATGAGGAAACTTAGAAATGTTTTACCTTTGGTCCTGATGCTGACAATAAGTTTGTCTGCCCAAAAAAACAAAAAAACGATGAATGAAGATTTAGCGATTGCAACCTTTGGAAACGGTTGCTTTTGGTGTACAGAAGCTATTTTTCAACAGCTAAAGGGTGTGAAGACCGTATTACCGGGATATACCGGAGGTGTGATCAAAAACCCAAGCTATGAAGCAGTATGTACCGGAAGAACCGGACATGCAGAGGCAATTCAGATCACGTATGACCCGAAGGTTATTTCTTACAGGGCATTGCTCGACGTTTTCTTTTACACCCATGACCCGACAACACTCAACCGTCAGGGCAATGATGTAGGCACACAGTACAGATCGGCGATTTTTTACCACAATGACGAGCAGAAAAAAACCGCTGAGGAGATGATATCACAGTTGACTTCAGAAAAGGTTTATGGTGATCCCATTGTGACGGAGATTAGCAAAATGGATATATTCTACGAGGCAGAAGATTATCATAAAAATTACTACAATAATAATAAGAACCAGGGTTATTGCAGGGCGGTGATCAACCCGAAACTCGATAAATTTGTAAAAAAATACAGCGCAAAACTGAAATAAAAAAAAGCCCCGGATCAGGGCTTTTTTTTTATTCAAATTTTAAATGGTCATTGAAAAGATCCTCGTATCCGGTTTGTTGTCAATCAGGCGCAGGTCAAAGGCCATACAAATATTTCTTACGAACATCCTTCCTTTCTCTTTGACTATTAATTTATTTCCTTCAGATATGATCAGACCGTCTTCAAAGATTTCTTCAAGCCTTTCAAGTATATCTTCTCTGAGTTTCAGGTCAAGGCCCAGATTCCATTCGGTTTCCAGATTGCACATCAGGTTGAGAATGTGTTTCCTGATAATCAGGTCATTATCGGTTAACAAGTGCCCCCTGAAAATAGGGATGATCCCTTTGTTGACCTTTTCGGTATAGGCTTCAACTGATTTTTCATTTTGTGCAAAGGCATACCAGGAGTCGCTGATAGAAGACATTCCAAGCCCGATCATCAATTTGGTCTTTCCGGCAGTATAGCCCATAAAGTTTCGATGCAAATGATGATTTTCCATCGCTTCGTAAAGCGAATCTGTCGGCAGGGCAAAATGGTCCATGCCAATTTCCACATAACCCGCATCGAAAAACAGCTGCTTCCCTAATTCGTACAAATGACGTTTCTCTTTGTCTTTGGGAAGATCGTTTTCATCAAAACCACGCTGCCCGACACCTTTGATCCATGGGACATGCGCATAACTGTAATAGGCAATCCGGTCAGGTTTCAGGGCAATCGTATTTTTAATGGTATTTCTGATGCTCTCTTCTGTCTGAAAGGGCAGGCCAAAAACCAGGTCGTGGCTAATGGATTCATAGCCCACTTCCTGTGAAAGCCTGTGGATCTTTTCGATCTGTTCAAAGGTTTGCACTCTGTTGATCGCTTTTTGCACCACAGGATCGTAATCCTGAATCCCAAAACTATTTCTCCTGGAGCCCAGGTCATATAAGGTCTTTAATTGTTCTTCAGAGGTATGGTTGGGATGGGCCTCATAGCTGAATTCAAAATCCTTGAATTTGTCTGCTCTTTTGAAAATGCCATCAATGAGTTTCTTTAAGTTTATAGCCGAGAAAAAAGTAGGTGTACCACCTCCCAGGTGAATTTCTCTAATTTTTGGTCTCTCCTGGAGCAGGTCACAATAAAGGTCCCATTCTTTCAGCACCGTTTCCATGTAAGGCGTTTCAACACTATGCCGTTTGGTGATCCTTTTGTGACAGGCACAAAATGTGCAAAGATTTTCACAGAAAGGCAAATGGATGTAGAGGCTGATGCCTTCACTGTCATTACTTTCTTTAAAAGCCCGTACCGTGGTTTCTTTCCAGTCTTTGAGGTCAATACCTCCCTTGTCCCAAAAGGGTACCGTAGGATAACTCGTATATCTGGGTCCCGGAATGTTGTATTTTTGAATTAATTGTGTATTCATTCTCTTTCGCTATTCAGTCGTCATGATCACGCCTTGTATTCTTTAACAGCATCTATAAATGCCTTTGCATTGTCTAAGGGTATATTGGGTAATATTCCATGCCCAAGATTGGCAATGTATTTGTCTTTTCCAAATTCATTGATCATTTGCGTCACCATTTTTTTGATCTCATTTGGCGGTGACAATAATCTTGCAGGGTCGAAATTACCTTGCAGGGTTACTTTATTATGTGTCAAAGATCGCGCCATTTGAGGGCTCACGGTCCAGTCGACCCCGAGCGCAGAAACATTTGAATTCGCCATTTTTTCCAGGGCGAACCAGCATCCCTTACCAAAGGCGATCACAGGTGCTTCCTCGTATAGCGCATCGATGATCTGATTGATGTATTGCCAGGAAAATTCCTGATAATCTGCCGGAGACAACATGCCACCCCATGAATCAAATATCTGGACGGCATCAACACCGGCTTTTACTTTTTCCTTGAGATAGGCAATGGTCGTGTCGGTTATTTTTTGCAGCAATTGATGCGCGGCAAGGGGTTGGGTAAAACAAAACTCTTTTGCTTTATCAAAAGATTTTGATCCTTGTCCCTGAACGCAATAGCAAAAAACAGTCCAGGGTGAGCCTGCAAATCCAATAAGAGGGATTTCATGATTGAGCATTTCCTTCGTCATTTTTATCGCCTCCATCACATAACCCAATCCTTCTGTAATATCGGGAACGATGGTCTGGTCTACATCCTTCTGTGACCTGATCGGATCGGGCAGGAAAGGACCCACGCCGGCCTTCATTTCAAATGGAATGTTCATCGCCTGAGGTACCACAAGGATATCTGAGAACAAAATTGCCGCATCCATCCCGTACCTTCTGATGGGTTGTACCGTGATTTCAGAGGCTAGTTCGGGTGTCTGACATCTTGTGAAGAAATCATATTTTTCACGAATGGCTATGAATTCAGGTAAGTAGCGTCCCGCCTGTCTCATCATCCATACCGGAGGCCTAGAAACACTTTCCCCTTTAAGCGCCCTTAGAAATAAATCATTTTTAATTTTTGTCATTTTGCATTCTTGGTTTTAGCAGCAACCGCACTCATGGAGATGTTAATTGCATTTTCAATTGTCTTTAAATCGTTTTTGTTCAGGGCCGAAGACAGGAACCAGGCCTCAAATTGAGAAGGAGGGAGGAAGACTCCGTTTTCCATCATTTCCCAGAAAAATATTTTGAATTGTTCAGTATCGCTTGTTTGAGCTGATTTGAAATCGATTACTTTTTCTCGTGTAAAAAAAGGGTTGATCATTGATCCAAAGTGATTCACCTGAAGATCAATGCCGTTGGCTTCAGCCGATTTGATCAGCATTTCTTTAATTTTTACCGCTTTTTTATTGAAGGATTTGTATGGATCCTGTTTTTTTAATTCTTTAAGGGTCGCCATGCCGCATGCCATGGCAATTGGGTTTCCTGACAAGGTTCCTGCCTGGTACATTTGCCCCAGGGGTGCGACCATTTGCATGATTTCCTCTCTGGCACCATAGGCACCTACAGGAAAGCCACCTCCAATAACCTTACCCAGGCAGGTAATGTCTGCTTCGATCCCGAGTAATTCCTGTGCTCCTCCAAATTTCGATCTGAATCCGGTCATCACTTCATCGGCAATAAGCAAAATATCATGCTTCCGGGTTAGTGCTCTCAGTCCCTGGATGAATTCCTGTGCAGGTTCTATGACCCCCATGTTACCCGCAATCGGTTCTATAATGACGGCGGCAATATCTTGATGATTGTCAAGGTGTTTTTTAACACTCTCCAAATTGTTGAATTCGGCGATCAGGGTATTTTTCACGGCTTCATCAGGCACTCCCTTGCTTCCGGGCAAACTCAACGTGGCAAGACCTGAACCGGCAGCAACAAGCAGGGCATCTGAATGCCCGTGGTAGCAACCTGAAAATTTGATGATTTTGTTTTTTCCTGTAAAAGCCCGAGCCAGTCTGATGGCGCTCAATACGGCTTCGGTTCCTGAATTGACGAACCTGACCTTATCCATTCCCGGAAAAGCCTCACAGACCAACTTGGCCAGTTTGATCTCTCCCTGGGTTGAAGCGCCAAAGGAATATCCTTTTTTCATCGCTTTTTTAATAGACCGCTCTACTTTTGGGTGCCTGTGACCCAGTATCATAGGGCCATAAGACAGTACCAGGTCAACATAACTGTTGCCGTCTGCGTCAACAATTTTGCTCCCCTTCGCGTGGTCTATGAATACAGGAACGCCTCCAACCGATTTAAAGGCCCTGACCGGAGAATTTACCGACCCGACCAGGTGTTTTTCTCCTTTTTTAAAAAGTGATATAGAAGTATCTAAATGCATTTTATTTTATTCTTTAAATTTTGATCACATTAATTTTTAAGCAAACAACGGGCAACATCTTTTGCAAAATAAGTGATGATCAAATCTGCGCCTGCTCTTTTCATGGATAACAAACTTTCCATCATCACTTTTTCTTCGTCAATCCATCCTTTGGCACTCGCGGCCTTCACCATGGCATATTCACCACTCACATTATAACAGGCGACAGGACGGTCGAAATTATTTTTTAGGTCCCTGATGATATCCAGATATGACAATGCAGGTTTTACCATCAGAATATCGGCTCCTTCCTGGTCATCAAAAGTGGCTTCCCTTAGGGCTTCATCTCTGTTTGCAGGGTCCATCTGATAAGTTCTTCTGTCTCCGAAAGAAGGCGTTGAGTCAGCTGCATCCCTGAAGGGTCCATAAAAAGCGGAAGCATATTTTACGGCATACGACATCACCGGAATTTTGTAATATCCTGTTTCGTCAAGGGCTTGTCTGATCGTCGCTATCATGCCGTCCATCATACCGGAAGGAGCTACCATGTCTGCACCTGCTCTTGCATGTGAAACCACTTGTTTGGCAAGATTGGCCAGTGTAGCGTCATTGTCGACGTCATTATCATGTATGATTCCGCAATGCCCGTGGCTGGTGTATTCGCAAAAGCAAACATCAGTGATGACATAAATGCCGGGATAATGCTTTTTTATATATCTGATGGTCCTTTGAATGATTCCCTGTTCGTTCCATGTTTCAGATCCTATCTCATCTTTGGAAGCGGGTATGCCAAAAAGCAGCACGGCAGAAATGCCCAGTTCACAGATTTCATCCAGTTCTTTAGATATTGTATCCAGAGAAAAACGCTTGATTCCGGGCATGGACTCAATTTCGGTTTCTATTCCCTGGCCTTCTTCAATAAACAGCGGATAGATCAGGTCGTCAATATGCAGCCTGTTCTCTCTTACAAGTCTTCTGATATTTTCCGTTTTCCTTAAACGTCTGGTTCTATTCATCATGACGAACATATTAAGTTGAAAAATAATTATTTACAGCTGTCAGTACACTTTCTGTGGACGGGGTTTTAGCCTCCACCACATTTTTAAAATGATTTTTGGCCTCAGCTGCAGTTGTACTTCCAATACAGAAAGCAACTTCATCTCCTGCCTTATTCTGAGTGAGATAACTCTCTATGCCCGATGGGCTGAAAAAAAGCAGGCCTTGGTATTTTTTATCTAATTTATTTGGAGACAGCAGGGTTTGGTAGGCAATGACCTCATTGATCTTGATTCCCTGATTTCCAAGTTTTTCGGGCAGTTCGTTGCGTCTCATGTTCCCACAGAAAAAAGTAAGTTCCTGGCCTTTTAGGTGTCCGGCAAGAAAATCTGCCAGTTTATCTGCAGCGTTCTCAACGTGTTGCACTTTTCCAATGCTTCTTTCTATCAATCGTTTTGTTCTCCTTCCTACACAATATATATGTTCAAAGTTCAATTCAGATGCGTCGTAATTATCGGTTAAAGCGTTTACAGCATTCTGGCTTGTAAAAATGACGTGCTTGATAGGGTCTTTAATGACAGATCGTTTGATTCGGTTGAATCTGATGGTTATAAAATCGCTCATGTCGACTCCAATTCGCTGATCCAGGGTGCTTTTTTGCCCTATGGAAAGGTTTTTGGTCGAAAAGATTCTGATCTCTTTTTCAACTTCTCCCGTGGCTCGCATCAGTTTTTTGCCTCCTCGGTCGAGTATGTATTGTGCGGCAAACTCCGCTATGTCGGTTGTGTGGCTGACCGGTACTGTTTTTGAAAATTCAATTTTTTGATTTCCGTCTGTACTGAACAAGGCACCCTTGAATTTAAGCTCTTCATCCTTGATCATCGCTAAAGCGCCGATAGGAGCCGAACAGCCACCTTCCAGTTTGTTGAGAAATGCCCTTTCAATACCTACGCAAAGCTCGGTTTCCTTGTCGTTTAATTCGGCGCAAATATCGAGAAGCTCCTTGTCTTTTTCCATGGCCGCAATCATCACCGCGCCCTGAGCCGGAGCAGGAAGCATCCAGTCAAGTTTCATGAAGTTCTCCGGGAGCAGATTGATCCGTTTCAGGCCGGCCATAGCAAAAATTGCACCGTCCCAATCATTCTCTTTTAATTTTTTGAGTCGCGTGTTTACATTGCCCCTTAATCCGGTAATTGTATGGTTGGGATATCTGTAAAGCCACTGGGCCTTTCTTCTTAAACTTCCTGTGGCAATGGTGGCATTTTTTCTGGTAAAAAAGGAATCGTCACTTTTCAATGCGAGAATATCGTGATAAAGTCCTCTTTTGAGAACTGCTGCCTGAACCATTCCTTTGGGAAGAACTGTAGGTACGTCTTTTAAAGAATGAACAGCGATATCGATTCGGTCATTCAGCAAGGCGATATCAAGATTTTTTGTAAAAACACCTGTAATTCCAAGTTCATACAACGGTTTGTTGAGCACTTCATCACCTATCGAATCTATTTTGATGATTTCGGTTTCATGCCCCAGATGTTTTAGTTGATTAGATACAGTATCTGCCTGCCATAGTGCCAATTCACTGGACCTGGTTCCAATTCTAATAATTTTTTTCATTTTAAATTTCTGAAGTCTCTAAATTAAATACATCTTTCATTACCTTAATGCTCTGGTTTGTCATCGAATTTTCTGATTTCAGGTGCATGGCAAATTTAGACACAATCTTATTGATCATTTGAGAGGTAACGTCTTCAATAAGATCCGGATTCATATCGGCATATTTTTTAGAATGCGTGGTTATCGCATCCTGCTGAATAACTTCCAAAGATTTTTTAAGAGAATTAATGGCAGGGGTACTTCTTCTGAAATTCAGCCATTCGTAAAATTCAGCTTTGTGCTTTTGAACGATCTCTTCCACCAATGGGATTTGTTTTTTCCTGTTTTCTAAGGTCTTTTTTGTTTTCTTTGACAACATGTCTACATCAATGATCTCTTTGTTTTCAAATTCCAGAATGGATTGATCAACATTTCTAGGTACTGAAAGGTCAATGATGAGTTGTTTTTTATCAGGATTGATATCTTCCGTTAAAACAGTCGGGGAAGAGGCGCCGGTGGCAACGATCAATATATCCGATTTTTTAATTTGATTTTTTAGTTCATCGTGTTCAATGGCAACAGCATCTATTCTTTCGGCCAATTCATGGGTCACAGAATTTGTTCTGTTTACCAGCGTGAGCTCATGTGCCTTCAAATATTTCACACAGCTTCTTGCTGTATTCTGCCCAATGTCTCCCAGCCCGTAAATCAGAATATTTTGAGGATTCTTTTTACTAAAATGATCTTTCACATACTGAATGGCGGCATAAGAAACCGTTGTTGTACCAGAGCTGATAGAGGTCGAATTTTTAGTTTCCTTGCTGGCCTGAAGCGCTACGTTGAAAAGTCTTTCCAGGTAAGCATTGAGTGTGCCGGCTTTTTTGGCCCTGCCAAAGGCGTCTTTCAACTGACCCACAATTTCATAATCTCCGAGGATCTGGCTTTCTATTCCGGTGGCAATTCGGATGACATGCTCTGCAGCATCGCTGTTTTTGAACACATAAGAAACCTTGGCAAATTCTTCTACGGTTCCTTCTGAATATTTACACAATAAAGAGATCAGTTGAAAAGGGTGTTTCGCAAAGCCCATAATCTCAATACGGTTACAGGTAGATAAGATGACCACACTCTTAATGTTGGTGTTTTTTGCCTCAGACAGTAGTTGAATTTGTTTTTCCTTGCTCAAGCTGAATTTACTTCTTGTGACAACATCGGCTTTTCTGTAGTTCAAGCCAATCACGTAAAACTTTTTGCAATCTGAATTCTTCGTCATGTTGATATTATTGGTTCGTTTTTGTTTTTAAAGAATCCCCCCCAAGGGAATTTAAAACACAAAATTACGCTACAAGAATTTTTTAAACCATGATTTTTATCACCTTATTAAAACCCTGTAAATTTTAACAGGTACCTTTAAAACGATTATAAATAAAGGTGTTTCCGACTCTTAAAAAAAATGGTTCGCGACAAAAATAAATAGTTCCATTTGGAAAAGATATCGTTTGCTACAAAAAAAATAACGATAAAAGAATCGAAAGTGTCGGGCAAAAATTTTTACTTCCATTATCTTTCCAATTTTTAAATCTGTTATATTTACCCTTTTTAAAAAGTAAAATTTTAAATGACTGTAAATTGAGTAAAAAAGGTGTTTTATTGGTCAATTTGGGATCCCCGGATAGTACTGAAGTTAAAGATGTTAGAAAATATTTGGATGAGTTCCTGATGGATGAAAGAGTGATTGATATTCCTTACTGGAAAAGATTTTTGCTGATCAAAGGAATTATATTGAACACGAGACCGAAAAAATCGGCGGCGGCTTATAAGAAAATTTGGTGGAAAGAAGGTTCCCCTCTTGTCGTGATCTCCGAGCGTTTTACAAAAAAAATCAAAGATAAACTGGATATTCCTGTTGCACTGGGTATGCGTTATGGATCGATGAGTATGGAGAATGCTTTGGCTGAACTCGACAGCCAGGGTGTTACCGATGTTTTTCTTGTGCCCTTGTATCCTCATTATGCCATGTCTTCCTTTGAAACAGTTGTTGTTAAAGCTGAAGAACTACTTGAGAATCAATTTGGCCATATGAAGATGGATGTGTTGCAACCATTTTATAAGCATCCAGATTATATCCGTGTGATGAGTCAGTTTTTAAAGAAACAGCTGGAAGGCTTTGATTATGACCAGCTCCTGTTTTCTTATCACGGGATACCCGAAAGACATATCTACAAATCAGACCCGACAAAGTCACACTGTAAAATAGACGGGACTTGTTGCGAAATAAGCTCAGAGGCGCACAAGACCTGCTACAGGCACCAGTGTTTTGAAACAACCAAAGCAATAGTGAAAGAACTTGGGATCGATAAAAGCAAATACAGGAACTCATTTCAATCGAGGTTGTTAAAGGATCCCTGGTTGAGACCTTATACTGATTATGAACTGGAACGCATGGCTGATGAAGGCATCAGGAAACTGGCAGTGATCACCCCCGCCTTTGTTTCAGATTGCCTTGAAACTCTTGAAGAGATTGCAATGGAAGGCAAGCAGGAATTTCTCGAAAGAGGAGGAGATGAATTTATTCACATTCCCTGCCTCAATGAAGATGATGCTTGGGTGGAAGTGATGAAGCAGTGGATCATTGACTGGAAAAAAGGCTAAGCGTATTTCACATGACCTATCTGTATATAAAATCTTTGCATATTATTTTTATAACGACCTGGTTCGCTGGTCTGTTTTATATCATTAGATTGTTTATTTATTACAAGGAAGCAGATGAAAAGCAAGAACCGGCTCAGACGATTCTTAAAAAACAATATGCACTGATGTCGAAAAGGCTCTGGTACATTATTACCTGGCCATCGGCAGTACTGGCTTCTATTTTTGCAGTCTGGATGCTGATCTTACAGCCTTTTTGGCTCGAGGCCACATGGATGATCATCAAACTTTTGTTCGTAGCCCTGCTTTATGCATATCACTGGTCCTGCCAGGTCATGTACAACCAAATTGCAAAAGGATATTTGAATTATTCTTCCAATGGGCTGCGCATCTGGAATGAAGTAGCCACCATTATACTTTTCGCCTGCGTTTTTCTGGTTGTTTTAAAAACCACATTAGGATGGATCTTTGGTGTTGTGGGCATTGTAGGTATTTCAGTGCTTCTCATGCTTGGGATCAAACTTTATAAAAATATTCGGGCCAAAAAAAGCTGGGAACAATAGGGGACTCAAATTTTTAGACGGACGCATGAAAAATTTATCGAAAAACAAGAAATTGTATCTGGGAATCCTTTTTGACCTGATCGGGATGGTTTCTTACTTTTTCCCTTTTGTCGATGTAGTCTGGGCGCCTTTGTCAGCTTATTTGATGGTCAATTTGTACAAAGGAAATGTTGGAAAAATAGGAGGATTGATTTCATTTGTGGAAGAGGCCGTACCGGGCCTGGACTTCTTCCCCTCTTTTACACTTACCTGGTGTTATGTATACCTTTTGAAAAAGGGAAAGTCTACTTGAAAAATTTACCGAGCCCCATACGCGAGAGCATTTTTTTTTCCATGTTCCAGAAGAATTTTTTTTGACCAAACAGGGTTCCTACAATGACCAGTGTGATCTGGTATACGATAAAAACCACTAAAATGCGAACGGGCCAGAAAATATAGGGGGCAGTTGTTTCTTTTGAGATACCTATGAATTGGGTGATCGGATTCGCTAAATAAACAGACAAAGAACCGTTGATGGTAAATACCAACAGTATGATAAAAATTTGAAAATTAGAGTCAATTCCCCAGCGTTCCCTTAATTTTTCCATTTGATTAAAATTTTCGGCAAATGTAAGTATAATATGTAAAAATCAAATGATTTTGAATAAAATTGAATAGATTTGGCAATAATCATGCAAAGGAGGCATTTTAAAACTTTTTAACACCGTATCATTCAAAAAAATTACTGCACATGAAGAAAATGGCTTTACACTGGAAAATATTGATAGGAATGCTTTTAGGAGCTGTTTTTGGGTTTCTAATGGTCAATTTTTCCGGGGGTAAGGAACTTGTGTCAGACTGGATCAAACCCTTTGGAACCATTTTTATCAATGCTTTGAAATTGATTGCGGTACCGCTCATACTGGGTTCTCTCATATCGGGTGTGTCTGATCTGAAAGATATTTCAAAACTCTCAAAAATGGGAGGAAAAACAGTAATGATATACCTCACAACCACCATAATTGCAGTCAGCATTGGTTTACTGCTCGTCAATGGAATAAAACCCGGAAATTCGATTAATGAGTCTACCCGGTCAGATCTGGTTTCCAATTATGCCGAAAGCACCCAAAAATATAAGGATGAGGCTGCAAATCAAATTGAGAAGGGACCGCTTCAGGCATTGGTCGACATGGTTCCTGATAATATCATCGGTGCATCGTCTGAAAATAAAAATATGCTTCAGGTGATTTTTTTCGCCATCTTTTTTGGTATCGGACTGATTTTATTACCTGAAGAAAAAGCAAAGCCTGTAAAAGACTTTTTCAATAGTTTTAATGAAGTCATTTTAAAAATGATTGATTTGATCATGCTCTCGGCTCCCTATGGGGTGTTCGCCCTGCTGGCAGCCCTGGTGGTGGAATCACCCAATAGTGATCTCTTTGCCGCCTTGGGTTGGTACGCGGTGACCGTCGTCATTGGATTGTCACTGATGATTGCCTTTTATTGTTTGATGGTCTTTCTCTTTACCGGAGTAAAACCCAAAGTATTCCTGCAGGAAATTTCTCCGGCCCAATTACTCGCATTCTCTACAAGTTCAAGTGCCGCCACCCTTCCCGTAACCATGGAGCGGGTTCATGAGCATCTTGGGGTAGAGGAAGAAGTGTCCAGTTTTGTTTTGCCTATTGGAGCGACAATAAATATGGATGGCACAAGTTTGTATCAGGCCGTTGCAGCCGTTTTTATTGCCCAGGCCTTCGGAATGGACCTCAGTTTTGGTGCCCAGCTTGGAATAGTGGCTACGGCCACTTTGGCAAGTATTGGTTCTGCAGCTGTTCCGGGAGCTGGAATGGTCATGCTGGTGATTGTACTCTCACAGGCAGGAATTCCTGAAGCGGGTCTTGCCCTTATTTTTGCTGTCGACCGTCCGCTGGATATGTGCAGAACAGTTGTTAATGTAACCGGGGACGCCACGGTTTCAATGCTTGTCGCTAAATCTGAAGGAAAGCTTGGCAAGCCCGAGGTTCACGAATGGGATGAAACTTACAAAGTTGATCACTAAATTTTTCAGGAGGTAGCGTCTTGTTACCACCTTAATAGAACACTTCCCCAGGTAAAACCACTGCCAAAGGCGGCCAGCAGGACAATGTCATTCTCTTTGACCCTTCCTTTTTCCCAGGCTTCGGTCAGCGCAATGACAATGGATGCTGCTGTTGTATTGCCGTAATCTGTGATATTGTTATATACCTGATCGTCTCTGAGTTTGAACTTTTGCTGAATGAACTGTGAAATTCTCAGATTGGCCTGATGCGGAATAAACAGGTCAATATCATCCGGTCCAATTTTATTGACTGCAAGGGCTTCCATGATCACTTCACTGAATCTGACAACGGCATTTTTGAATACAAAGGTGCCATCCATATAGGGAAAATAAGACAGGTCCTCTTCTTTGGAATTCAAAATTTCTGGGACCCAGTGTTTGATGCTTGGCGATTCAACGATCAATTTATCCGCATATTTACCTTCGCTGTGCAGGTGCGATGATAAGATGCCTTTTTGATTGTCTTCTGTTCTTGATAGAACACAGGCACCCGCTCCATCTCCAAATATAACCGACACCCCTCTTCCCCTCGTTGTTTTGTCAAGTCCGTTGCTGTGGTATTCTGACCCGATGACAAGTATGTTTTTGTACATCCCTGTTTTTATGAACTGATCACCTGTAGAGAGCGCATAGACAAAACCAGAGCATTGATTTCTGATGTCAAGGGCTCCTATGGTTCTCATCTCAAGCATCTCCTGGATCTGTACGCCGCATCCCGGGAAATAAAAATCAGGGCTCAACGTGGCAAATATGATAAAATCAATGTCATCTTTTCCAAGACCTGCTCTTTCTATGGCGATTTCAGCAGCCTTGGCACCCATGGTTGCAGAGGTTTCATTGCTGCCCTCTTTGATCCAGTGTCTTTTTTTGATGCCCGTTCTTTCCTGAATCCATTCGTCACTCGTATCCATTATTTTTGACAGGTCCTCATTGGTAACGACATTGTCAGGTACATAAAAACCAAGTCCTGTAATTTTTGAGTTGTACATATTATCTGTGATTTAATGAGTTATTCTTTTAGAGAAAATAAATCCTGCTGGCACATGGTCCCATCAGTCTAAAGTGAAGTTCTTTCTAATCCTGAAATTCGCTATAAACAAATATAATCAATTCATATGATTTCAGATTTTATTTTTGAGACCTTGGTTCATTTGCGGCCGTATGCCATGTCATCTTGTCATAAGCTTAAATTTGGTATCTATTTTGATTAGCCACAGTGTACATATTAAAATCATAAAACTAAATAATTATGGCAAAAGGAAAAATAAATGTAGCTGTTGAGAATATATTTCCGCTGATCAAGCGTTTTTTATATTCAGATCATGAAATATTTTTAAGAGAATTGATCTCAAATGCAACAGATGCAACTTTAAAGTTAAAACACATCGCTTCAATTGGGGAGTATAAAGGAAACGTTGAGGATGCCCGAATAGAGGTTAAAATTGACAAGGAGGGTAAAAAACTTCACATCATAGACCAGGGGGTAGGTATGTCTCAGGAAGAGGTGAAAAAATACATTAATGATATTGCCTTTTCAGGAGCGGAGGAATTCCTTGAAAAATTTAAAGATGAAAAGAATGATGCCGGAATCATAGGGCATTTTGGTCTTGGATTTTATTCTGCATTCATGGTGGCAAGCCAGGTTGAGATCCACTCAAAATCATACAGGGAAGAGGAAGAAGGAGCGCATTGGATCTGTGATGGTTCTCCGGAGTATACCCTTAAAAAATCAAAGAAAAGTGATCGTGGAACGGAGATCATATTGCACATCGATGAGGATTCCCTGGAATTTCTCGAAGAAGGCAGGATCAGTGAATTATTGAATAAATACAACAAATTCATGCCGATCCCGATCAAGTTCGGAACCAAAGAGATCGCCGATCCGGCACATGAGCCAAAAACCATCAAAGACAAGGACGGAAAGGAAACAAAGGAACCTCAGAAAATGATCACTGTTGACAGGATCATCAACAATCCTGATCCGGCCTGGACCAAGCAGCCAAGTGATCTCAAAGATGAGGATTATTCAAGTTTTTACAGAGAATTATACCCGACTCAGTTTGAAGAACCTTTATTTCACATCCATCTTAATGTGGATTATCCGTTCAACCTGACTGGAATTTTGTATTTCCCCAAACTGACGACAAATATGGATGTACAGAAGGACAAGATCCAATTGTACCAGAACCAGGTTTTCGTCACAGATAACGTAGAAGGAATTGTTCCTGATTTTCTTCAAATGTTGAGGGGAGTTATAGATTCTCCGGATATTCCTTTGAATGTGTCCAGGAGTTATCTTCAGGCTGATGGAGCAGTGAAAAAGATCTCATCTTATATCACAAAGAAAGTGGCTGATAAATTGAGCTCTTTGTTTAAAAATGACAGGGAAGGCTTTGAAAAGAAGTGGAACGACATCAAGATCGTAATTGAATACGGTATGTTGTCTGAGCCAAAATTCTTTGAAAAGGCACAGAGTTTCGCGCTTTACCCTACGACCAACGACGTATATTACACCTTTGACGAACTCAAAGAGAAAACCAAAGCGGCCCAAACTGATAAAGAGGGGAATCTGATCATTCTTTATGCGAATGACAAAGAAGAACAGCATGGATTTATAGAAGAGGCAGAAGCAAAGGGATATCAAGTTTTGTTGCTTGATTCTCCGATTGTGTCACATTTGATCCAGAAACTTGAAACCGAAGGCGAAAAGGTCAAATTTGCAAGAGTGGATGCCGATTCTATCGATAAGCTGATCCAGAAGGAAGACAGCCAGATATCTAAGCTTACAGAGGAAGAGCAGACGAAGCTCAAAACCTATATAGAAGAAGTTGTGCCCAAAGAAAAATATTCGGTACAGCTGGAGGCAATGGATTCAAAATCCAACCCTTTTATCATCACGCAGCCTGAGTTTTTGAGAAGGATGAAAGAAATGCAGCAAACCGGCGGCGGCGGCATGATGGGAATGGGCGCTTTCCCGGAAATGTATAATCTTGTTGTAAATACCAACAGCGAACTGATGCAGAAGATCCTCAAGGCAAAAGGAAAGCGAACTGAGTATATTAGTCAGGCGCTTGATCTGGCCAGGTTATCTCAAAACCTTTTACAAGGGAAAGAAATGACTGATTTCATCAAGCGTAGTTACGAGTTGATGAAAAGTTAATCAATAAATGAGTTATTAAAAAGCCTTCTCTAAAGAAGGCTTTTTTTTATGTTTTTTACCCTCTATAATATAAGATGGCCCGATGTGCTTTATTTTATAAAAAAAAGGTCATGGCAATATAGATGAGCCTGATAAGGGACCACGGTTTTAGGTATCAGACACAAATCAAACCAACTTCAGATGAAATTGATGATCGTTTTATGAAAGCAAAAAAAATCACCGAATGATTCAATTCGGTGATTTTATATGGAAATGATTTATTTCTATTCTATTGGAAAATCAAAATAGGTATCTGGGTAAGGCTCATCTTTTAAGGTGAAGTGCCACCATTCTTTCTGATAAGACTGCCATCCGTGTTTTTCCATCCTTCTTTTCAGTAAAAGCCTGAGTGAATGCTGGTTCTTGGAGATTCCTTCAGTTGTCTCAATACTCGAAACTTCATCAAAGAGATCATAAGGACTTCCCATGTTAAGAATTTGTTTTGTTTTCAGGGAAACAATGGTGAGATCCACTGTGCTTCCGCGGCTGTGACCTGATTTTACAGCGATATATCCTCTGGCAAAAAGATCTTTTTTGTCAATATTCGGATAATATTGCATTTTCATGGTGTCGTCAGATTCATCTTTTGCCCATTCCACGAAGTAGTCAGAGGCTCGTTGAGGCCTGTAAGCATCATAGATCAGTAATCCGAAGCCAAGTCGCTCCAGTTCGTCCTGAACTTTCTTAAGCGCTTGTGCGGCTTCTTTGGTCAAAAAACATTTGGGTTCGTTGTAACCTTCAATGGGCCTGCCAACAAAGTTGTTGGATCCATAATATCGAATATCAGACCTTAGGTTTGGCATCAGTTCTTTCAGATCTACAAAATCCTCTTTTGACGGAGGTTCGGTATTTCCGCCGTCATTGACAGCAGAAAAACTGAGTAGTGAAAAAACTACGATACTTTTTATAATTGTATTCAATTTCATTATTGCAATTGTTAAGAATGCATGTTTAGAACGAGTATTTAACATTTTTATTATTTATCCTGTTGGTTTTTTGATTTTCGTAAATTGCAACTTCTAATCCATATGCGATGCAACTATTGATTTTAAGCCTTTTTGCAGGTGTAAATATAGCCTTTGGCTTTTTAAGCTTTTTGGTTTGGAAATACGATAAATTTAAAAGATTACTTTTTTATTTTGCTATATTTAGTTTATTCTCAGCATTTTATTTTCTTTTTATTGCTCTTTCAATCTACAAAGAACTAGACATGGGCAGGATTGTCATTTTTTGTGCGGCTGTGTATTATGCAATGTTCCCATGGTTTTTACACGAACATATTGGCATAAACAGAAGGTGGGTTTCGACTGGCTTGTCTTTAATTTTTTTTGTAGCGTATATGTTTTTCTTTTTTAAAATAAATTTATTTGGCCTGATCACTTGGCAGCATATTGCCCATTTGGGTTTAATAGGTTTGGTTTTGATAAGTTTTCAAGGTTTTATGGATTTAAAAACCAAGGGCAATTCTGGTCACAAGCAATTTTTTGTTTTGGTGGTGATTTTTGCCTTTCTTGCGTTTGAGGAAATAATTGCGACCTATACCCGGGAAAGCTTTTTGGCGATTTATACATTTGGAATTATGCCACTTGACTTGTTTCCACTTATCTTTTCCAGTATCATGGTGAAAAAAATGGCCAAGGACATATTTTTAAAAAGCCAATTGGAATTGCAGCTGCTTCAGAGTGAACTAAAAAGAAAAAGGCTTGAATTAATCGATCTTGAAAAAAAGGTGTTAGAGGTGCAACTTGTCCACCAGGATGAAGATCTGACAGATTTTGGAATCAAGTTGACTAAAAATAAAGATATTTTAAGGGATACATTGAAAAGGTTGGAACAGAATCTGGAAAATATGCCTCATACGAATATTGAATTACAGGATACGATCAATTTTCTAAAATCCCAGATAAGGATTGATGATAGAATAGATCAATTCAATGGCGCTATGGGTTTGGTCAACCACAAGTTTCTTTATGAAATTAAAAGGGTACACCCAACTTTGACCGAAAACGAATTGCATCTGCTTTCACTTTTGAAATTGAAATTATCTACCAAAGAGATCGCTTCCGTAAAGAATATTTCTCCTGATTCTGTAAAGGTTTTGAGGTATCGCCTCCGAAAAAAACTAAATTTTAATAAAGAAATGACCTTCGCAGAATTTCTCAATTCTTATTAAGCTCATTTTGAATTTTACCTGGTCTTGTTTACCTAAAGTTTACTTTTATAAAAGTGGATTATCAAAATCGAAGTGCTATTTTTGTTCAACTTGGGTATTTAACTTTAGTATTCCCGATTCAATATTCTGTCTTTAGGCAAATAATTTGTTCTCTATTACCAATTAAAATGAAAACTAATCTAACACTTATAATCATGAATAAAACAATTTTTACAAGTATGTTGCTTTTACTTTTAACTTTTACGGTAATGGCTCAAAAAAACAAAAAACCCAATATCTTAGTGATTTGGGGTGATGATGTAGGCTGGAGTAATATCAGCGCATATAATCATGGTATGATGGGTTATCAAACACCTAATATTGATCGTATCGCAAATGAAGGGGCGATGTTCACAGATTGGTATTCACAGCAGTCTTGTACAGCTGGTCGTGCCGCTTTCATTCTTGGGCAGCATCCTTTTAGAACCGGATTGCTCACCATAGGGATGCCAGGAGCAAAGCAGGGAATTCAGGATGACCAGCCTACAATTGCTGAATTATTGAAAAATCAAGGTTATACTTCCGGTCAGTTTGGTAAAAACCATTTAGGAGACCGTGATGAACATTTGCCGACCAATCATGGTTTTGATGAGTTTTTTGGGAACCTCTATCATTTAAATGCAGAGGAAGAGCCTGAATCTTATTACTATCCAAAAGATCCTGAATTTCACAAACAGTTTGGCCCCAGGGGTGTCATCCATTCGTATTCAGATGGAAGAATTGAAGATACAGGACCGCTTACAAGAAAAAGAATGGAAACTGCTGATGAAGAGTTCACTGATGCTGCAATTAAGTTTATTGAAAATGCTCATGAGGCCGGTAAGCCGTTCTTTGTATGGTTGAGCGCCACCAGAATGCACGTATGGACACATTTAAAAGATGAGAGCGTCGGAGTAACAGGAATTGGTCTCTATCCTGATGGGATGGTGGAGCATGATAAAGCCATAGGGAAAGTATTGAAAAAATTGGAGGATTTGGGCATTATCGACAATACGATTATTATGTATTCTACAGATAACGGCGCAGAGAAATTCACTTGGCCTGATGGGGGAACCACACCATTTGCCGGAGAGAAGGGAACTACCTGGGAAGGAGGATTTAGAGCCCCCTGTGTTATTCGCTGGCCCGGAGTGATCAAGCCCGGTACAAAGCACAATGATATTTTTTCTCATGAAGACATGATGCCAACACTTTTGGCCGCTGCCGGTGTGCCGGATGTAAAAGAAAAATTGCTTCAAGGCTACAAGGCGGATGGTAAAGAGTTCAAAGTGCATTTGGATGGTTATAATTTGATGCCATATTTCAAGGGAGAAGTTGCTGAGTCTCCAAGAAAGGAAATTTTTTATTTTGATGCGGGAGGTAATTTAAATGCCTTACGCTATAACAATTGGAAGATTCATTTTACCATCATGGAAGGATCTATTAACGAAGCTTACAGAAAAACGCCATCGTGGCCAATTGTCATCAATTTGAGAGCTGATCCTTATGAAGTTTCGTGGAAATCATCGATGTACACGCGCTGGTACGCCGACAACATGTGGTTATTTGTGCCTGCCCAGGCCTTTGTCGGGAAGTTTTTAGAAACCTTTAAGGAATTTCCACCCGTATCCGGGGGCTCTCTTGGGGTTGATCAGGTTTTACAAAGCCTGAAGGTAAAGCCGCAGAATTGAGTGCTGGTTGGAATTGAGGATTCTGAGAGTCCTTTTATCCCTTGCATCTGTATGATGACTGAATAAGTAAATATTATCCGGGTAACTTTTTCAGGTTGCCCCTTTTCGATAAAGCATGACTTTTAGTAAAAAAAGGATCATTACAATATTTAGTTCTTTGATTTTTATCATGGGTCAAGCTCAGGAATTAGAACCCAGGGCCATAACTAATTTACCCGTTGGGACAAATTTTTTAGTAGGGTCCTATAATTTTTCTAATGGTGATATTTTATTGGATCCTGCAATAAACATCAAGAACCTCGATGCCAACATTCACAGCACAGTTCTGGGATATGCGAGATCGATAAATTTTTTCGGGCTGTCAGGGAAATTTGACGCCCTGATTCCTTTTGCTTTTGGTGATTGGCGTGGTGATCTTGCAGGTTCTTTGGAAAGGGTTTCCTTTGACGGATTGGGTGATGCAAGACTCAGGTTTTCGTTTAATTTCCTGAATTCCCCTGCAATGAATGTAAAAGAATTTCAAGATTATGATGTCAGGCAGGTTTCGGGTGTTAGTATACAGATTGTAATGCCAACGGGTCAATATGATCCTGAGGAATTGGTGAATTTGGGTTCAAACAGATGGGCGATCAAGCCGCAATGGGGTTACGCAATGAATTTATCCAAGTGGATTTTTGAAGGCTATGCCAGTATTTGGTTTTACACAAAAAACAGCAATTATTTAAACGGAAACGAATTGGCTCAGGATCCATTGTATACGTTCAAGCTGCATATGATCAGGAAATTACCTAAAAGTATGTGGGTCTCAGCAAATATGGGTTATGGTATTGGTGGAAAGTCTTATATCAATGGCAATGCCACCAAATCATATATTTCCACTGCCAGGCTCGGCTTATTTTATGCCATTCCCTTCGGGTTTAAGCATAGTTTGAAACTTGCTTATGTCACAGGGTTTAGATTTGAAAAAGGAAGTGACTTTGATGCATTCTCAATCTCATATCAATATAGATGGAACAATTCATTGAATCAGGAACATAAACAATAAATTAAAAGATGATGAAAAGCAAAATATTTATTTTATGCACATTTTTATTGGCCTTTCAATATGGGAAAGGACAGGAATCAGAGAAGGAAAATACAGAAGCTGATGATTTTACCTTAGAATCAGGCCAGAGCAACGATTCAAAGGCTATGGATGCTACCGCAACTCAGTGGAGCTTTCAATTGGCGTATCAAATAATGCCCGATTATCATGACGACTTGGTCAATGGAAGTTCTCGCCCGTCTGGCCTGGATAATTATTTGCAGTTAAGAATAGTGGCACCTATTCCATTAAATTCACTGACGATTCTTCCGCGCCTAACAGTGCGTCACTATGAGGATGTCAATACGGGAAAATCAGGTTTTGGAAATACTGAATTTTTTGCACTGATTATTCCCAAAGCTACGGATTGGGGCTCAGGTCGCGCTGGAATCGGCCCTTTGGTTACAGCCCCGGGCAGTGAAGGTGTCTCAAAAGATGAATGGGGTTATGGATTGGCGGGGGCTATAGTAAATAATTCCGGTCAATGGTTTTATGGGGTCTTATTATCTCAATCATGGCGAAGCATTGATCCCCGAACTTTGCCCGCAGGCCAGTCTGATGCAAATCCGCTCGGAATCGCTCCATTTTTAAATTATCGTTTCGGAACGACTGGAATGTATTTGGGAACAGCAGATATGGTTGCCTTATATGATTGGAATACCGGAGGATTTTATCTGCCTGTTGGCTTGCGTTTTGGAAAGGTATTTGTAAGGCCTAAGGGTTCATGGAATGCTTATGCAGAATACAAGACCAGTGCTATTTATGATTCATGGGAAGGTTCAGCTGTTCAGAATTCTTTTCGTGTAAACCTTACTTATGTTATGCCTGTCGGGAAAAATTAGCGCCTTATATTTGATTGTCTTTTAACCATAACCATATCTTCACAACCACGATAATACCATGCCAAAATCAATGAATTTCATTAAAGAAAAATTAAATGCCATCCTTTTGGAAAAACAAAATTCGGCAGCTCAATTTGAAAGAAATGTAGGAATTCTAAACAGTCTGAAAATTGTGATCAATGTGCTTTATGCCTTAATGATATTTCAGGTTTTTTTGATTTTACCAAGAAGTGATGATGAGGAGCTGACCCGGCATACCCTGGCAGAGGTTTATAGTTTGCATGGAACGGAATTGATTGTTGTAGGCGTAGGCCTTTTTATGATCATAACCTATTGGATCCAGTTCAACAGGCAATTGGGAAATTTAGTCAGAAGTTCTCTCGTTCATGGTGTTTTGGCCTTGATGCAAATGTTCTCTCTGATGATCTATCTTTATTTTGTGCGAATAGACCTTGAAACAGACGGAACGAAATTTGCCCTTGAGATGGAAAGTGTCTTTTTGGCACTGGCCGGATTTATTGCTGCCATCAATTGGTATTATGCAAAAAAAAATAATATGACCTCAGAAAATATGAGTGAAGATGAGAAAAGGGCCATTTTATTCAAAATTCTACCGGAACCCATTGCGGCATCATTTTCCTTTCCTTTCGCTTCATTGAGTCCGATGGCATGGACCATATCATTTCTGATCATTATTCCTTTAGGCTTTATTTTTAATAAAATGATAAAAAAAACGAACTGATATGGGAGGGAATAACGATTCCAGACTTGCTAAATCAAAAATGGTCATGGGGACCATGGTCATGATCCTTGGATTTCTGAGTCCTCTACTGATACCTATGGTGGCATCGACAAGCTGGTCAATGGGATTGAAAACAACAGTAACAGGACTTCTGGCCTTCGGGGTTCCGGAAGTTTTTATGCTCCTTGGTGTCGCCATTATGGGAAAACCGGGCTATGAGATGCTCAAAAAAAGCGTTTTAAAAAAAATCAAATACTTAGCTCCTGATGAAGTGAGTTTATCAAGACACCGAGTAGGATTGTTTTTGTTTTGCGTCCCTGTACTATTTGGTATTTTATACCCTTACATGGAAGTATTTTTTGATTCCCTTCAAAAGGTGCCAATCTGGGTTCACATTACGGGTGACCTGGTCTTTTTGAGCAGTTTCTTCGTTCTGGGGGGCAATTTTTGGGATAAACTCAAAGGATTGTTCGTTTATGATGGCAAAAAGAGGTAAGCCAGCTTGTTAACCAAAGATCTCATTTAAAATCTTCGCCAGCCTGATCCCTGATTTTTGCAATTGTGTTCTCACTTGCTCAAAATGCTCATAGGAGTATCTGTAACTCAATTTTTCGTCCATTTCCGCTGAAGCATAAACCATTTTGGCCAGGGCCTGGGATTCGTATGTCCAGTCGATCAGGTTTCCCTTTTCAATGGCCTGTACCTGCGCTTTTGACAGGGGTTTGGCATTTTCAGCCAATTCTGAATAACTCATGCCCCAGGAGTTGATCATTTCTGAATCCCAAACACGATGCAGATTTGAATTTTTATAATGCCACTTTACTTTGATGTCATTACCGCCTTTGTCTTCGGCTCTGCCCACATGCAGGGGTTGATGAAGGTCTCCTACCAGGTGGATAAGGAATTTGAGATAGAAAACTTTGTCCTTTTCAGAAGATCCCTCATCTTTTAGCACTTTGATGCAATAATTGATGCCCGCCACGATATCTCCTTTCGGGTCTTTTTTGCTTTCTTCATATTTTGAATCAAATGGAAAGTTTACAAAATGCCAGGTGTAAAACTTGTCATATGCAGGGTCAGATTTTATCTCATCACCAAAGGTTGAGGCAAATGCAAGGCCTTGGCCCTTTAGTAATTTGTCTATTTTATTTTTGGCTTTTTTGCTTAAATGCGACTCTGCAATTTTGCCTACGACCCGGTGTCCTGTTGAACCCCAGTCAGGCTTTTCACTTCCTGTTGACTGTAAAGAAATCAAAAGGAAAATAAGTACAAAGGTTAATTTTTTCATGGATGTGTTTTGTGGAATCAAAGGTATAAAAAAAGAGGGTTTATTTATCATAAACCCTCTGATTACACAAATTTAATCTAATTGACGTTCTAAACGCCAAAAGATACTTTTAATGGGACAAATTCTTAGTGTTCATTCATCCTGAAATCGGCATAGGCATCCATCCCGTGTTCAAAGCCATCAAGGCCCTCCAATTCTTCTATTTGAGAAACCCTGATGCCCACAGTTTTCTTAAGAACGAATAAGATGATGAATGATGAGACGATACAGATCGCTGCATATGATGCAATCCCGACAATTTGACTGATCAACTGATCAACTCCTGCCAGGGCGCCAAAAATACCAACAGCGAGCGTACCCCAGATACCACAGATCAGGTGAACCGCAATGGCACCGACAGGATCATCCAGTCTGATTTTGTCAACAAAGGCAACAGCAAATACAATAATGGCTCCACCAACGCTTCCAATAAGAATGGCATCCGTTGGCGACATCTGATCAGCACCTGCAGTAATACTTACAAGCCCTCCAAGAATACCATTCAGATACATCGTAAGGTCCAGGTTCTTGTACATGGCGGTAGATACCAAAAATGATACGACACCTCCCGCAGCTGCGGCCAGACAAGTTGTTACAAGCGTCAAAGAAGTTAATTCAGGATCTGCTGACAGCACAGAGCCACCGTTGAATCCGAACCAGCCTAACCACAGGATCAGTACTCCTGCCGTAGCCAGTGGAATATTATGACCCGGAATTGCCATAGGCTTTCCATCTTTGAATTTCCCGATTCGGGATCCAAGCAGCCATACAGCAACAAGTGCCGCCCAGCCTCCAACGGAGTGCACCAGGGTAGAACCGGCAAAGTCATAGAAAGGAGTTTCTCTCATGTCCAAAAATCCACCACCCCATTTCCATGATCCGGCCAATGGGTAAATGATCCCTACATAAAAGAGCACAAAGATCATAAATGGAACGATCTTGATCCTTTCGGCAACAGCTCCGGAAACGATTGTAGCCGCTGTAGCTGCAAACATGCCCTGGAAAAGAAAATCAGTCCACCAGGTATAACCACCGTCCGCATAAGCGGCGGTCATTCCGCCTTCAGGCGCAGTAATTCCAAATCCGGCAAATCCGAAGAAACCTGAAGATCCTTCTTCAAATCCGGGGTACATCAGGTTGAATCCTACCAAACAGTAAAGGAGTAAGCCTACAGTAATGATAAAGATATTTTTGAATAGTATGTTAATGGTGTTCTTCTGTCTCGTAAGTCCAATTTCGAGAAAGGCGAAACCCAGGTGCATAAAGAAAACCAATGCTGTACAGATCATCATCCATACATTGTTTATCGTCAATAATTCCATTTTAATTCAATTTTAGTTAGTGTTTATTTTAAGGTATCGCCACCTTTTTCTCCTGTTCTTATTCTATAGCATTCGCTTATTTCCGACACGAATATTTTTCCGTCTCCAACCTCACCGGTCGCTGCGGCGTCGAGAATGGCCTTGATCGTAATTTCTTCGAAATCATCATTTACCACTATAGATAGATACCTTCTTTGAATATCACTTGTGCTATAGGTTACGCCTCTGTAAACGTGTCCTTCTTTTTCATTCCCTCTTCCGGTTGCATCCCAATAAGAGAAGAAGTTTACGCCGACAAAGTGCAGCGCTTGCTTGACATCAGAATATTTTGATTTTCTGATAATGGCTTCAATTTTTTTCATAATATGTTAAAGTTTAAAATTTGTATACTGCTGCTATTAGAAACGAGGTCAAAGAACCGGTTGGTTCAAAATCATTATCCACAAAAGTGTCCTCGCTGGTGGTGTCTACTCTGAATTCAGGGATAATCATAAGGTCACCGATCGCGTAATTACCCGTCAAGGTGAATTCAAATGCATTTGCGTCTCCGTTATCGTCATATCCACCGATGGCGCCAACACCACCGTCACCTTCTCCAAAGTACTCAGCTCTGAATCCAAGAACAAAGGAGTCTGAGGTTTTTAACTGAGGGTAAATGGCAACCCCGTAAAACGATGCATCCGTATCATTGTCAACATAGTAAGTAGAATTAAGGCCCAGATAAAACGAATCAGTAATGTCGAACCCGGTGGTCAGGTCAACCTGGAACTGAGGTCCGTATAAGAAATTAAGATAAGTTCCCTTAAAGCCAACCTGAGCACCAAGGGTGTAATTGTTGGTAGGGTTGAAATCGGTAAGGTCATTATCATTCATGATAGCTGCCATTAAAGACCAGTCATCATTCACTGCCCAGTCCATTTTTAAACCGGTGTGTGAAAATGGTCCATATGAAAACATATATGAAGTAGAGTAGTTGAAGTTACCGGTGGGGGAAATCACTTCATAACCCAAAAAGGTGTTGAAATTACCAAATGTAAGCGTCACTTTATCAGAAACATTCCAATAAACATATAGCTGGTTCACAATATTGTTACTCGGTGTTGATCCAAAAACGGCTTCTTCACCTCTTGGTCCATAAACAAGGTCAGCAACGGCTCCTACCTTCTTTCCTTCGTAGGCAAGAATAACGTTGGCCATTCCAAGTGAAAAGCCATTTCCGTTGGCAAAGGAAGTATTAGGAGCAATGGCTTCTTCCCCGTTGGGGCCTCCGATGTTTTGTCTGAAGTAGCCATCAACGCTTCCACTTAAAGAAAATTTCTTTTTAGGAGTTTG
Source organism: Flavobacteriaceae bacterium (assembly GCA_024644745.1). GTDB lineage: Bacteria > Bacteroidota > Bacteroidia > Flavobacteriales > Flavobacteriaceae > Lutimonas. The sequence continues at coordinate 37,233 of JAHEHF010000027.1, forward strand.
CTCCTCAGTTGATATGGTATCTTGTGCATAGGTTATAAAAACTGAAAATAACATAGCTAGAGTAAGTAGATTTTTCATAAGTTAAATTTTGATAATTAATAATCTGTTAGTAATAATTGAATTTTTTAATGATTAATCAGGGTAAAAGTATATTAATACGATAGTACCCCAAAAAAAAATAGGGTTATACCTATAAAATTGTAATTATGAGAAAATGACCCCATAAAAAATAGGGGTATCCGAATAAAAAATGTAAAATTTTTGAAATTCACAATATAAATTTTAATAAATAATATGATTATGCATCTTTATTATATATTAATGATATATTTGTGATATAAATGTGATATATAAAAATGCGAATTTTATAATTTTGGAATTCGTTTCGCTAAGAATGTGTCTTATTTGAAAGTATGAAAGTGAAAAAATAAACCGTCTGACTGCTTCAGCAGGGAATTGTCATTTTTTTTATCTTGCAGGCTTCTATGTCAGGTATAATTTTGCAGCGAATGGATTCATTCGGATTATTAATTTAAGATTAAAAATAGATTATGAAAGAATATAAGATTATAAAGCAAACGGGAACAGCTGTAAAATCGCAGCAAAATTTTGAAGATCTAATCA
>JAHEHF010000028.1 GCA_024644745.1 Flavobacteriaceae bacterium
GAGGAAGAAGAAACCTATAAAAACAGGATGGGAGAGAGATGGAAGAACGATCTGGCCCCAATGGCCGTTGACCAGCACAAACCCTTCCTGGAAATTGCCCCCTGGCTGATCATCGTTTGCAAAAGGGCCTTTGAATACGAGCAGGACGGAACAAAGCACAACAACTACTACGTCAATGAATCTGTCGGGATCGCATGCGGCATGCTTATTACCGCTATTCACAATGCAGGGCTGGTTACCCTTACACATACACCAAGTCCCATGAAATTTCTGACCAAACTCCTGAATCGTCCCGATAACGAAAGGGCATTTTTGCTGCTACCTGTAGGCTATCCCAAAGAGCCGGTTTATGTTCCTGATTTGAAGAGAAAGACCCTTGAAGAGATAGGCGTCTTTTATGAGTAGTTCAACTACATCCCGTAATGTCTCATGAGCAGCTTTTCATAGACCCTGTCGGGTAAAATCCGTTTAAGGACAATAGAAAATTTTTGCATAAACTCCCCAACTTTATAATGCAGCTTCGGTTTAGGGTCATTGATGATCTTATGAATCTTTCGGGCCATTTCAAGAGGATCCTTGCCTGAGCTGACATGAGAATCCATGAGGTCGAGATTTTTTTGGTAGACTTTTTGATAAGGTGAAGTCTTGTAGGCAGGCGTATGATACCTCCCTGATGCAATATTGGTGGCAAAATCTCCGGGAGCCACATTGACCACCCTGATGCCAAATGAACTGACTTCCATGCTCACCGATTCCGTAACGATTTCCAAGGCACCTTTCGTCGCACTGTAAATGCCCCGGAACGGCAGTCCCATATAACCTGCAATAGAGGTGACGTTGACAATCAATCCGCTTTTTTGTTCACGCATAGCAGGAAGCACCGACTTCATCACTTCAATGGCGCCAAAAAAATTTGTTTCAAATACCCCGCGCATCTCTTCAGTAGGAGTCTCTTCAATAGGGCCTGTAATTCCCATACCGGCATTATTGATCAGCACATCGATTCGGCCTTCCCTGTTCAAAAGTGTTTCAATGGCCTTTTGTATACTTTCCTTTTTCCGGACGTCAAGTGGTAACATTTCAAAATGTTCTTGTCCCGAAGCGGGGTTGCGGCTGGTTCCGTATACCTTAAAACCCTTATCACTCAAATAACCGGCGGTCACTTTTCCTATTCCTGAGGAAGCACCCGTAATTAAAATTACCTTAGTCATAATACAAAGATGCTACAAATTTTTGATAATCAAGAATGATGATTGCTGTTGGGATGGAGGATTTTGCTCAATTCAGAGCACAAAAAAAGGCAAGCTACCTGCATCACACCGCTACGACCTAATACCTTTGCTGCGTTCCCGCCCTGGAGGATTCAAAGGGAGCTGGTTGTGCAGGACTTGCCCCTGCAAAAATACTATCCTTTTGCAATAAAACAAGGTTTTTTTTGTAACTTTTTATTTTGTGTTGATACTTATAAGTTACAATACAGATTATTAATTATATTTGTTAAACTTTAAACCAAAATTACATGGAAGACCAGCCAAAAGTTACCAGAAAATCTATCATGCTTAACTATGGATTATTATTGGGATTTGTTTCTATTGTCATTGCCCTGCTCAATTATGTGTTTGGTGATATTTACAAGCCTCACTGGATCATGATCGTTGCATCAACAGTTTCGTCTATTGCGATTATCGTATTGGGAATAAAGAAAGTAAAGGAATTCAACGGTGGCTTTCTTACTATAGGAGAGGCCATTAAAACAGGACTCGGCATTTCATTGATCTCGGCCCTGATCTATTCTGTTTACATCGTGGTGTTCTTTAATTTTATTGAAACCTCTTACTTTGAAAACATGGCCCTGGTGCAGGAACAGAACATATTGGAAAAATATCCCAACCTAACCGATGAACAAATGGAAGGAGCCCTGAAAAATGCGGCCATGTTCAATAACACGGGAGCCAATATAACCCTTACAATAATTGTCAGCCTGTTTTTTGGCCTGATCATTTCATTTATCAGCGGATTGATCATGAAAAGGTCCAAAGAAGATTAACAAACCATTTTTTAATGGATATATCCATAGTCGTTCCTCTGCTGAATGAGGAAGAATCATTACCGGAACTACACGACTGGATTGCAAAAGTGATGCAATCCAATGATTTTTCATATGAACTGCTTTTTGTGGACGATGGAAGTCAGGACAATTCCTGGCAGGTCATCAGATCGCTTTCTGAAAAAAATCCAAATGTAAGAGGATTGCGTTTTTTAAACAATTTTGGCAAATCCCAGGCCCTCAATGCGGCTTTTAAAGAAGCACGGGGCAAGGTGGTGATCACCATGGATGCAGACCTGCAGGACAATCCGGAAGAAATACCGGCCTTGTACAATTTGATCGTAGATGAGGATTTTGATCTGATCTCAGGGTGGAAAAAAAAGCGGTATGATTCAAAAATCAGAAAGAACCTCCCTTCCAAATTATTCAATGCGGCGGCAAGACGCACATCAGGACTTCAGCTACATGATTTTAATTGCGGATTAAAGGCCTATAAAAATGAGGTCGTTAAAAATGTGGACGTATATGGAGAAATGCATCGCTATATTCCCGTACTTGCTAAAAATGCAGGATTTCACAAGATTGGTGAAAAAGTAGTCTTACATCAGGCCCGCAAATACGGCAGTACGAAATTTGGCATGGACAGGTTTATCAATGGTTTTCTCGATCTGATCACCATCAACTTTCTCAGTCGGTTCGGGAAGAATCCCATGCACCTGTTCGGACTCCTCGGCACCTTTGTATTTTTCATTGGTTTGCTCGCCTCCCTGACCATTGGGATATCCAAACTCATCAAACTCTACAACCACGAACCTACGATTCTGGTAACCGATAACCCCTGGTTTTATATTGCATTGACCTGCATGATCCTGGGTTCACAATTGTTCCTTTCAGGTTTTCTCGGGGAACTGATCCTCAGGTCGAAAAGGGATCAAGAGCGCTACAAGATCAGTGAAAAAATAAACTTCCCGTCTAAGAATTGAATCAAATGATTTCAGGGCTGATCTTACCGAATCGTTAAGATGTGATTTTATGTACGGCAGAACCCTAAACCCGTTTGAATTTGGTTAAAAAGTTTATCTTTGCTTCTTTAATCATTCTTTCTTCCATGAATTCAAACGACATCATCAACAAAGCCAAACAATGGATCAAAGCACCCTTTGATGCAGGAACGCAAAATGAAATCAAACAACTTCTTGACTCAGGATCAAAAGACCTCACAGATCGGTTCTATAAAGATCTTGAATTTGGAACAGGAGGCATGAGAGGGGTTATGGGGGCAGGAACCAACCGGATCAACAAATATACCTTAGGAAAGAACACCCAGGGCTTATCGAATTATCTTTTGAGAACTTTTAAAGACAAACAACCCCGGGTCGCCATTGCATATGATTGCAGGCATAACAGTAAAGAATTTGCGAGATCTGTTGCCAACGTTTTCTCTGCCAACGGAATCAAGGTCTTTCTTTTTGAGGACCTTCGTGCGACACCTGAATTATCCTATGCAGTAAGAGAATTGAACTGCGATTCAGGGATCGTTCTTACCGCTTCACATAATCCTCCGGAATACAACGGCTATAAAGTGTATTTTAATGACGGTGGACAAATCATTCCTCCTCAGGATGGGGAAATTATCGATGAGATCAACAAAGTTAAATTTGAGGATATCAATTTTGAGGCAAAAGAGGATCTGATAGAAATAATCGGTGAAAGAATTGATGCAAAATTTGCTCAGAAGGCTGTGGAAAATGCCACTTCAAAAGATACGCCGAACAGGGATAAACTAAAGATTGTTTTTACCTCCCTGCACGGAACATCAATTACCATGGTACCCCGGGCATTGGAACTTGCCGGTTTTTCGGATGTTCAGATCGTAGAAGAACAAAGAGAGCCCAATGGAGATTTTCCAACAGTGGAATCACCCAACCCGGAGGAACCTGCTGCTTTGAAGATGGCAACAGACCTGGCCAATAAAACGGGAGCAGATATTGTGATCGGAACCGACCCTGATTGTGATCGATTGGGTATCGCCGTTAGAGACCTTAACAATGAACTGGTGCTGCTCAACGGCAACCAGACCTTTGCAATACTTGTCAATGCCTTGCTTGAAAAATGGGACAAAGAAAAAAGAATCGATGGGAAACAGTTTATAGGATCTACCATAGTATCCACGCCTATGGTGAACAGGATCGCTGAAAGTTTTGGGGTTGAGACGAAAATAGGACTTACCGGCTTTAAATGGATCGCCAAAATGATCAGGGAGGCAGAAGGAAAAGAAGAATTCATTGGAGGTGGCGAAGAGAGTTTTGGCTTCATGGTCGGTGACTTTGTGAGAGATAAGGATGCTGTTTCGAGTACCCTGCTGGCCTGCGAAATAGCAGCCATCGCCAAAAACAACAACAGCTCGGTGTACGCTGAACTGCTCAAGCTCTACAAAAAACATGGATTCTTTAAGGAACATTTGATTTCAGTCGTAAAAAAAGGAGTTCAGGGTGCCCAGGAAATACAGCAAATGATGGCAGACATGAGGGAGAATCCAATCACTGAAATGGATGGGGAAAAAGTCAAATACCTTTATGATTATCAAACTTCTGTTCGAAAAGACCTCATTAACGGGACCACATCAGACATCGATCTGCCAAAATCGAACGTTTTGATCTACGAAACCCTTGAAGGAACCCGGATGGCGGCAAGACCCAGCGGAACAGAGCCCAAGATCAAATTTTATTTCACTGTAAATACAGCTTTGGATGAGGTGAAAAATGCGAAAAAAGTGGAAAATGCCCTGGACGCGAAAATCCAGCGTATTATCAAAGAATGTGATTTATAGCATGTTCCTGTTGAAAAAATGAGGTCTGCATGGACCAGAAAAGGCTTTGAATTGCCCAATACAAAATATGCTAGTCAATGAACTACTTTAAAAAAATAATGCGTTTTGCCGGTCCTTATTTGAAATATGCCTGGCTGAACATTTTTTTTAACATCCTGTATGCCGTCTTTAACGTTCTTTCTGTACTGGCCTTTATTCCGGTGCTTGGAATATTGTTCGGGAGAGAAGATAAAGTAACGGTAAAACCTGAGTATACAGGCCTGACCGGACTCTATGACTATGTTCAAAATACTTTGAACTATTCAGTTTCCAACATGATGGCTACGGGAGGAGTAGAAAAGGCGCTGCTTTTTATTTGCCTGATCAGTTTCTCCATGTTTTTCTTCAAAAACCTGTTTCGCTACCTGGCCCTGTTTGTGCTTACCTTCCTCCGAACAGGAGTCGTCAAGGATCTGAGAGATGTCTTATACAGCAAAATCATATCCATGCCGGTCGCTTACTTTTCTGAGAAGAAAAAAGGAGATACCATGGCGAGAATGTCGAATGATGTTCAGGAAATAGAAACCTCTTTCCTCAATACGCTCGAGGCTGTGGTGAGGGAACCACTTACCATTGTTTTTACCCTGATCTCCATGTTTGCTATCAGCGCAAAACTGACTCTTTTCGCCTTTGTGCTCTTGCCCGTATCGGGGATCATCATTTCCTCGGTTAGCAAGAAACTGAAAGCCAAATCGCTTCTGGCACAGCAGGAAACTGGAAATTTCCTGTCGTTTATAGAAGAGACCTTAACAGGTTTAAAAGTGATAAAAAGTTTTACGGCGGAGAATAAAATGGAGGAAAAATTCAAAAGATCAACCCTTCGATTGAAACAATTGATGAACAGCGTTCTGAACAGGAAAAACCTTGCCTCCCCCATGAGTGAATTTTTGGGGTCCGCTACCATCATTGCGATTTTGTGGTACGGAGGAAGGATCGTACTCCTGGGAGAAGATGAAATGAAACCACAGGAATTCCTGGGTTATATAGGCTTGTTCTATCTGATCCTTAATCCTGCCAAAGCCATTTCAAAAGCGGTATTCAGTATTCAAAAGGGGAACGCTTCGGCAGAGCGAATCATTTCCATACTGGAAACGAAAAATGACATTGTTGACCTGCCGGATGCCATTGAAAAAGAAAGTTTTGAAAAAGAGATCGAACTAAAGAACATTTCTTTCAAATATAAAGATGAATACGTATTGAGGGATTTCTCCCTGAGCATTCCAAAAGGCGCATCGGTTGCCCTGGTGGGACAGTCGGGAAGCGGCAAATCGACCCTGGCCAATCTGATCCCCAGGTTTTATGACGTCAATGAAGGAGAGATCCTGATAGACGGTGTAAATATCAGATCGATAAAGAAAAATTCCCTTAGAGAGCTGATGGGGCTCGTGACCCAGGAATCCATTCTTTTCAATGATTCAGTGAAGAACAATATCAAATTGGGCACCGATGACGCCACTGATCAGGATGTTGTTGATGCCGCCACAATAGCGAATGCCCATGAATTCATCAAAGACCTGCCGAACCAATATGAAAATAACATAGGCGACAGCGGAAACATGCTTTCGGGAGGACAAAGACAGCGTTTATCAATAGCGCGGGCCGTACTTAAAAATCCTCCGATCATGATTCTCGATGAAGCCACATCGGCTCTGGATACGGAATCGGAGCAACTGGTGCAGTCGGCCCTTGAAAAAATGATGGAAAACAGGACCTCCGTGGTAATCGCACACCGCTTGTCAACCATCCAAAAAGCAGATGTGATCGTGGTCATGCAAAAAGGGAAAATAGTTGAACAGGGAAAGCACGGAGAGCTCCTGAAAAAGAAAGGTGCCTATTATAAACTTGTCAATATGCAGTCACTGAGCTAATGATAAGTCAATCTGACAATAAGTTTATTGGAGCCTGTATAAGAAAAAGAAATAAAAAATTTGACATGAACATCATTAATCATCTTGAATGGCGCTATGCCTGCAAGAAATTTGACAGCAATAAAAAATTAAAAAAAGATCAGGTAGACATCTTAAAAAAGGCCTTTAATTTATCGGCTACTTCTTATGGACTTCAACCTTTGAAACTGCTGATCGTAAAAAATGATCCGCTGAAAGAAAAACTCCTACCTCTCGCCTATTATCAGAAACAGGTATCGACCTGTTCCCATATCCTGATCATATGTATTGACACGGCTTTTGGAGCAGATGATATCGACGCTTATTTTGACAGAGAAAAACAAATAAGAGGCGTATCAGAAGCCATCGTTGGCAAGTTCAGACAACAGCTCAAAGTGGTCTACAGCAAGAAAACACAAAAAGAAATTGAAGACTCTGCCATATACCAGGCCTACATCGCACTGGGGACCCTGATGACCGTTTGTGCAGAACAGAGGATCGACTCCTGCCCCATGGAAGGATTTAACGCAAAAAAATTAGACGAACAATTAGGCTTAAAGGACAAAAATTTAAGATCTGTATTGCTCCTGCCCGTGGGATTCAGAGCAGAAGATGATTTCATGAGAAAAATGAAAAAAGTGCGAAAGCCTTTGAATGAAGTGATCATAGAACTTGATTGAAACCAATAGATATCATATACACCAAGCATAAAAATCCATACCACATGAAAAACACCGCTGTCAGAAATCTTGAACCCAAGGCTCTTTGGAATCATTTTGCAGAAATCAATGCCATTCCGAGGGCTTCAAAAAAAGAAGATCGGATCGTGGAATACATGGTCGCTTTTGGCAAGAGCCTTAGGCTGGAAACCGTGGTTGATCAGGTAAAAAACGTGATCATCAGAAAACCAGCGACACCTGGAATGGAAAACAGGAAAACGGTTGTGCTGCAATCGCATCTTGACATGGTCCATCAAAAAAACGGTGACAGCGATTTTGACTTTGACACCGAAGGGATCAAAATGTTGGTAGACGGTGACTGGGTCAGGGCAGACGGAACCACCCTGGGAGCCGATAATGGCCTGGGTGTTGCTGCCATCATGAGTGTGCTGTCTGACAAAACTATGGCCCATCCCCCTATTGAGGCCCTCTTTACGATTGATGAGGAAACCGGTATGACAGGAGCTCAGGGCCTTCAGGCTGGATACCTAAATGGTGAGATCCTGCTCAACCTCGATACGGAGGAAGATGATGAGATTGATATCGGCTGTGCAGGCGGAATCGATGTTACCTTGCTGAAAGATTATGAGGAGGACATACTGGATCAGGGTAATTTTGCAGGATTTGAAATTGTGGTCAAGGGACTTCAGGGTGGTCATTCAGGGATGGACATACACAAAGGCTTGGGCAATGCCAATAAAATTATGAACCGCTTGCTGAGTCATATTGAAAAGTTCGCGAGAATTGCCCAGATCAATGGAGGAGGGTTGAGAAACGCCATTCCAAGGGAAAGTAATGCCACCATTGCCTGTAAAACTGCTGACGTTCCAAAAATACAAACTGAATTCAACAAAATTTACCAGGTGGTCAAAACCGAGTTTGAAACTGTCGAACCAGGCCTGAGTTGTTCTTTGACAGAAACTGCTTCACCTGAAAAGGTTATGAGTCCCATGTCACAGGCTGCGCTTCTGAGAGCTGTTGAGAAAGCGATAAACGGAGTGTATAAAATGAGCACTGAAATAGATGACCTGGTTGAAACTTCGAATAATTTGGCACGGGTAAGCGTCAAAAACGGACAAATCGAAATATTGTGTCTTACAAGGTCCTCAGTGGAAGAAGGTAAAATGGAAGTCGCAAATTCCTTAAAAAGTAGTTTTGAATCTGAAGGATTTAGTGCTGAATTTTCAGGATCCTATCCGGGATGGACCCCAAACAAGGACTCTGCCATCCTGAAAGTACTTTCAAATCTATATGTAAAAATGTTTCAAAGCCAGCCGTCGGTTGTTGCCTGTCATGCCGGACTCGAATGTGGCATCCTCGGAACTCACTATCCTGAAATGGATATGATTTCTTTTGGACCCACCATCAAAGGTGCCCATTCACCTGATGAGCGAGCGAGCATCTCCTCTGTTGCAAGATTTTGGAAATTTTTGCAGGAAATTTTAAAAAATATTCCCTTAAAAGAATGAAAAATCATCAAAAAAAGGGGAAATAAATAGCTGCCTTTCTGATTGATGAATTCATTTAAAGGTATTGTATATGGATTTATACGCCTGGAAATACCTACCACCGGATCGCGGGTTTTCCATGCCTGTTCAAAAATTCATTCGTCCTGCTAAAATGCCTGTTACCGAACCAATACCCCCTGTTTGCACTCAGGGGTGAGGGATGTCCGCCGTTGAGTACCAGGTGCTTCTGCTGATCTATCATTCGTCCCTTTTTTTTGGCATACCCTCCCCAAAGCAGGAATACAATAGGATCCGTTTTTTCTGACAATTTTTGAATGACTGCATCGGTAAAGATTTCCCAGCCCTGTTTCTGATGAGAGCCTGCCTGGGACGACCTGACCGTTAGGGTGGCGTTCAACAACAGAACACCCTGATCGGCCCAGCCCGATAAATCACCGCTTTCAGGATAATCCTTTCCTGTATCGGTTTGCAGTTCCTTAAAAATATTAACGAGCGATGGGGGGTGCTTAACCCCATCGTGCACGGAAAAACAGAGTCCGTTCGCTTGATTTTCACCGTGATAAGGATCCTGTCCCAGGATAACGACCCTTACCTGATCAAAGGCACAATGGTCAAAAGCCGCAAAGATCTCAGGGCAACTCGGATAACAGGTATATTGCTCATACTCTGAGCGTACAAATGCTTCGAGGTCCTTAAAATAGTCCTTTTCAAACTCTTTGCGGAGTTCGGTTTTCCAGCTGTCTGGGATATGTACCTTCATCGGATAAAATTGGTTATTTTTGCCATGACAAATTTAAGGCTTTGGCAAACAATATAACAGAAAAAACATTGACCGATCTGGAATTTTCAACGATTCTCGATACCATTGAAACTTTTTGTATTTCAGACCTGGGTCGTGAAGCCGTTCGGAAGATCAGACCTTTGAACAGAATACTGGAACTCAAAACAGAGTTAAATCAGGTCAATGAATATCTCGCTTCATTCTCGAATGAGAATCGTATTCCGAATCATTATTTCGAGGAGATTACCAAAGAAATCTATTTGTTGGGTATAGAAGACAGTTTTCTGGAAGGCACTGCTTTTATAAAAATTGCATCCATTTCAGATCGGGTAAATGAATTATTAAAGTTCTTTAAAAAATTCAAGACCTATTACCCTACTCTTTTTCAGCAATCTGAAAACATAGAGATAAACAAGCAGATCAACAGCAGCATCAAGGAATTGATCTCACCATTTGGCGAAGTTGTAGACAAAGCCTCCCCGGTATTACTGGGCCTTCGCAAGGAGATCAATAAGCTGCGCGGTCAGCTGGGAGGAAGTTTTAACAAAGCATTGACCCATTATGCCAACCTTGGCTATCTGGACGATATACGTGAATCGGTTGTAGACAATCAACGGGTTTTGGCAGTGCAAGCGATGTACAGACGAAAAGTCAGAGGGGCCATTTTAGGAAATTCAAAAACGGGAAGTATTGTATACATTGCCCCTCAGGCCACTTTACAGCTGTCCAGGGAACTGCAGAACCTCAAATACGAAGAACAGGAAGAAGTTGTCAAGATCCTGAAATCACTGACAAATACCATTCGCCCCTATGCCGGACTACTTGAAAAATATCAGGCATACCTCGCTCATCTGGACTCTCTGGGAGCCCGTGCGAAATATGCGCACAAAATCAAAGCCTGCCTGCCTGCCATTGTCAGGGAAAAAAAGATTTACCTGAGAAATGCCTACCATCCCATCTTATGGTTGGAAAATACAAATAAGGGATTGCCAATTATCCCGCAAACCCTTGAGCTCAATGAAAGGCAGCAGATCATTGTCATTTCAGGGCCCAATGCAGGAGGAAAAAGCATTACCCTCAAGACCATTGGCCTGTTGCAGGTGATGCTGCAAAGTGGTATACTCATACCCGTGCATGAGCGAAGTGAGGTCAGTATTTTCGACAAGGTTTTAACCGATATTGGAGACAATCAGTCTATTGAAAATCAGCTTAGCACCTATAGTTACCGGCTAAAGAACATGCGAAATTTCTTAAAGAGATGCAATGCGAATACACTCTTTCTGATCGACGAATTCGGAACCGGGAGCGATCCGGAACTCGGAGGAGCCCTTGCGGAGGTCTTTTTGGAAGAATTTTATGACAAAGGAGCCTTTGGGATCATTACCACCCACTACTCCAATTTAAAAGTTCTCGCGAGTGAACTGGAACATGTTACAAATGCCAATATGCAGTTTGATCAAAACTCGCTTGAGCCCCTGTTCAAGTTACATACAGGCCAGGCCGGAAGTTCATTTACTTTTGAAGTGGCCCAGAAAAACGGCATTCCATTCAGCCTGATCAACAGGGCCAAGAAGAAAGTGGAAAAAGAAAAGATCAGGCTCGACAAGACCATCGCAAAACTTCAGAAAGAACGCAATGAACTTCAGAAAAAAGCGGATGGCCTGGTCCAGGAACAGCGAAATGCAAAAGAAGGATCAGAGAAATTACAGATGCAGCAGCAAAAGATACAGGATAAAATTCAGCGTTTCCAGGAACTTTATGACAACAACCAGAAAATGCTCTCTTTTGGAAGAAAAGCCAATGAGCTGTTGAACAAATTCTTTCAGAAAAAAAACAAAAAGGAACTCAAGGATGAGTTTCTCAAATGGGCCCTCATTGAACAGGATAAACATGAAAAACTGAAAAAGGAAAAACTGGAGAATGAATTGAAAAAGAAAAATGATGATCGGGAAAAACCTTTGTCAAAAAGAGAAAGGACCAAAATCAACAAGGAACTCAGATCACAGCAGAAACGCAAAGATGCCTTACTCAAAAAGATAGAGCAGGAAATCTTACCTGAAGTCAAAAAGGCCAGAGTCAAAAAAGAAAAGATCAACCGCGAAAAAGCAATTGAAATAGACGGGTATCAATACCAGGTCAACGATGTTGTCAGACTGAAAGACGGCAATGCCAAAGGTACCATTGAAAAGATAGAAAAAGATATCGCAACGATCAATTATGGCATTTTTACCGCCAAAACAGACGTCGATCAGCTGGAACTGGTCAAAAAAGCTGTTAAATAATGATGAAAAGGGTCAATCTGCTGCGTACCTTTCCATTTCCCGGTCATAAAAAGCCATGGATTCTTCAATCAATTTGGCGATCTCAATGGCAATTTCGCTCTCATCACCTCTTAACTCATCCATCCATTCGATATCATCATTCAATAAATTGATGATAAATTGAGGGTATTCTGTATGAATGATAAAAATATCTTCCGGGTTATCGGTATTGTCTCCTAATAAAAATTTTGGTATATCCATGTCTTTGCTCATTTGTTATGTTACGATGCCCGAAATTTAAAAACCACGAACCGCTGCAAAATCGCCCGTAAAATTAATAAAACAAATCTATGCATTCAAAATTCCTTCAAAATGATTTTTCCCTAAAATGCTTGAAAGGTGCAATCAAAAAACGGAACTCACATTTTTTATTATAAAAATGTATTTTAGCAAAACAATTGAATCATTCACATGGCCCAAAGAACCATTTTCAAGATGCTTGACAAGGCATCGCTCAGCTATCAAAACGATCCCTATCTAAGTGTAAAAGGTGATGATGGGTGGATCAGGACCACTTTTAGGGAAGCCAAAGACAGGGCGCGATTTCTGGCATCGGCCTTTCTTGAACTTGGGATAAAACCCGAAAACAAGGTGGCCATACTATCAGAAGCAAAATCAGACTGGATCATATCAGAATTCGCCGCTCTCTACGCAGGAGGGATCTCTGTTCCACTTTCGATAAAGCTTTTACCCGAGGAGGTTCCTTTCAGGGTAAATCATTCTGACGCCGAGCTTTTCATCATTTCGGAAAATACTTTGGAAAAAGTGATCAGCCAATGGGGCAAATATGAAAATGACAGATTGCGCCTGGTCATTATCGACAAACCTTCTCCAAAAATCACCAAACAATGCGCTGAGCATAATTTTGATGAAAAAAAACTGCTGTTCATCGAGGATCTTTATGAACTGGGTACGTCAAGTTTTGAAAAAAATCAGAAAACTCTGGAACGGATAGAAAAAGAAACAGCAGAAGAAGATGTGGTTACCATTTCCTATACATCAGGAACCACAGGGAACCCCAAGGGGATCATGCTGACACACCTGAATTATTATTCGAACAGCCATGCGGCAGTCAGCACTTTTCAGATCAAGGAAAAGATCTCCACCCTGCTGATTCTGCCTACAGACCATTCCTTTGCCCATACCGTTGGGATTTATACGGCTCTGGTGAAGGGACTTTCCCTTCATTTCGTGGATGCCCGGGGAGGCAGTGTCAACGCCTTGAAAAACATCCCCAAAAACCTGGTCGAGGCAAGATCCAATTTCTTACTCACGGTGCCTGCCTTAACAAGTAATTTTATTCAGAAAATAAAAGAAGGAATCAAATCAAAGGGCCCTTTTATTGAAGGGATCTTTAACCGGGGACTCGAGGCCGCCATACAAAGAAATGGTGACGGGTTCAGCAAACCGGGTTTGGCGGTGCAGGTGAGAACTTATTTCAATGCATTGCTGGCCGAAAAATTAATCTTTAAGAAATTAAGACTCATCTTCGGACCGGAAATCGAATTTCTGGTGGGAGGCGGTGCCTTGCTTGATATCAAACAACAACAGTTTTACAAAGCCATTGGAATTCCTGTATACCAGGGATATGGTTTGACCGAGGCCACGCCTATCATTTCAACCAATACACCCTTCAACCATAAAATGGGCACTTCGGGTAAAGTGCTTGAGGGCATCACCTGTAAAATATGTGATGACAGAGGTTCAGCACTTTCCAGTGGGCAAAAAGGAGAGATCGTGATCCGGGGTGACAACGTGATGAAGGGATATTACAAGAATGAATCGGCCACGGAAGAGACCATTAAAAATGGATGGCTGCATACAGGTGATCTCGGATTTATGGATGAAGACGGGTTTTTGGTGGTAGTGGGAAGAGAAAAGGCTTTGCTCATATCGGAGGACGGTGAAAAGTACTCACCGGAGGAAATTGAAGAGGCAATTGTGAGCTGTTCCTCATGCATAAATCAGATCATGATCTACAACGATCACCAAAAATACACCACTGCCCTTCTTACTCTCAATAAAAAGATAGTGGAGTCCTGGGTCAACAAGGGCACAGTGAATTCTTTAGAGGAGATCCATCAAAAGATAAAGCAGGAAATGTTACTTTTTTCCAAGCAACCTGAATTCAAGGATAAATTCCCGGGCAAATGGATACCCGCAAATTTTCAAATCGTTGCCGATGAATTTTCAGAAGACAACAAAATGATCAATTCTACCTTGAAAATGGTTAGGCATAAGATCACTGAAACCTATCATGAAAGACTGGATCTCATGTATGCCAGGAAGGGACAGCAGCTGGCCCTTGAAGAAAACCTAAATGTGCTTTCCTCCTTCATCACCCTTTAAAAAGAACTAATATTGCCATCTAAGACCTCGGGACATGATCCGCATTAAAAGAATAGATTTAGAAGATCCGCTGTATCAGAAAGAAAGACAGCTCAGGAATAAAATCCTTTTGCGTCCCATCGGAATTCCCGATTTTGGATGGGAGCATCATGATGCCTTTTCATGGCATTTTGTTGCCCTCGATGATCTTGAGCTTGTCGGATGTGTTGTTCTGGTTCCCCTTGATAAGAAAGGAGAAAAATCACAATTGATTCAAATGGCTGTTGATGAGACCAGGCAAGGAGAAGGCATCGGGCGTTTACTGGTCGAACACCTGGTGGGTTTTGCCAAAAAAACCGGTCTTCATGAAATTCAGCTTCATTCGAGGTCTGATGTCAGTACTTTTTACAGTCATCTGGGATTTGAGCGTTATGGAAAAGAATTCGAGGAGGTTGGTGTGGCTCATGTTCATATGCGCATGTTTTTACACACTTAGCAAAAATGCCTTGACCTCTTATCAGGAAGTTTTACTGCCCGCTTTTTTGCTAAAATATTCAAACAATCCCAGACCCATCAGGATCAATGAAAAAGCATATACAGAATCCTCTACGGGAATTGTACCCATTCTTATTCCCAGGTTCTGTTCGTCATTGTACCAAACGACCTGGTCCGTGATCCCGGTTCCAGTCAGGACCCCGTTCACGATGAAAAAAGGGATCAGCATGAAGAGAAAGGTTATATAATAAGAACGCAACAATTCCCTATTGCTAAGGTATACAGCTGCGAGGATCACAAATCCGAAGGCCATATCCACTGCGGTGTAGGCTTTGTCATAATTCAGTATAAAAACAAGCAGGAACAAGGCAATTAAAACGCCCGTAATCATTTTTGTAAGAGGAAGTGACAGCTTCAGTTTAGGATTGATCTCCAGCAAGGAAACATGAGTAAAAATACAGGCATAGGGAATGCATATAAAAAAGAGCCACTCTTCTATAGGCAGATACCACAATGACATCCCCGTAAGATAAGCTTCATTAAATCCCCAGTAAGCATTTTTTGTGAAATAGATGTCCCAGATTATATAGGGAACCAGGCTGATTACTAAAGCGGGAAACAAGTACCGCCATTTCTTGTGCAATTGTATTCTTGGATGAAAAGAAACAAGGAAAGGAATTGAAATCGCAAGCAGGTCAAGCCATAGGTATAATGACATAACTTAATAATTTCCACGATAATATTTCATCGGAACCCAGAGCATCCCGAAGCATTCCCCATCGTGTTTACCCAAATGTTTATGGTGCATTTTATGGGCCCTTCTAATGGCAAGCAAGTATGGATTTTTTGTATTGCGCCAGATCTTGATGCGCTGATGAATGAAAAGATCGTGTATCACAAAATAAATGACCCCGTAAATGAAAACTCCAATTCCGACTCCCAGGCTGATCTTCCAGCCAAAAATGGACCATAGTGCGAAGGCAGTAATCGATATGATGGCGAAAAAAACAAAAAAGGAATCGTTCAGTTCGAGAAAGGAATCGTGATTATCCCTTACGTGATGGTCTTCATGAAGGTTCCAGAACGGTCCGTGCATCATATATTTATGCATGGCCCAGGCCACACCTTCCATGAGGAAGGTTGTAATTAATATGGTAATAAATAAGATCATTTTATAAATAGCATTTCATTCAACTTGACGCCGCCTGCTGGATCTGAAGCAGCGCTTCTCTGTGTTCTTTCTTTTTTGTCACCTGCAACAGGTTTTCCATCATCAACCGCTTGTAATCCGGATCTATGGATGATGAAGGTAATCGATCCCTTAAAAATTCTAAGTCCCCGGCCACCTCATCATTATAATTCAACATTTTAGGCACATTCAATTGTATCAATAACCTCAGGTAAATATTTTCGACCTGCTTTCCTTCTGTAATGGCAGCCTCCAAATTTTTTTTACCCCTATTGAAATACTTCAATTTTGATATCGGTGAAAATACATACTCGGCCATCATACATTCGCCGGCTGCCTTGTAAGCCATTATGATATTCAACTCTTCAGCCTTGTCTTCCTGAACTTCATAACTCAGTATTTTTTCAATATCCCCTTCACTTCGAATATTCTGAAAGGCTGCCCTGATTATTTCAAGGTCGCTGTTGTCCTGAGCTGTTGCACCCAAAGTTACAAACATTAATACACAAATGACAACAAAATATCTCAAAGCAGGTTTAATTTGTAATTCACGAACGACTTGGTAAGCAAAACCATTTTCATGGGATTGCTGATCCTGATCCTTTTTTCCCTGATCTCACTGGCCTTGGTCCTTGTCAGTTTCCTCAACAAGTTTTTATAATAAACATAAGCGGTATACACCCCGAACTTGGCCTCCATGGGCAATTGAACAATACCTGCATAAGCCTCATCAAAATCCTTGTTGATCTCAGCTATAATTATTTTCTTAGAATTGTTGTCTATCACATCTCCTTTGATATGAGGAAAATAGGATCTGTGCAAATGATCCTGATCATCCTTGATATCCCTCAGAAAATTAACTTTTTGAAAAGCGCTTCCCAATTTCATGGCTGGTGCTTTCAGGGCTTCATATTTTTGTGCATCACCCTGAACGAAAACCTTCAGGCACATCAGCCCCACCACATCTGCAGATCCATATATATAGGCTTCATATTCTTCCAAGCTCTTGTATTCCCTTTTGTTGAGGTCATCCCGCATACTCTTCATAAAAGCATCAATGAGTTCTGAATCAATCTGATACTTGTGCACTACCTGCTGAAATGCATTTAAAATCGGGTTTAAGCTGATCCCTCTCTCCAAGGCCTTTTCGAGATCCGACTCAAATTCATCAAGCAACAACTTCTTGTCATAATCGTGAAAAGTATCCACTATTTCATCTGCCAACCGAACAAAACCATAAATAGCATAAATGTCCTTTTGAATTTTTGGTGACAGCATTTTTACAGCATGAGAAAAGGATGTACTGTACATAGAAGTCACCCGATGGCTGCAACGATAAGAGAGTTTGTCAAATAATTCTTTCATTCTAGTTGTCTTTAGTTAGAAGGTCTGAAACAAGCTTTCCGGAGATCAGTGATGGCGGTACACCGGGGCCCGGAACTGTCAATTGTCCTGTAAAATACAAATTTTTTAGTTTTTTGCTTTTCAATTTGGGCCTCAGAAAGGCTGTCTGGAACAAGGTATTGGCCATACCATAGGCATTTCCTTTGTAAGAATGATAATCATCCTTAAAGTCCTGAACACAGTAAGATTCCTTAAACAGAATGGAATCGCTGACTTTCTGACGGGTCAATTTTTCCAGTCTTTGTATGATCATATCAAAATAGAGCTCTCTGGTTTCATGGTTATCTTCAAGGTCAGGTGCAAGCGGGATTAAAAATATTGCCGCCTCTTTTCCTTCCGGAGCAACGGTAGCATCCGTAATGCTGGGAAAACTGGCATAAAACAATGGTTCTTTGGGCCATGACGGCTCATCATAGATCTCTTTGGCATGATTATCGAAGGGCACGTCAAAAAAGAGCGTGTGGTGCAATACTTTATCTATTTTTTTGTCAAGACCCACGTAAAAAAGCAAGGCTGAAGGAGCCATTATTTTTTTAGCCCAGTAGGCCTCATCATACATTCTTTTGTCTTTGGGCAACAATTGTTCCGTATGCGCATAATCAGCACCTGATACCAAAATCTCAACAGGAACGACTTCCTGCCCAATAGTTATACTTTCAACCGTTCCCCCTGAATTGCTCTGAATTTTTTTTACTTCTGAGCCGGTATGAAACCTGACACCAAGCTCTTCTGCCAATCTTATCATGCCATCTACCACAGATTTCATCCCTCCTTTGGGGTACCAGGTACCCAGCTCGAGATCGGCATAGTTCATAAAACTGTAAAAAGCCGGTGTCATAGAGGGTTTTGCCCCGAGGAACAACACGGGAAATTCAATGATCTGCCTCAGCTTCACATTTTTAAATCTCCTTTTGGCCACGTCGTGAATCGTGGAAACAAACTGAGGAAGTTCAAAGATCGTATCTTTTGAAACCAACTCCATCATACTCAGCCCTGGCTTGTAAACTAGATCTTTAATGGCTACATCATAATTTTTTTTCGCTTTAGCCATAAACCTGTTCAGCTGATGACCGGCACCAGTTTCGATATTTTCGAAGGTTGATACAATATTTTCCATGTTGTCGGAAATATCTACATGATCTGCTTCATCAAAATAGACGCGATAAGCCGGACCCAACCGTTCCAGGTCATAGAAATCTGATGGCTTCCTGTCAAAATCCGCAAAAAAACGCTCAAATACATCAGGCATCCAATACCAGGTGGGTCCCATATCAAATTTAAAGCCTTCTCGCACAAATTGCCTGGCCCTGCCTCCTAACTGCTCATTCTTTTCAAAGACATTCACTTCATAACCCGATTTAGCCAGGTAACATGATGCAGCGATCGAAGCAAATCCGGAACCTATAATGTGCACGCTTTTATTTCTCATACTTGCAAAACTAAATCTTTTTCGTTAAAAATATTCATTTTTGTTTAACTTTTTTACTTAAAACATAAACTTTTTTTGTCGAAGTATATTTTTGTTGAACAAAATCAAAAAACAAAAGATAAAATGCTTAATTGTTTCTTGACAAAACTGTCATTTAAAAAGATTGTTAAAAATAAAAATTAAGCTTAAAGCAATTTCAAGATCTGCAGAATCAACAAATCAAAAAGGCAATTTAAATGAGTTTCAATTTAGAAAAAAAATAATACAAAATCAAGAAGGTAGAAAATTATGGCCCAAAAACCTGTATCAGACCGAAGATCAAGACTCATATTCCTCCTGAATCCTGGCCAAATGACATTCGAATTCCTGAGGTGAAGAAACCTTTAGAAGTCGTTCATGCTCATCAATTGCCGCCAGGTTTTCAGCGCTTCCGGAAATCAAAAAAGGCACCTCATTGCCTTCGAGTATACCATTGATAAAATTATTGATTTTCGACACCTTTGGCGTCACAAACATCGACATGACCAAACTGGGCTCCGCAATATCAATTACCTTTTTAATATTGACCAGTGGCACACCCTGACCGAGGTAATAGACTTTCCAACCCCTTTCTTTAGCCATGAAACTCGCCAGTAACAATCCGATCTCATGCTCCTCTCCTTCTAGCAGAAACAAGACGATTGCGGGTGCATCACCTGCAGGAATGTGCAATCGTTCGATTGCCGAAATCAACTTTTGCCGAATAAGGTGAGAAATAAAATGCTCCTGTGCCACCATAGCTTTATTGGTAGTCCATAATACACCTACATATTGCAGGAAAGGATAAATCACCTCTGTTATGGTTCTTAAAAATCCCTTTCGAATGACCTGCCGCTCAAATATATTGTCAAAATCCTCCTCATTCATTTCCAGCATGCTCAGGGTCAGTCCCTTCATCTCATCTCCTGTTTCAGAGGTGGGATCTGCCAAAACTTTTGTCACGGCATCATAAATTTCCTCGTCTGTCATTTTACTCAGCTTTGAAACACGGTACCCATTTCTGACAAGGATACCAAAATTTAAAAGCTGCTTCAACTGTGCATCAGAATAAAACCGAATATTCGTAGCTGTTCGCTCTGGAGTTAAGAAATTATACCTGCGCTCCCAGATTCTCAGGGTATGTGCCTTTATGCCTGTTAGGGCCTCTACTTGAGCCACTGAATATGTAATCATGTCTAACTGTTATTAAAAAAGATGTGAACAAATATACATGAATACAGACGATAAATACAAGAAAAATCAACTATTTTTAATTTTTTGTTCAATTTTTTTATTTTTTTCTTGGACAGTATTATTTTTTTTATATATATTTGTCCAACTTTTAATCCTAAATTATTAAACAATGAAAAATGTAATCCAAAATTTAAGACATTTTAAAAAAATGACATGGGCCATATTATTTATCGGTCTGCCTTTATTCATCATCAGTTGTGACGACGATGATGACGACATGAAAACCTCTGACAAGAATATTGTTGAGGTAGCACAAAGTGATCCCAATTTAAGTACGCTGGTCAATGCGATCGGAGCGGCTGGTTTGTCCAACACACTTCAAGGAGACGGACCCTTTACAGTTTTTGCCCCAACCAATGCGGCATTCGCAAAACTTGACCCGACCACTTTGAACACCATTACATCAAATCCATCTTTATTGGCTAACCTGCTGCAGTACCATGTAGTGTCAGGCGAAGTGTATGCCGCTGACCTTTCCAATGGAGATGTACCAACGTTATTGTCAGGTCAGAGTGTGACTGTAAGTGTTGCTGGCGGTGGCGTAACCTTAAATGGTTCTTCAAATGTAACCGGTGCTGACATAGGCGCATCAAATGGTGTCATCCACATCATTGATGAGGTATTGCTTCCCTCTGAAGATTTTGTGCCACAAACGATCGTACAAATTGCAGCAAGCAATCCAGACTTTTCAATTTTGGTAAGCGCCCTTAGCAAGCCTGAGCTTTCAGATTTGTTGGCCGCAGCCAATGATCCGACACAGGACCTGACTGTTTTTGCGCCAAACAATGCAGCCTTTGAAGCCGTTTTAGCCGCTTTAGGCAAAGAAAGCATCGATGACATCCCTGTTACTTTGTTAAAAGAGATCGTTACTTACCATATCTTAGGAACTGCAGTATTTTCTTCAGAACTTTCTAATGGTGATGTTGAAACTTTGTTGCCAGGCGAATCTGTAACGGTTGACCTGACTGATGGTGTAAAAATCAATAACGCAAATGTGGCTATAGCTGACATAGGGGCAGTAAATGGAGTGATCCATGCAGTTGATGGCGTTTTACTTCCGAGTTATGTGACTTACAGCATAGGAACCATTGCTGAAGAAGTGCTTTTCAACCCAGACTTTACCATTCTTGCCGGAGCTTTAAGAAAAGCTAACCTTTTAGAAACTGTTGCCACAACTCCAGATTTGACAGTTTTTGCTCCTGACAACGCCGGTTTCATTGCTGCAGGGATCACTAGTTTAGATGATTTCACAGCTGAGGAATTGTCTCCAATTTTAACGTACCACGTATTAGGTTCTATAGTGAAAGCTGCTGACTTACCAGCCAGTGGAATTGCCGAAACTTTGAATGGAGAAAACATTTATTTGGGCTACTTATTCAACCAAAGGGTACTGATCAACGGGCTTACAGAAATTATAGATGTTGATATTGAAAAGAGCAATGGTGTGATCCACGTGATCAACAGAACCCTGGTTCCACCTGCTCCTAATGTAGTAGAAATTGCTTTGGCGATGGCCGATATGGGTGAAGCTTCTGAATTCACTGTTTTGACGAGCTTGTTGGCCTCTGAAGATTATGCTGATATCACACAAGCCATTATAGATGAGGAGAATATTACCGTATTCGCTCCTACTGACGCTGCATTTGCTGAAATCGCTGACTTAATCGGGACTTTAACCCCGGAACAAATCAGTACGGTATTAACTTATCACGCTGCAGGAGCAAGAGTATTCAGCTACAATTTAGTGGAAGGTCAGGAAGTTATTATGTTAAATGGTCAAACTTTAATAGTTTCCGCCATTATTGATGACTTGATCACACTAAAAGACAAATCTGGTGGAGATGATGCTATTGTTATTGAACGCAATGTACATGGAAGCAATGGTGTGATCCACGGAATTGACAAAGTATTGCTCCCCGAGTTATAATCCCAAATTCTTGATAGTTTGATTTATTTTGGATTGATGGATCGACGGTTTTTAATTGTCGGTCCATTTTTCTTTTTTTAAACAACTATTAATGACATTTCTTTTTAACTTTCACAAAATTTATCACCGTGACCAGGAATCAGATTTTCATCATATTAATTTCATGTATAGCATTTTATCACAGTGCTTTGGCTCAAACGGGCTCCATCACAGGAAGGGTCTATAACGAAGTCAATAATGAACCCATTCCTTTTGCCAACGTGATCATTGAGAACACCCAAATGGGTGAGGTCACAGATGAGGACGGAAAGTTTCGGATTGACAATATCAAACCCGGAATCTACAACCTGACCATAAGCTTTTTAGGCTATCAAACCGCATATCTTAATGAAGTTCAGGTAGGCTCTGCGGCAACCGTTGAACTCGATATCGCCATGGTGGAAGAAAGCGCCTTGCTCGACCAGGTAGTTCTCAACACAAACCGGATCGAGAAATCCGAAGAAAGCCCAGTGAGCAAACAGACCATTGGAGTTACTGAGATCTTCCGAAATCCCGGAGGAAACAGGGACATATCCCGGGTTGTACAGATCCTGCCCGGAGTTGCCACAACGCTCGCCTTTAGGAACGACCTCATCGTCCGTGGAGGGGCACCGAACGAGAACCGATTCTATCTCGATGGAATCGAGATTCCGAACATCAATCACTTTGCCACACAGGGATCCTCTGGAGGACCGGTTGGCATGATCAATGTCAACTTCATTCGCAATGTTGACTTTTACTCAGGGGCCTTTCCGGCAAACCGCGGAAACACCATGAGCTCCCTGATGGAATTTGAGCAGATCACAGGAAGCCGGGAAAAATTTGGAGGCTCTTTTATGATCGGTTCCAGCGACATTGGACTCACGCTCAATGGTCCCACGGGTAAGAATTCATCTTTTATCCTGTCAGCCAGACGCTCCTACCTTCAATTCCTTTTTGAAGCGCTCAAACTACCCTTTTTACCTACGTACAACGATTTTCAATACAAGCATTTCTTTGAGATCGACGACAAGAACCAACTTATCATTACAGGCATTGGAGCCATCGACAATTTTGAATTAAATGAAGGTGTGAATGACGGGGAGACTGACCAGGAAACCATAGACCGAAACAATTACATACTGGGCAACCTTCCGGTCAACGAGCAATGGAACTATGCGATCGGTGCGAACTGGAAGCACTTTTCAAAAAACAGCTTTCAAAATGTGGTCGTCAGCCGAAATCACCTGAACAATTCGGCAATCAAGTATAAAAACAACATCGAGATCCCGGCCAACTTGCTTTTGGATTATGAATCCGAGGAGATCGAAACGAAAATACGACTTGAGAGCACCAAGAAAAAAAACAGATGGACCTGGAACATTGGAGGTGGCCTTCAGGACGTGATCTATAAAAACTCAACCTTCAGAGAATATGTGGTCAATGGAGAAGTGGAGCTTCTCAATTTCGAATCGAAGATAAATTTTCAGAAATATGAGCTCTTTACCCAGTTGAGCCATGCCTTCATCAGTGACAGGCTCACGCTTTCTTTAGGAATTCGGACGGATGCCAACAATTACTCGGATGAGATGTCGAACATGCTTGAGCAATTGTCTCCCCGGTTTTCTGCCTCCTATCAGTTTACTGAAAAATTTGCAGCCAGCTTAAACGTCGGGCGATATTTTCAGCTCCCTGCCTACACGGTCATGGGTTTCCGTGACAATGACGGAAATCTCGTGAACAAGGAAAACAAGATCACCTACATCCAAAGCGATCATATTGTCGGGGGTGTCGAATACAATCCGACAAAATATTCAAAAATTACCGTGGAAGGATTCTACAAAAAGTATGACAATTATCCGTTTTTGCTCAATGACAGTATTTCCCTGGCCAACCTTGGCGGTGATTTTGGCGTAATCGGAAATGAGCCCGCCAAATCAATTTCCGAAGGTAGAAGTTACGGGGTTGAGCTCTTTATGCAGCAGAAACTCAGCTCCTCGATCTATGGCTTGCTCTCATATACTTTTGTTCGAAGTGAATTCCAGGACAAAAACGGCGACTTCATCGCTTCTTCATGGGACAATCGCCATATCCTGAACATCACGGCCGGGAAAAAATTCAACAAGGACTGGGAACTCGGCATCCGGTTCAGATATCTGGGAGGCGCACCCTACACACCCGACAACGTAGAATTATCGATGCAAAAAGAGATTTGGGATGTCTCGGGTTTCGGAATTCCGGACTATGACCTGCTCAATACCAAGCGGAACAGCATCTCTCATGGGTTGGACGCCCGAATTGACAAGCGCTGGTTCTTTAAAAAATGGTCCCTAAATGCCTATCTCGATGTACAGAACATCTATAACTATGAAAGTGTGGGCAAACCATTTCTGGATGTTGTCAGGGACGAAAATGGTGATCCCGTCACCGATCCGAACAATCCTGGCTCCTACCTTCCGCGGG
This sequence comes from Flavobacteriaceae bacterium, assembly GCA_024644745.1. GTDB lineage: Bacteria > Bacteroidota > Bacteroidia > Flavobacteriales > Flavobacteriaceae > Lutimonas. The sequence goes on from JAHEHF010000028.1 coordinate 24,618, forward strand.
AATTTGAAAATACGGCAGGAACCATTTTACCTTCCATTGGCATCATGATCGATTTCTAAGGAAGGAATTACACCTTCACCTGAGCTTTCTCATAGGCATCGTCGTGGACCTGGGCCACGGCTCTGCCCGAAGGATCGTTCATGTTTTTAAAACTTTCATCCCATTCCAGGGCAATCTTGGTGCTGCAGGCTACTGAAGCCTCCTGGGGTACACACAGAGCCGCTGTATCAGAAGGGAAATGCTCCGCGAAAATACTCCGATAATAGAATTCCTCTTTGTTCGTCGGCGTCTGTATCGGAAACTTGTACTTCGCATTGGCCAGTTGTTCATCCGTCACCTCTTTGTTCACGACCTCCTTCAAAGTGTCGATCCAACTGTATCCCACTCCATCTGAAAACTGCTCTTTTTGACGCCACGCAACACTTTCGGGCAGGTATTTTTCAAAGGCCTTTCTAATGACCCATTTTTCCATTCGTTCTCCATTGATCATTTTGTCCTGGGGGTTCAATCGCATGGCCACATCCATGAACTCCTTGTCGAGAAATGGCACACGACCTTCAATGCCCCAGGCAGCCAGTGACTTGTTTGCTCTAAGGCAGTCATACATATGCAGTTTTTCCAGCTTTCTCACTGTTTCTTTATGGAACTCTTCAGCATCTGGGGCTTTATGAAAATACAAATAGCCTCCAAATAATTCATCGGCGCCCTCCCCTGAAAGCACCATTTTAACCCCCATTGACTTGATCACCCGAGCCATCAGATACATGGGCGTTGAAGCCCTGATAGTCGTTATATCATATGTTTCAAGGTTATAGATCACGTCTTTGACCGCATCAAGACCCTCCTGTATGGTGAATTTGATCTCATGGTGCACCGTTCCGATATGATCTGCCACCTTTTGTGCCGCAGCCAGATCAGGTGAGCCTTCAAGTCCCACAGAAAATGAGTGAAGACGCGGCCACCAGGCCTCTTGGGTATCTCCTGACTCAACACGTTTGTCGGCATATTTTTTTGCCAGAGCAGAAGTCACAGATGAATCCAAACCGCCAGACAATAAAACGCCATATGGTACGTCACTCATCAATTGCCTGTGAACGGCTGCTTCTAAAGCATCATGCAGGGCATCAATACTTGTCTGGTTCTCTTTGACTGCCTCATACTCAGTCCAGTCTCTTTTATACCATTGGGTCAATTCTCCTTCCTTACTTGACAGATAATGACCGGGAGGAAAGAGTTCTATTTTCGTGCAGACCCCTTCAAGAGCCTTCAATTCTGAGGCCACATAAAAGGTTCCGTTTGCATCCCATCCAATATACAGGGGTATGATTCCCATATGATCTCTTGCGATAAAGTAGGAATCATCCTCCACATCGTATAAAGCGAATCCGAAAATACCATTCATTTCATCAATAAATTCAACCCCCTTCTTTTTATACAGTGCCAAAATCACTTCACAATCAGATTCGGTCTGAAAATGATAACTGCCCTCAAATTGCTTCCGCAATTCCTGATGGTTGTAAATCTCTCCGTTTGCCGCAAGTACCAACTTCCTGTCTTCACTGAACAAAGGTTGTTTTCCGGAAGCCGGATCAACAATTGCAAGGCGCTCATGAGCAAGTATCGCCTTTTGATTACTGTAGATACCACTCCAGTCAGGCCCGCGGTGACGGATCTTTTTTGACATCTCCAATAATTGAGGTCTCAACACCTCAGCTTTTTCTTTCAAATCAAACGCACAAACAATTCCACACATTTTATATCTATATTTAAGTTTTAATTATACGGCAAATATGAAATAATTATTCCAATACGTAAACAATAATTAACATTTAATTACAATTTATAACTAAAAATACTTTTTATATTTCAATAAGTAATATCAAAAATACATATCGGATGAAAAAATTTACATATTGCAAGAAGCCTTTTCAAAACATCAAACTACAGGTTCTGTTCTTAGGATTAACTCATCAAAATAATTAAGTTTACAATTGACAATAAATTCTTTTCTGATATGAAAAATCTGATTGAAAAGATCAAATCCCTGCAGAGCGTATCAATGGTCCTGGAACCAGATGAAGCAGGCCGCAATTTACACATAAAAAAAGTCATGGAATTCGCCCACGGATTCATTGACGGACTTGAAAACAGGAAAGCCTTTAAGGGGTCGTCCCCGGAAAAGCATGCATTTGAAATGAATGCAAAGCCAATTGCTCTAGATGAGCTTCTTGGCATCTACGATAATGAGGTCGCAAATAAAGGGATCAATGCAGCTTCAGGAGGACATTTGGGCTACATACCGGGAGGAGGGATCTTTACCGCTGCTCTTGGAGACCTGCTCGCCGATATCAGCAACGAATACACCGGAATGAATTATGCTTCCCCGGGTGGGGTCCAAATAGAAAATGAATTGATCAACTGGATGAAAAGCATATTCTCCTATCCTGAAAAGGCCATTGGAAATCTGACTTCCGGAGGATCCATTGCAAATTTGATCGCTCTTACCTCGGCGAGAGATGCACATCAGATCAAGGGTGACAAAATACAGAAGAGTGTGATCTACCTGAGCCGGCAGACCCACCATTGCATTGAGAAGGCCCTCAGAATCATTGGCCTGGAAGATATCAATATAAGGAGTATTCCTGTGGATGCTTTTTCAAGAATGGATACTGAGGCCCTTCAGCGCAGGATTCATGAAGATTTGGCACAGGGACTTCTTCCTTTTTTGGTCGTGGCCTCAGCCGGAACAACCGATACCGGAGCCATTGACCCGCTTGATGCGATCGGAAAAATTGCTGAGGACCACAAGCTCTGGTACCATGTTGATGCTGCCTATGGCGGGTTCTTTATACTCAGTGAACTGAAAAGAAAATGCTTTGAGGGTATTGAACGCTCAGATTCACTGGTCGTTGATCCGCATAAAGGACTTTTTCTTCCTTACGGAATCGGCGCCGTCCTTATAAAAGATAAAAAAGCAGTATTTCATTCGCATCATCATACGGCGCATTATATGCAGGATGCCATACTTGAGGAACAAGTGATCAATTCGGCGGACGTCTCCCCTGAATTGACCAAACATTTCAGGGGTATGCGGATGTGGCTGCCACTGCAGCTGCACGGGCTCAAACCATTTGTAGCCTGCCTGGAGGAAAAAATTTTCCTGACCCACTATATCAGAGAAGGGCTGTGCAAATCAGGCTTTGAAATAGGACCGGAACCGGACCTCTCGGTGACTTACTTCTGGTACAGGCCCGAAAATACGGAACAGGATGACTTCAATAGAAAATTACTGGAGTATATGCATCAGGACGGGCAGGTGTTTTTTAGTTCTACAATAATTGAGGATCAATTTGTGATCAGGGTGGCCATACTGTCTTTCAGAACAAAACTCAAAACAATTGACAAAGCCGTCAAAATGATCAGGAAGTGCCTGGACCAGACAAAAGATTATTTTCAAAATCATACTGAATAATAGAGCAAAAAGAGATCCCTTACAATTGTAAAAGCCCTGTTTTCAGGCAGTCGCAAACCCGAACTCAATGGATTATTTCATGGATTTCCCGGTAAATGCTCTCACCTGGATTTTCCCCATAAAGATGCTGATCATAGAGGGGTGCATGGTTTGTAAAAAACCGGTAAGCCTCTATTATTTTATCCTGATTGCTGCCACAGGTCCTGGCGTATCCATGCTCGATCAATTCTACCCATTCGGTTTCATCCCTGACGATGATACAGGGCTTTTTGTTGAAAAAAGCTTCCTTCTGCAAGCCTCCGCTATCTGTGACCACCATCCTGCAGTGCTTTAAAATTTCAAGCATGTCAAAATAGCCAAGCGGATCAATCAGGGTACCCTTGAAATCGATGGAAAATTGACCTAAGGCCCCCTTGGTTCTCGGATGCAGGGGTAAAATAACTTCGCAGTCTTCTGTAAGTGCATTCAGCGCACCGATGATGGAATTTAACTTCAGCGGATCTTCTGTGTTTTCCTGTCTGTGAAGGGTTGCCAAAACAAAGCATTTATCCTGGAGGTTCAGTTTTCTTATGATGCCTGAACGACTGGAGGAAAGCTGACCATAATATTGAACTGAATCTTTCATGATATCTCCGCATTGAACCACTTTACATGGAAAATGATCAAATCCTTCAGCCCTCAAGTTCACCATGGCCATACCCGTGGGACACAAAAGCAAATCTGAAATTCTGTCTGTTAAGATCCGGTTCACTTCTTCAGGCATGGCCATGTTAAAAGAACGAAGCCCCGACTCTACATGAACCAGTTTCAATCCTAATTTTTTGGCAGCAAGTGCCCCTGCCAGAGTTGAATTTGTATCCCCGTAAACTACCACCGCATCCGGACCTTCCTCTATGAGTATGGTCTCAATTTTCTCCAGCATCTGCCCTGTCATGGCTCCATGTGTAAGGCTGTGAATGTCAAGATTGTATTTGGGGCGTGGAATCTCCATTTCCTCAAAAAACACATCACTCATGTTGGCGTCAAAATGCTGTCCTGTATGAACAATGACCTCTTCGAACTCATTCTTCTCCCTGATGATCCTGCTGAGAACCGCCGCTTTGATAAATTGGGGACGCGCTCCCAGGATGCTTATGATTTTTTTCATCTTTATCTTTTAAGTGAGGTGCTCATGATAATCATTTTTATGCTAGTTACATTTCCTTCAGCAATTTCGCTAATTTTTCAGTAAGATTTCTACGATGGTATTGTTCAACGTTTCGGGAAGCCACCGCTAAATTCCCGGATTTGAATTTATCATAATGGTGTCTGATCACTTTTTTTAGACCTTTTACATCTTCAAAATCAATCATTTGACCCGTTTTGGTTTCAAGTAGTATTTCAGCCAAATCTCCATCGGTGGGACCGATACCCAGAATAGGCCTGTTGCTTTGCATGTATTCAAATACCTTTCCGGTGATCACTGATCTGGCCGAAGGAACCTTATTGACACAAATGAGCAACACCTGTGACGACTGCTGGTATCTTAAGACATCCCGATGGCTTACATAGCCATGGAAGGTCGCCTGATTTGTCAATCCGTTTTCTGCTATACCGTTATAAACATCTTCGGCACATTTTCCAACAAGTTTTACGACCAGGTCCCTCCTGAAGTCATCTGATTCGTCTGCCAACTCCCCCAGGGCTCTCCACAAGGCAACCGGGTTACGATCTGCATTCATCAGACCAATATGAGAAATGCTGAATTCACGATCGAGGCTGATTTCGTCAGGCAGTTCAAAATCGTCAAATCCGTTGGTCAGCACAAATACTTTTTGATTTCGGTCGCTAAACTCTTGCTTCATGGTCTTTCCTACAACGAGAACTTTGTCTGCATTTCTCAGGACCATGGATTCCAGTTCATGATGCTTTGCTGCCGACCTTTTTGTCAGGGGCAAACGATGAAAGTAATCTATATGGGTCCAGGGATCTCTAAAATCCGCCAGCCATCTGATCCCAAACTTCTTTTTAAGGGCATCTCCTATCAGATGCAGGCTATGTGGCGGTCCTGTTGTGATCAATACGTCAATTTCATGCGTCTCAAGATAATCGGAAAGTTTTTTGACCGAAGGCTTTATCCAGAATTTTTTTGCATCGGGAATAAAATAATTGGCCCTGACATAATGTATTTGTTTTTCAATAAAAGAAGGGTTGGGGCTTAAAAATCCTGCACCCGTGTCATTGCTGTTTTTACCTAAACCTGATAAGATCAGACCTGGTTCAAAAATACTTTCCCTGATCACTTCCAGATTCTCAGGAATTTCATCGAGCAGGGTTTCGTCGGTAATCGCATAATGCGGATCTTTGACCGTATAAACCACCGGCTCAATACCGAACTGAGGCAAATACTTGACGAACTTCAACCAGCGTTGAACCCCGCTTCCGCCTGCCGGAGGCCAGTAATATGTGATCAATAAAACTTTCAATGCCTTTCCATGGATTTATAAATATTAATCAAATTCCCGGAAACCTTTTCCCAGCAAAATTCTTCTAAAATAAATCGTTTCCCATTAACACCCAGTCTGTGTCTTACATCTTTCTCGTGATACAAGGACAGCACCTTGCGAGCAAAATCCTCAGGGTCCCGCTCTTTATGAACCATCCCGCTTTCAATTCTTTTGATGAGATCCTTTTGGGCCCTTGCATCACTGACCAGAACAGGCTTGGAAAAACTCATGTATTGAAATATTTTATTGGCATAGGCCACATCGTGTTGCACACTTCTGTTGAGCGGAGAAACACATACATCACTTGCCAGGATATAAGAAGGAAATTTGGATACGTGTTGCCACCCTTCAAAATCAACATAAGCCCCGACCCCCAGTTTAACAACCGTTTTTTTTAACAGATCATCACTTGAATTTGAGCCGACGATCACAAATTTAAGGTGTTTAATTTTGTCCTTCAACAAAGGGATGGCATTAATGACGGTGAGCAAACCCCTTCTGATTCCGGTATCACCCAAATACAGCAATACAAATTTTCCCCTGTATCGGTCAAGTATCTCATCATCTTTTTCGTATTCCTCATAAAAAGACCTCCTGACCGTATTAGGTACCAGCTGAATTTTATCCTTATCAAGTCGTATCCTTGAGCGTATTTCATTGATGAATTCATTGGATACGGTCACGACCCTGTCTGCCTTATCAATAAACTCCATCTCCTTTCTCTTCCATTTTTCAGGAGAGATAAGCTGTTTGCCCGGGAAGGTTTTCAAATGAGGATACTCCTTCATGACCTCCGGAAAATTATCGTGTAAATCAAGAATCGTTTTAAGTTTGAATTCACGGTTCACCTTAAAAACCGCATCGGCAATGCGCATATCATGAATGTGCAAAATCTCTATTTGGTTCTCCTCAATAAACTGTTTGATCTTTTTTCCCATCAGGCGGGAATAAAAAGGAAAGGTATAGGCCAGCGCTGATAACTTATACTCCAGTCGGTTTGAAGGGAAGCGCCTTATCCTGATACCATTCAAGGTTTCCGATTCCATTTGATCATCATAATGCAAACAAAACAAGTACACCTCATGACCTGCATCAATCAGGGCACTCGCCTCATTCTCCACTCTTGGATCCGGAGGAAAGGTTTTATCTAAGATCATTCCTATTTTCATAATGCAACAGTCTATCTTTCGGCGTAGACAGCATAAAAGCGGGGAACATACCTTCTCAATATGGGTCTGAAACCTATTTTCTTGATCGGGCTCGTCCATTTCTCCGTTTTCCTGATCTTCCATCCCGATTTTTTTAGCAACCAATCGAATTGCCAGTCTTCAAATTCATGGAAATGCTGATCCCATTCATCCTTTTCATTTCTGTAGGCTTTGGCAAACCAAAGCTTTAAAGGAACCGTTGTGATCAGTTTGTCGGCCTTTACAGCCCTGAGCACATTGAAGGGTGCAAGCAAATGCTCAAATACCTCGAATGAGGTTACTGCATCCACCTCATAATCCGCTGCCTTTGCATAGTCAATATCCAGATCTTCTCCCTGGGTATTGTAAACCGTATAACCATAGGTTTCGAGAATTTCACTCAGTTCATTTCTGACCCCAAGATCCAGTATGGTGGCTGGCGCCGGAAGCACAGACTGCACAAATGCAATGGTATGCTTATATCTTTTCTTTGGTGTTACCCGTTTCATCTTTTTTTCTTTCTCTAACATACCAGCCCAATGGTATTAAAATAAATAAGGCATAAGAGACCAGGGAAATGGTGCTGCCCTGCTCGATCACTTCGGGCTCAAATTTAAACAGGATCCTGTGTTCGCCTTTAGGCAATTCCATGGCACGCAGTACATAATTGACCCTGACATGATCAACGGGCACACCGTCAATATAAGCCTTCCAGCCATTTTTGTAATACATTTCAGAAAAGACGGCAAACTGATCCCGTGCCGCATTGCTTTTGTATTCGAGCTCATTTGCTTTATAGGAAACAAGTTCAATGGAAGCAGTGCTGTCTATGTCATATTCCCCGTTTTTTAAAACTTTTTCAAATTTTCTGTCAATTACAGCTGTGTGCTTCGTATTGAGACTATCAAGCGCCCTGATCTCCTCATTGGCGCTTTCAACCCATTTTAAATCCTCCACGAACCAGGCATTCCCATTTGCCTCGTCGTTGAGTTGTACCATCTCCTGATTGTTCTCCCCGGGAAATATAAAATATTTCGTGTTGAGCATGTGCAATACATCTATATTGTTATTAGCGATCTGAAAATCGAATAACTCTTTATAGCGTCTTGGTTTTGCAGCGTGATAGCCGCCGACAGAATTGTGGTAAAAAGAAGTCGAACCATCATTCATTGGGTTCACCATGAAATTCATGACCCTGTAATGACCTTCGTCTGTTAATATTTCTGATTGTGCCCTGCTGATCTCAAAGGGTTTCTCTATTTGTGAGGAACTTATAAAATCATCATTGTTCACATAGCGCTTGGCAACAACGACCAGATCGAGCAAAACCAATACAAACATTGAGATCACAACAACATTGTCTTTTATCTTTTGCCTCATAAAGAGCCAAAGCACACAGGCTGTGATCACCACATAGATCAAAGAGCGCAGACTATCCTGAAAGAAAATGGTTCTCCTGTCTTCTATCAGGACTCCGGACAAGCCCTCAATCATGTTGTCAAAGCCAGCATCCCTGTAACTTTCAAAAGAAAATAAGTTGGCCCCGATAGCCGTAAAGAACAAGGCTATACCTCCCACAATAATTCCCGCCATTTTAAAAGCTTTGAATTTTGCTTCTTTCGAATATTTGTCACTTAACATACCGTGAACTGCCATGATCCCCAAAAGGGGAACGCATATTTCTGCAATCACCTGTATAGAAGAGACTGCCCTGAATTTATTGTACAAAGGCACATAGTCAATAAAGAAATTCGTGATGAGGTCAAAATTCTTGCCCCAGCTCATCACAATGGAAAAGAGCGTCGCCGCGAGCAACCATTTTTTCATGGGTCCTTTGATCAAAAAGATACCAAGCACAAACAAGTAAATAAAAACGGCTCCGATATACGGAGGGGCTGCCACTATAGGTTGATCGCCCCAGTACATAGGAGCATTTTCAGCAAAATTCAAGGCTTGCTTTCTGCCTGCCTTGTCTTTTAAGAACCTGTAGGTATAACTGTCTTTGCCCAGTTTTTCGTTATTGGATCCACCCAGGAACCTCGGGATGAAGAGATCAAAGGTTTCCATGATCCCGAAACTGTATTCGGTAATGTAAGACTTAGACAAGCCTGAAGTCAATTCCCTAGGTGAACCGTCCGGATTGATGGTCAGCTCACTTGGACTTCTCGTACTTTCTGAAGCGTATTCCTTGGTTGCCAATAAACTTGTTGCATTCACACCGACCGCTAAGATCACCGCCACGAGTAAAATTCCAACCTTCTTTGCAAAGAGGGGAAGTTCCTTCTCCTGATAGGCCCTGATCAAATATATGATTCCGAATATCAGGATGGTGAACAAAAGGTAATAGGTCATTTGCGGGTGACTTGCATTGATTTCCAGGGCCATGGCCAATGAAGTAAGCACAAAACCCTTCAGGTATTTCTTTTGAAACACGAGAAGCAGTCCGGCAAGAACAAGTGGCATATAGGCAATCGCATGGGCCTTGGCATTATGGCCAACCCCCAAAATGATGATCAGATAGGTCGAAAATCCAAAACCCAAGGCGCCCACAATAGCGAGTTTCCAATCAATTTTTAAAACGCTGAGCAAGACAAAAAAACACACAAAATATAGAAAAAGATAATCTGCCGGCCTGGGCAAAAACCTCAGGAAACCATCCAGTTTTTTGATGTAATCATGAGGATAATAGGTGCTCAGCTGGTAAGTTGGCATACCCCCAAAAGCCCTGTTTGTCCAATAAGGCTCCTTTTGATACTGGTCTCTAAACTCCATGACCTCCTTTGACATTCCCCTGAACTGGGCGATGTCGCTTTGAAAAAGTTCCTTTCCCTCAAGTACAGGTGAAAAATAAGCCAGAGAAACAATAATGAAACTGAGTAAAGCGATCAGGATGGGCAGTAGTTTTTTTATTTTCATGTACTATCTGATAATTTGAAATTTATTGCAGCATCCTGATCCACTAGTCATCAACCTCTTCATAGTCAATGTATTCACCGACATCCTTATTGCTTTCTTTTTGATGAACAGGTTTTTTGTCAACCACCGTTTCACCCTCTCTTACATTATTTCCATGGTCATGATAACCCTGCTGTTCTCTTGCTTTTTTCTCAAAGTTTCTGACTGCTTTTTGCAAAATTACCGGAAGAAAAATCCGGGCGAGCCATTTCACAGCATAATATCCCAGAATAATGATTAAAACCCATATCAGACCTGGAATTGAAGCCTCCTGCATATTTTTAAAATTTAATTTTCAAAAATAACAATTTGAGAGCAACTTCAGCGTTTATATAGTGAAAAACTTAATTTTGATCATTTTTTAATTTGAACATGAAGCCCTTTCTCACAGCCCTTCTCATATTGCTTTTAGCTCAATTCAGCTATGGGCAATACACTGAGGTAATCAATTCCCGCCGTCCGGGATTCTCAGGAACACCCTACAGTGTAGGAACTAAAGTATATCAGGTCGAGGCTGGTCTCTTTTATAAAAATGTTGGCAATTATCTCATATATGATCCTGTTCTTGAGGAAAATTTTGCCTATAGTTCAAATAGTATTGGGACGGATATTGCATTTAGAACGGGACAATTCTTTGAACGTTTAGAATTCAACTTAGACCTGGCTCTTGTCAGTGAAAGCAGAGAATATAACCTGCCCGAAAAATATAGCAGGTCAGGATTTGGTTTCAGCAAACTAAACATCGGGGCAAAGTACCTGCTTTACAAACCTGAATATGCAGACAAATCAAAGGAGATCAGGAGCTGGAAGGCAAGACATAGTTTTGACAAAAAAAGATTGATCCCGGCAGTAGGTGTTTATGCTGGGCTCAACACCAATCTACTAACAGAACTTCATAAAAATCCAGAAGGAATAAGTCCTCGTTTCGGAATTTATACTCAAAATGATTTATCAAACAGACTGATTGTTTTGTTTAATTTTATTGCTGATAAGGTATTTACAGAAGACGCTGAGAATACATATATTTTTACGGTTACCTACGCCTTAAATCAAAACTGGTCCATTTTTGGTGAGAATCAAGGCTTTTTTTATAATCGCAAAGGAAGACCCAATGATTTCCAGTTTGGTGCCGGAGGAGCCTATCTGATCAGTCCAAATATGCAGGCGGACCTATCTGTGCGAATGATTTTTGACGAAAGAAAGGATAATACCTTTTTAATCGGTGGAGGATTGTCCTGGAGACTTGACAGGCACAAGGACAAAATCATTGCAGCCGACACCAATAACGATGAACCCAACATAACCCAGGAAAAAAAGGGATTCTTCAATACAATTACCTTTGGTCTTTTTGCAGGTCAAAAATCAAAATCGAATAAGGGAGGCAAAATGAGAAGTGTTAAAACTTCAAAGGTAAAAACCAGAAGTCTGGAGCCACCGGTGAACAAAAAAGCCCAAAAGGCCAGAAAAAAACAAAACAAGCGCCTCGTCGAAGAACAGAAGAAAAAAGAAAAAGCTCAAAAAAAATACAATAAGAAAAAAGAAAAAAATTAATTTTGTTGAATGATACAAATCAAGGAGATTTCAACAAAAGATGAGCTCAAAAAATTCGTAAAATTCCCATTCTCCCTATACAAGGATAACAAGTACTGGGTGCCGCCCATCATTAGTGAAGAGGTTGAAAGTTTCAACAAGGAGGTCAACCCCGTATTTGATCATGCGGATGCCAGGTTTTTTCTGGCCTATAAAGAAGGTCAGATCGTCGGCAGGGTCGCGGCCATCATCAACAGTATCGAGGTCGATCAGCAAAAAATACCTAAAATGAGATTTGGCTGGATCGACTTTATAGATGACATTGCCGTTTCAAGAGCCCTTATCGAAAAAGTTCATGAAATCGGGAAAGCTGCAAAACTCGAATTCATCGAAGGGCCCCTGGGCTTTTCCAATCTTGACAAGGTTGGCGTGTTGACCGATGGATACAATGAATTAAGCACCATGGTCACATGGTACAACTACCCGTATTACGTTGAGCATTTTGAAAAACTGGGATTGGTGCCATCACAGAAATTTATCGAAACCTATTTCTATTTTAAAGATGTAAACATCGATAAATACAGAAGGTATGCCGAAATCATAAAAAAGCGGTATGCCCTAAAAGCCATCAATTTCAAGTCTTCCAAAGAAGTGATGCCCTACGTTGATGAAATGTTTGCACTGTTCAACACTTCTTATGAAAAATTATCGTCCTTCGTACCGGTTACCCCGAAACAGATTGAATATTATAAAAAGAAATTTATCAGTTTTATCAACCCTGAATACATCAAATTCATCGTTGATGGAAATGGCAAGCTTGTTACTTTTTCCATTACCATGCCTTCTTTTGCCAAAGCCCTTCAGAAATCAAAGGGAAAACTCTTTCCCACTGGTTTCATACACCTGTTAAGGGCAAAAAAACACGCAAAAACAACAGTTTTCTTTTTAATTGGTATTCTTCCCGAATACCAGAAAAAAGGAGTCACTGCCATTGTATTTGATGAATTCTTCAAAACTTACCAGAAAAATGGTATTGAGAAAATGATCATTACGCCTGAACTTGAAGAAAACAAAAATATACAGCTTATATGGAGAAACTTTAAGCCCATTTACCACAAAAAAAGATGCACCATGCGAAGGGACATTCCTCAGGATTGATATGAGATACATGAATTAATGACAATAATTATTTACATTTGGGCAGAACCATTTGTGATCCATGCAACTTTTTTACAACCCGGATATCAACACAGAAACAAAAACATTTTCTTTTGACAAAGAAGAAAGTCGCCATATTATAAAGGTCTTAAGAAAGAATACGGGTGATGTCCTCGCCATTACGAATGGGAAAGAACAACTGTTTTGGGCAATAATTGTCGAGGCTCGTGATAAAAAATGCACCGTTGACATTAGTAAATGGGAAAAACGACCGAAAACGTGGAACTTTCGACTTCATATTGCCATCGCTCCAACAAAAATGAATGAAAGGTTCGAATGGTTTTTGGAAAAGGCCACTGAAATTGGAATTGATGAAATAACCCCTGTGATTTGCGATCATTCTGAAAGAAAGCATCTTAAAATGGAAAGAATGG
>JAHEHF010000078.1 GCA_024644745.1 Flavobacteriaceae bacterium
TTATCAGCCTATTTCTAATGCTGACAGCCTGTAAAGAGATGAGTGAAAAAGAAACCGACAAAACTGCTGGAATAAATGGTGGCTTTGAAATTATTGAAAACAACTTGCCGGTAAACTGGTTAATGTATACGCCTAATACAGTTCCAAATTCCGATTTTACGATAACTTTTGACAGTACTTTTTATATAGAAGGCAAACAATCCCTTAGGTTTGACGTCAAGAAATGCTTAACGACCGGCGGATGGACATCTCCTGGTTTTAGCAATGAATTTTCAGAAACAGGATCATTTACAGGAGAAGGTATCTATAAATTGAGTTTTTGGGTCAAGAATGATGGTTCCAAATTTCTTATAGAAGCTGGAGGTGTATCTGCTATGGAAGGCGACATGAATACACTAATTGAGAGTGATGAGCAAATAGAAGAATGGAAATTTTTACAATATGAAATAAATGTGCCTGAAGACCGACATTTGAGAATGCAATTAAATATTCTTCAACCTGGTACTTTTTGGATTGATGACATTCAAATTATAAAAATATAATAATGGGTACAACAACATGTATAATTCATTCCTGTGCATGAACTTCAAATAAAAATCCTAAATTTATGACAACAACTGATTTGTAGGGTATGAAAAACTATAAGGAGTTAGTAAGTCTATTACCCACATTCGGGATTTCGATTTTTATTGGTCTTTTTTTCTATTCAGCCAGTTTATATCCTGGAGGCTCCCAAGCAGATGTAAACTCGGTCGGATTTGATTGGTTGAATAATTTTTGGTGCAACCTAATGCTTGAAAATGGATTGAACGGGCAAAAAAACCCTGCAAGACCAATTGCTATTCTGGCAATAATTGTTCTTTGTTCGAGCATGACAATATTTTTCTTTCAATTTGCCAACCATTATGTAAAAAAAAGGGGGTTAAAAATTATAATCAAAATTTCCGGGGCTTTAGCAATGCTGGGAGCCGTGTTTATTTTCACAAGATACCACGACATTATGACCACCACATTAAGTGTATTTGGTGCTTTGGTTTTGATAGGTATAATTAGAACACTCCATAAAAGAAAATTGACTTTTTTTAAGATAAGTGGAATAGTTTGTATTGTTCTTATAGGCATTAACAATTTGATGTACTATAATGAGAATTTGATAAAATATCTGCCAATTATTCAGAAAATGAACTTTATTCTGGTACTCGCCTGGACAATTGGACTTAATTTAAAAATGAAAAAAACAACATTAAAATCCTGAGGGAATACTGGGAGAATTTGATCTAGAAGCAAGAACCTTTTTAGATTAAATTCTGTGATAATTCCTTTTGGATGATTATTTTTATAAGGATATAAATAGTTGTGCAACATTTGAAAACAAGAGGATGATAAAATATTTTACGATAATATTATTGACATTATTTGTTACTTCCTGTAAGGGTCAATCCAATTCCAAAAACGAAAAAAATGTTGGTGGTCCTTGTGAGGACTGCGAAGCTACTTTAGATTATAAATTACTAAACATAACACCAAAATCAACTGACACACTGCCCGGTTTTCAAGAAAATAAACCAAAAATTAAAATAACAGGAACAGTATTAAAAAAAGACGGAAAAACACCAGCGAAAAATATATTGCTATATGTTTATCACGTTGACAGAAGTGGAATTTATCAACCAAGTGATGAACCAATTGGCTGGGAAAAAAGACACGGACAATATCGAGGATGGTTAAAGACTGGTAATGATGGAAAATTTACTTTTTATACTTTTCGACCAGGAACTTATCCCAAAGTTCAAGAACCTGAACACATTCATATTTATGTGAAAGAGCCGAATACGATACCGTATTACATTGATAGCTACCTCTTTGAAAGTGACCCAACTCTGACAGCAGAAATTAAAGAGTCTGAAAAAAATAGAGGAGGTTCCGGAATTGTCGAACTCAAAATGAAAGATGGAATATTGACAGCAAACAGAGATTTAATTTTAGGATTGAACATACCTGATTATGATTAAAAACGTTTCACAACACCCTATAAAATTAATTGCTCGTGCAAGCTACTTAAGAAAATTGCTAATGCCAGTTCGCTGCGTTCGTATCTCTAAATAAGTTGCTTAAAACACGCATCTAATCTTATACAAATACGTTAGGCGCAATGTAACAAAACCAATATCCCTTCGTCTTCAAAAAACAATCTAATCTCAAAAGTCAAATGCTGGAAAATTTATCGAAACGTAAAGAAACCTGGAATACAATTCTTATTTTCCTCGCAATTGTTACAATTATTAGTTCCCCATTTCATTATGCTATAGTTAATTTATATCCTTCTCGAATATATATTGGAGGTTTGATGTGGTGTCCTGCCATAGCAGCAATGATTACCCTAAAACTGAAAAAACGACCTATTTCTTCATTAAATTGGAATTGGGGAAATTGGAAATATATTCGACTTTCTTATTTTATTCCTGCCTTATATGGCTTACTCACTTATCTGTTAATCTGGATTTTTGGATTTGGAAATTTAGCAAATGAAGAAGCAATTACAGAATGGGCAAAAGATCTTGGTTTGGTTGGAATAGGAACATTAAACCCGACCTCGATAATAATCATAGCTATTATCTTATTAGGAACTATTGAAGTGATTAGAGCAGCCGCAACAACTTTAGGAGAAGAGATTGGATGGCGAGGCTTTTTCATTTATGAATTAAGAAAAGTACTATCCGTTACTGGTGTTTCTATTTTTAGTGGAGTTGTCTGGGCAACTTGGCATTGGCCACTAATAGTATATTACGGAGAAAATATTATCCTGGAATTAACGACATTTTATGTTGTTATTGTGTCAATGTCATTTATTATGACCTACTACACTTTTAAATCTAAAAGTCTATGGCCTGCAGTGATTTTCCACGCAGTAAGCAATGTGTATATTCAAAAAATATTGCCTGAATTAACAATTAAAAATGAGGGAACTGAACATTGGCTTGGCGAAAACGGAATTATGTTTGCAATTGTTACTTGTGTTTTTGGGATTTACTTTTGGAGAAAAGCAATTAAAGAAAAATTGTAAATAAATAACACAGTGCCCAATGACGCATAGAATTAATTGCTTGGTTCTAGACTGCTTACGAAAATTGCAAGGTTGTCGCTTCCTGTTCCATCAGGCGCTGTAACCCAAAGAAATCATAGTCAAAGCCCATGGGTTCCATGGAATAAAAAAAAACGGAATGAAGTCACTTCCTCATACCGTTCTAATTTGTTTTGAACTTTTATGTTCAGCTCCTTGCAAACCCAAAAACTTTAGGAGCAAAGGTGGCATTTAAACCCATTCCAACAGCTGCCTGTTGCATCTCTTCAGGAATATCACCACAGAATAAAAATTCACCCGGAACAGCGATTTGAAGTAAATTATCAAAGTGCCCGGCAGCAGTTGTTCCTAAATGAAAACCTACCGCACCGGCATCTGAAAACACATCCAATACGACCAATCTTGACGAAGACTCATCAAAATAACACTGCACTTTCAAAGCGCCAGGTTCGTTAGCGTTCATTTGCGCAGTCACCTCTGTGTAAACGGCTTTTAAATCATTTGACTTTCCTTCTTTGGCAGTCCATGAATACACTACCACTATTTCTTGATTTTCCATGATTATTGTTTTTTATAATTGATTACAATACAAATATATGTCGTTATTATATGTTTAAAAGGTGTCTTATTCGACTATTCACAGGGTTGTTTACGACATTATATTTTTTTATCTTTGACGATAAATTTTGAGTTATGAAACATATCAGCATAATTATTCCAAGAGGCACGAGTATTGTCGATACTATTATTGCTCCTTACAACCTGTTCAGAATGGCAAACTCCCATCATCAGAGATTGAATGGATTGTCTAAGCCCTTATTTAAAATCGATTTGGTTGGCGTCAACAATGAGCCCGTTACCTATCAAAACCTTTTCACTATCAACCCCACAGCAAGTATTGAGTCAGTTCAGAAAACCGATCTAATCATCATTTCTCCCATCAGCGGAAATCTGGAAAAGGGAGTGAAAGAAAATCAAAGCTTTGTGGAATGGATCAAAAAGCAACGAATTGTCAATGATTCAGACTTGGCCAGTCTTTGTAAAGGAGCTTTTCTTTTAGCTGAAACTGGATTAGTGAATGGGAAGAATTGTGCAACACACTGGACTGCTCATGAATTATTCAAGCAAAGATACCCGGATGTAAAATTAATCCCTGAAAGCATTATATGCGAAGACAACGGAATTTATTCAAGTGGCGGTGCCTATTCCATCCTCAATTTCAGCCTTTATCTGATCGAACGGTATTTTGGAAGAGAAACCGCTATCTGGATATCAAAGATTTCAGAAATAGAATTTGATCGATTAAGTCAAAGCGAGTTCATCATATTCAGTGGACAAAAAGAACACTCGGATGAGCCAATTAAGGGAGCCCAGGAGTTCATTGAGAAGCATTATGAAAACAAACTGAATATCGAAACCATTGCAGAAGGTGTTTCCCTGAATAGCAGAAGTTTTTTAAGAAGGTTTAAAAAGGCTACTTCCAACACTCCGCTTGAGTACATACAACGAGTAAGAGTTGAGGCGGCAAAAAAGAAACTTGAATCCACCACAGACACCATTATGGAAATCATGTTCAGCATAGGATATAATGATGAAAAAGCATTTAGAAGAACTTTTAAGAAATATTCTGGACTGTCTCCTAAAGAATACCAAATGAAATACAACAGAGAAATGGCATTTGCTTAAATTTGAAGAAGAAAACAAAACCTAACAATATATATGAAGTCATGGCACCCTTCAGGCTGAAACGATTCATATACCAAACGCTGCGTGCAATTTGACAAATGAAAGATAAAGAGCATAAAATAGAAATTGAATTTTTAGACCATGTTGCGATCAGAGTTGCAGATATGGAAGCTTCTGCAAGATGGTATGAAAAAGTGCTGGGACTGAAACGATATCAATTACCGGAATGGGGAGATTTTCCAATCTTTTTACTTTCCGGAAAGTCAGGAATCGCATTATTTCCTGCGAATACAACTGATCCCAAACTTGAATCAAGTTCAAAAAATGTGAAAATTGACCATTTCGCATTTCATGTAACAATGGAAAATTTTGAAAAAGCTAAAAAAAGATATGCCGAATTGAATTTGGAATTTAATATCCAGGACCATTATTACTTTGATTCAATATACACAAAAGACCCCGATGGACATACAGTTGAATTGACCACAATTAAAGTGAATGAACAAGAATTTTATACATAGAAATTTCAAAAAAAATGGCCTTGTTCAAAGCTTTTTCCAGCATAAGCTGAAAAATCCTCGCAGCATTTCAGTATGGTGTGTGCCTGCAAAGTTAAGAGACCAACTACACAACTGCTCATAGCCGAGACCGATATGTTTCATTATCCCAATCTCGATTTAATTATTTATGCTAACTTTCAAGAAACTGCCATCCCATGATAAAATTCTTTAGAAAAATCCGATATGACCTTATGGAGAAAAACAAAACTGGAAAGTATTTTAAATATGCCATAGGGGAGATCATTTTGGTTGTAATAGGGATACTCATCGCATTACAGATAAACAATCTCAACGAGAACCGAAAAGAAAGAATAAGAGAACAAGTTGTTTTAAAACAATTAAAAGAAGATTACAAAGCGGATCTCTCACAATTATTAGAAAAAATGTCGACTAGAGAAAAGATACTGGTTTCGGGAATTCGATTGTTAAAAGCTTTTGATAAGCCATTTGGCATAAACCGTGATAGTATTATTAAAGATATTGCCGTTATAAATAACGATCCAACCTTCGATCCCATACAAAATAATTTAAGTTCTTCTGGTAACTTAATGCTGATCAGCAACCGGAGATTAAATCACCTGTTGTCAAATTGGTCGTCAGATGTTGTTGCAGTTCAGGAAATTGAATTGATATGGGCTGATAAAGCAAAAGGACAATTAGATATTATCACATCAGAATTGGGTATAGGCAGAGATCTCGCGAATAGTTTTTTGAGTGATTCGAGTCATCTTTGGCTATTGGATAAAAACCCGAATTCTTTCAACATGGAAATTGGAAATTCGAAACTTGGTGCTCCCGCAAATGAAATATTAACTGATAAAAGGCTAGAGTCTATTATTGCATCTGGTATTTCATTAAACAGATCTGCAAATATTCAATCTGAGGCTTTACGCAAGAGAATTCTCGAAATTTTAGATCTGATTGAAACAGAGATTAAAAATTAACGCAAGTACAATAATAGCCCGGGTTCATGCATTTGAAATTCCCAATGGGAGTTTCAAGCCTTTTTGCCGCATTTATGATTCTGGGTCAATGTTCCCTTCAAGCTGCGCCAACCTAAGGTCGGTAAACTTGAAAATCAAAAAAAGAATTGATCACTTCGCTTCAAAAAAAAAGCGAGCTTTCTGGTGGGATTCATTGACTCGCGTCAATGTTCCCTTCAAGCTACACTTGAAAAACAAAAAAAAAGAATTGATCGCTTCACTTCAAAAAGAAAGCGAGCTTTCTTTTTGAAGCTCGCTCACAATTCACTCTTTTTTTTTGTTTTGTTGTACCTTGGGTGGGAATCGAACCCACACGATCTTGCGATCACTGGATTTTGAATCCAGCGCGTCTACCAATTCCGCCACCAAGGCAATTTTTTGGTAATTTTCGAATGACCGAATCAACTTTCATTCAATTTTCGGGTTGCAAATATAATCTTTTTGTTGAAAATTATAATCTTTTTTTAATCTATTTCATTGAAATAATGTTCGCTGTTTTAGGATTCAAAATCTTCCTAATTATCATTTCTTAATCAAAATAATTAATTAATTTTGCACACACTTAAGTCAGCATTCAAAACCTTAAAAAACAGATCCTAATGAAGTCCAAACCCCTATCACCCAAAATATTCGCCTCATCCCAGAGCATTGTCCTGGCAGAGAAAATTGCCGATTCTTATGGAATGGAATTGGGTAAGGTCAGAAAAACCATGTTCAGCGATGGTGAATTTCAGGTTTGTTTTGAAGAATCCATTCGCGGAAGAAGGATCTTTTTGATCGGATCAACCAATCCACCGAATGACAACTTAATGGAAATGCTCCTGATGATCGATGCGGCCAAAAGAGCCTCCGCAAGACACATTACCGCGGTAATGCCTTATTTTGGGTGGGCAAGACAAGACCGAAAGGACCAGCCGAGGGTTCCCATTGCAGCAAAAATGGTAGCAAAAATACTGCAGGCAGCAGGTGCCACAAGGATCATGACCATGGACCTGCATGCTGACCAGATCCAGGGATTTTTTGAGGTTCCTGTAGATCATTTGTTTGCTTCGACCATTCTTTTGCCTCATGTAGAGAAATTAAATCTTAGCAATATAACCATTGCTTCGCCAGACATGGGCGGGTCAAAAAGGGCCTATGCTTATTCAAAATACCTTAAATGTGAAGTGGTCATCTGTTATAAGCAGCGAAAAAAAGCCAATGTTATTGATACTATGGAAGTAATTGGTAACGTCAAAGGACGCAATGTGATCCTTGTGGACGATATGGTTGACACTGCAGGAACACTTACAAAAGCTGCCGATTTGATGATGGAAAGAGGGGCAATAAGTGTAAGAGCGCTAACCACACATGCAATCCTTTCAGGGAATGCTTATGAAACGATAGAAAACTCCTCTTTATCAGAACTTATTGTTACGGACACAATTCCACTTAAACAGTCAAGTTCTAAAATAAAAGTTGTATCTTGCGCGCCTTTATTTGCGGACGTGATGCAAAAGGTTCAATCCAATACATCTATCAGCGGAAAATTTATAATGTAAACCAATTAATATTTAAAATGAAGTCGATTAAAATCAAAGGATCTCAAAGAGAAAGCGTGGGCAAGGTAGCGACCAAAGCCTTACGTAATGCTGGAAAGGTTCCTTGCGTATTATACGGAGGGGATAAAGCTTTACACTTTTCAGCTGATGAATTATCATTTAAGAAATTAGTGTATACACCAAATGTATATACGGCAACAATCGAACTTGAAAGTGGTGATAAATTCAAGGCCATGTTGCAAGACATTCAATTTCACCCGGTATCTGATAAGATACTGCACATTGATTTCTATCAATTACATGATGACAAGGAAGTTACTATGGAAATTCCCGTCAGACTTATCGGAACGTCTCCAGGTGTTATCGCTGGTGGAAACCTTCGTTTCCCGAACAGGAAACTGAAGATCAAAGCCATTCCTGAAAACCTGCCTGATTTCATCAATGCTGATATTTCTAAATTGACGATCGGAGATAAACTTTACGTCACAGAACTCCAAAATGATGACTTTACGATCATGCACCCGGATAACACTGTTGTTGTTCAAGTGAGATTGTCTCGTCTGTCTGTTTCGAGTGGTGTTGAAGATGAAGATGAAGATGAAGAAGGTGAAGGAGAAGTTGCTGAAGGAGAAGCTGCTGAAGGTAGTGCTCCTGCTGCTGAAGGTACGCCAGCTGCAGAATAATTTTGAAATAACTGTTCTTAAAAAAGCTTTCCGATATTCGGGAAGCTTTTTTTTATCTTTATAAAATGAATTTCTTCCATAAATTGATGTCGGTTTTTAAACCGAAAGAAAAAATTGATCCGGACATGAAAAAATATCTAATTGTTGGTCTTGGAAATGCAGGTGAGAAGTACGAGGATACAAGGCACAACATTGGATTCAGTATACTTGATGCCCTTGCAGAAAAAGAACAGACTGTTTTTGAGACCAAACGGCTCGGCGACATTGCACGATTCAAATACAAAGGAAGAACTTTTATCCTTTTAAAGCCCAATACCTTTATGAACCTGAGTGGTAAAGCGGTGCTGTACTGGCAAAAGATTGAAAACATCCCTTTGGAAAACATCCTGGTGGTTACAGACGATCTAAATTTACCCTTCGGAACCATTCGTATCAAAGGAAAAGGAAGTGCGGGAGGGCATAATGGCCTGACCAACATAAATGAAGTGCTTCAAACGCAGCAATACGCGCGCCTGAGGTTTGGAATAGGAAATGAATACAGTAAGGGAAGGCAGGTGGATCATGTGCTCGGCACCTGGGACGAAAACGAAAGGGAGCTTTTGGGTGAGCGTATTGACAAAGTCACCAAAGCCCTTGTTTCCTTTGCTATGGCCGGTCTAGCCAATACGATGAATACTTTTAACGGAAAATAACTTATTAAAATGATGCCGCCGGACCAATCAAAAATTGTTTCCACAGATGATTATAAAACAATATTTTGTTTAAGTGTTTTTAACAAAGATTTAAACAAAAATATTTCTTCAAACCACAATTCCTGAATATATTTGTGTTATTAAAAGGTATAAAATTTGTGTCGAAATGAACTCATAACGCTTAAACTACCTTACCAAAAATCAACATGACCTTACGATTATTTCCTTTTATAATTATGGCCTTATCAATGCTGGCCTCGATAAGTACCAGGTCTCAAAATGAACCGGTGAGCATATATGGGATGGTTCTCGATCAGGCAAGCCAGCAGCCTATACCTTTTGCTACGATCAATATCCTGAATAATAAAACACAACAAAGCATTACAGGAACCACTACCGACGACAAAGGCGAGTTCAAACTGATCACCAGGGGTACTGAATTTTATATTGAAATCAGTTTTATCGGTTTCGAAACCATTAAACTGGACGAGCTCAATATCATAAACAATAATTTGGATCTCGGCACTGTTGAAATGGCTGCCGTTAACCTTGCCCTTGACGAGGTGTTGATCAGGGCGGAAAAATCTACTACCGAATTCAAATTAGACAGAAGGGTATTCAATGTAGGACAAGACATCAGCTCAACAGGCATGGGTGCCTTGGAGGTATTGAACAATGTTCCCTCTGTAACGGTAAGCATCGAAGGGGACGTGCGCCTGCGTGGTAATTCAGGTGTGCAGATTCTGATTGACGGAAAACCATCTATTTTGGCTGATGATCCGAGAAATACCCTGGGATCCATCACAGCGGACATGATCGAAAGGATCGAGGTCATCACCAATCCTTCGGCAAAATATGATGCGGAAGGCACAGCAGGAATCTTAAATATCGTACTTAAAAAAGAAGATAAAAAAGGATTGAATGGCTCAATCTCACTAAATACCGGAATACCGGACAATCACAGCGTGGGGGTCAGTCTGAACCGCAGAACAGAGCATTTTAACCTGTTTGCACAACTTGGGGTTGGTTACCGCTCCATTCCCACTACCTTCAAAAACAGCAATGTAGACCTCATCAGCAATACAATTGTAAACAATGATGGCAAGGCCTATCGCAATGAGAATTTCTACAATATCATCCTGGGGACAGATTATTATATCAACCCCTTAAATGTGATTACCCTTTCGGGTAATTATGCTATTGATATAGAGGACCAGCCATCGGAGACAAACTTTAGTTCTTATGAATCCACTGATATTCTGGTCTCTCAATGGACCAGAAAAGAAACCACGGAGGCCACAAATCCGAAGTGGCAATACGAATTGCAATACAAAAGAGAATTTAAGGACAATGAAGACCATACCCTGCTCTTTAGCACACAAGGCAGGTTTTTTGGCAAGGACCAGGAATCTGAATTTGAGGTAAATCCGGTATTTGGTGATGATGACTTTAATGACCAGCAGACAGAGACCCGTTACCAACAGGCTGATTATACCTTTAAGCTGGATTACACCAAACCGTTTTCAGAAAAAGTAAGCATGGAACTCGGTACGCAGTATGTCATTAACGATGTAGGGAACGATTATAGCGTGCGTGATGAGATCGATGGCGAATGGATCACAAATCCCGATTTGACCAATAATTTTGAATACGATCAAAAGGTTCTGGGTTTCTATGGTACCGGATCTTACGAAGGAAATAGCTGGGGTATTAAAGCAGGTCTAAGAATAGAGAATACCGATTTGAAAACCCTGCTTACCAATACTGACGAAAAAAACAACCAGAATTATACCGACTTTTTCCCAAGCGCACATGTTTCCTATGAAATAAATGAGAACATCTCCTTGCAAAGTGGTTATTCCAGGCGTATTTACAGGCCAAGGTTATGGGACCTGAATCCTTTTTTGAACATCAGGAATGATTATAATATCCGTACCGGTAATCCGAACCTTCAGCCCGAATACACCGACTCTTATGAAATTACCAGTATTTTTGAATTGAATAAGTTCACTTTCAATGCCGGGATTTACCATCTGTACACAACTGATGTCGTTGAAAGAGTGACCTTTTTTCAGGACAATGTAAGTATTACAACTCCCGAAAATATTGGAACGAACCGATCAACAGGGATGGAGATAAACTTTAAGTACAGCCCAGTGAACTGGCTCACTTTTAATGGTGATTTTAATTTTGGCTTTTTTATGCGTAAAGGTGAATTCGAGGATCAGTCATTTGATTTTAACGGAGACAAATGGACCTCAAGGCTCACAGGTAAATTTGATTTACCGGCTGATTTTGAGCTGGAAGTCACCGCTAACCATGAATCTGCTTATCAAACAGTTCAGAGTGAAGTATCAGGATTTAGCTTTGCTGATCTGGGGCTCAGAAAAAAAATTGCGAAAGGGAAAATTATAATCAATTTCAGTGTAAGGGATATGTTTGAAACCCGAATCGGAGAAAGTGTCATTGAGCGACCCGAATTTTACCTCTACAGCTACAGTACACGGGGGAGGTTTTTCACACTTGGACTGAGCTACGGATTTGGGAAAGGTGAAGCCATGAGCTATTCGTATTGATGAATCAATGGCATCTATTTTTGTAGATTTATGTTATGAAAAACAGCCTGGACAAACGTTACTGGATCTGGGGTCAGTTTGACCAGGAATCAACAGATGCCCTGAACTTGATTTACCGGCAAGTAAATGAAGTATTGAAGGGGCCGTTTTTTAAGGTCCATATCACCATTTCAGGGCCCTTAATTTCACCGGATCAACACACCATTGAACGTTTTTGTTCCTTGACTGAAAAAATAAAGCCCATCGAATTAATTCCCGATAAATATTCCTTTACTGAAGCTGTGAACAGGTCCTTATTTATGGATATTAAAAAGACAGCGACCCTGATGAATTTAAAACGTGACATTGACATGGAGTTTCATCTTAGAGATGCTAATTACAGGCCTCATATCAGTATGTTTTATGGTAAAGAAAGTGAAATCAGCAAAATTGAATTAATTTCAATGCTCCCTGATGTGCCTTCTCATCTCAAATTGAACAGCCTGAGCCTGGTGCGCACCGATCAGGGTGTTGACCACTGGACCATAGATCATGAAGTGTTTTTGTAGACGATGATCATTCCTGACTCATTCACATAATTTTACTGTTCAGCATTTTAATACCTTGGACTGTCAAATGTTTTGATAGGGTGAAAAAAGAATCACTCAGAATCAAACAGCCAGTGTTTCCAGAGCCTTTTAACACAGTCACTATATGAGAATCAGCATGAAATAAAAGGTTTCTGAAGAGATGTGGGTCATTTCCTTTTAACAGACCAGATGTGTTCCATCTCTTCCAAAGTTTTGCCCTTGGTCTCAGGAACAAACTTCCAAACCACGAAGAGTGCAAGAAGTCCCATAACGCCATAGATCCAAT
>JAHEHF010000119.1 GCA_024644745.1 Flavobacteriaceae bacterium
GGCGGTGCAGGTTCTGCTCCAAATTTTCCTCCGGGGACAATGACATTCTGCTCATTGATCGCTTTGATGATCTCTGGAACGGTAAGCCCCATTTTCGCCAGCCGATCAGGCTTGATCCAGATTCTCATGGAATAATCTGCTGCTCCCATCACATTGACTCTTCCAATTCCCTTGATCCTTGCCAATTGATCCTTGATATTGATCAATGCATAATTTCCCAGAAAATCCTGATCATATCTTCCATCTGAGGTCAGCGTAACCAGCATCAAAATATTCGGCAGGGATTTTTCAGTGGTAACCCCGTATTTTTTAACGGCCTCAGGAAGTTTTGCTGTTGCGGCAGACACCCTGTTCTGAGCCAGTACAGTGTTCATATCAGGGTCCGTACCCACATCGAATGATACATCGATCACCATCGTACCATCATTGGCATTGGTGGATTTCATGTAAATCATGTTGTCAACCCCATTGATCTGCTGTTCCAGGGGGGTCGCCATGGATTCTTCCACGTTCAGGGCATTGGCACCTGTATAAGTTCCTCTTACCTGTACTATGGGAGGAGTTAAATTCGGATATTGTTCAATGGGCAATCCTATAACGGATACGGCACCTACGATCACTATTACAATGGCTATCACTATAGCCACAATGGGTCTCCTTACAAAAAAGTTTCCTTGATTCTCAGCCATGGTTCTTAGGATTGAGGAATTTGCTGGCCTTGAAATTCGGTTATCTGAGGTATGATTTCCATACCTGCTCTTGCTTTTTGCAATCCCTCCAGGATAATTCTGTCTCCGCTTTTCAATCCTTCCCCCAACACATAGAATTCACCAATCCTGTTTGTGATCGTCACTTGGCGTGTTTCAATTTTATTTTCGGCATTGACCAGTAAAACCGAGAACTGGCCCTGAAGTTCACTGGCACACTTTTGAGGAATCAATAAGGCATCAATATCTTGCCTTACCTTGGCCTTTACCCTGGCAAACTGACCCGGACGTATCAAACGATCCGGATTGGGAAAGGTAGCCTGTACCAGAATTGATCCTGTCTCTGCGTCTACATTTCGGTCAATAAAGTCAACTTTTCCTTTATGTGGGTAGGTCGTACCATCTGCAAGGATCAATTCCAAATTATATTCTTCATCAGGTGATCTCTCAATTTCATTCTGACTTCGCTTTATATATTCTTTAGCAATGGTCAGGTAATCATTTTCAGACAAAAAGAATTGAACTCTGACCGAATTCAACTGGGAAACCGTATTCAAAATGACCGGATTCGGGTCCCTTCCCACAAATTCTCCTTCCCTGGCCATGGTTTTTCCTATGATGCCATCAATGGGCGCATACATTTTGGCATATCCCAGGTTGATCTGAGCAATTTTCAAATTTGCCTTTGCAGCCTCAACGCTCGAAATGGCGGCATCCCTTTTGGCAGTCGCCATATCAAGTTCCTGCTCACTCACAGCCGACATTTTAGCCAATGGCTCTATTCTGGCCAGGTCATTCTCTGTCTGAACCAAAATAGTCATTTCCTGGGTCAATAAACTTGTTTTGGCAGCCACTTCCTGCTCAAAAGGATCAGGGTCTATGGAATATAATAATTGCCCCTTTTTAACGCGCTCACCCTCCTGGAAATGGATTCCTGTTAAAAATCCCTCAACCCTGGCCCTGATAGGAATGTCTTTCTCACCAAACACCTGTCCTACAAATTCCGTATAAATGGGAACTGACTGGGGCTTAATTTCAAAAACCTGAAAGGCTTGAGGCGGGATTGCCTTTTTATCATTCTCTTTATCGCATGAAATCAGGCCAATAAGTATCGTTAAAAACAAAAGTAGTTTACTTTTCATAAGGGGATTTTAAATTCATTTAAGAATTTAAAAATAAACATCTTTTCCCACTTAATAAAATTACACTATCAAATTTAAATCTAATAATAAGTAAACCTTCTCACTTTGGCTATATATTTGGCGAGGCCCATAACCTGATGGCTATAACCGTATTCATTGTCATACCAAACATAGAGCAAGGCGTGATCTCCTTCCATGGAAACAATCGTTGCATGACTGTCAAATATTGCAGGCTCCAGATTACCCACAATGTCGGATGAAACGAGTTCATTGCTCATCGAATATCTTATCTGCTCTACCAGATCTCCTTCCAAAGCATATTTTTTGATCAGTGCATTCAGATCTTCACGTGTTGTTTTGCTTTGAAGGTTCAGATTTAAAATAGCCAGTGAACCATTAGGAACTGGGACCCTGATGGCATTAGAGGTCAGTTTACCGGAAAGTTCTGGTACGGCCTTTGCGACTGCTTTGCCGGCTCCTGTTTCGGTGATGACCATGTTAAGCCCTGCAGCTCTTCCTCTCCTGTATTTTTTATGCATATTGTCTACCAGGTTCTGGTCATTGGTATAGGCGTGTATGGTCTCTATGTGACCGTGCTGAACACCCAGGGTATCATTAACAACTTTCAGAATAGGCGTGATCGCATTGGTTGTGCAAGATGCAGCAGAGAAGATCCGATGTTTGTCAGGGTCAAAACGATGCTGGTTGACACCATAAACAATATTTGGAACAGTTCCAACACCAGGGGCGGTAAGCAGTACCTTGTCTGCTCCTTTTGCTTCCAGATGTCTTGAAAGTGCCTCCTCGGTCCTGAAGGCTCCTGTATTATCAATGATCAGGGCATCCTTGATCCCATATTGGGTATAATCAGGATCTTCCGGGGCATTTGCCGAAATTATGAATACAGTGGTTCCGTTGATGATCAGGGCCCTTTGCTCCATGTCAACCTTTACCGACCCCTTAAAATACCCATGTACCGAATCCTTGCGCAACATAGAGGCTCTTTTCTCTAAAACCTCCCTATTAATTTCACCTCTCGTCACTATGGCCCTGAGTCGCATTTGAACCCCCTTTCCTGTTCTGGACATGAGTTCTCTTGCAAGTAACCTTCCGATTCTACCAAAACCGTATAGTACCACATCTTTCGGCTTTATGCCATTCCCGTATCGGGCACCATCAAGTTTTTTTGAAACAAACTGATCCACATCGGTCTCCCCTGTCAGGTGGAACACATAGGCCAGTTTTCCTATATCGATCTTAGAGGGGTGCAGGTCCATTTTTTGTATTCGCTGTGCAATTTGCAGCACATTTATCATCGATATGGGTTTCTGTACAAATTCCTTGGCATAATCAAGTAAATTCAATATTTCGCTCACATTCCTATCTATAAGCTGATTTCTGAAAAGGAACAATTCAATATTGTTTTCATACCATAAATCACTGATGACTTTGATCAATTCAACCGTATTCCTGCGGAGCTCCACTTGCTGGGATAATTGCTCTTCGTAACTGCTCATCAATTTCATAATTGCTTGTTTCTTTTTTTAAGAACGCAAAAATATGCCTTTATAATATGTAATTGACAAAAAAACCACTCAAATTGAGTGGTTTTTATCAAATATATAATGATGATAAGTAGCTTGTAGGCTTGAACCCATCAATTGGACCGAACCCTTATATAACCCATTTTACCATCTTTGGTGAGGATCTGCAATTCAAAATAATCCTTGTTCTGGTATTTTTTCAGAAGCTGGTCTACCTCCCGGG
This sequence comes from Flavobacteriaceae bacterium, assembly GCA_024644745.1. Taxonomy (GTDB): domain Bacteria; phylum Bacteroidota; class Bacteroidia; order Flavobacteriales; family Flavobacteriaceae; genus Lutimonas. Next base: position 3,617 of record JAHEHF010000119.1, read on the forward strand.
GGCTTGTTACTTTCTGGTCCTCAACCGCCAGAATGATGTCTCCTTCTCCCACCCCATAGGTCCTTTCAATGTATTCATTCTTTAAGTTTACGATTTTAACTCCGTAATTGACACTGAACCTGTTGGCCTCACTTTTGGAAATTGGTGCCAGCTCACCGATGAAATAATTAGAAAAATCAGAATTTTCAAATTCGTATTTACCAAATTGATTTTTTAATTTGACCGTTACAACTTTCTGCTGCTCATCTCTCAATACAGTAACACTGACCACTTCCCCCGGT
>JAHEHF010000120.1 GCA_024644745.1 Flavobacteriaceae bacterium
TTTGCATACGCACCCGGCCCGATGGCACGAAAAGATTGATGCCGCCTTTTTAGCAGGATGTAAAAGATTTGACGGAGCCATAAAAGGCTACGGTGGATGCCCCATGGCGAAAGATGAATTGACAGGGAACATGCCAACGGAAAAATTATTGTCGTATTTTACTAGTAAAAAAGTGGTGACCGGCATTCACCCCCTACGGTTCGAGTCTGCTTATAATGAGGCCTTAAAGATCTTTAGTTTATGAGTGGAATATTGAACAGCACCCTTATTTAATTCCGTCATAGGCCCCCATGGCAGCTCCAATAATACCTGCTTCATTCTTGTTTTCCGCTGTAATAATCGGGGTTTCTATATCGATCTGATCTTTGAATTTATGCATCTTCGAACTTGCCCCACCACCTATGATAAACAGGTCAGGAGAAAGAATGAGTTCAATGTGTTTGAAGTATTTATGCAATCTCTTACCCCATTTGGCATAGCTTAAATCCTCTTTTTTTCGAATAGAGTCGGCCGCATATTTTTCAAAGGCCTCATTTTTATATGTGGTATGGCCCAGTTCCGTATTCGGAATAAGGGATCCGTTAAAAAACAGACCAGAACCAATGCCGGTGCCCAAAGTGATCACAGCGACCAAGCCCTTTTTGCCTTTTCCCGCTCCAAAGTGCATCTCTGCTTCAGCGGCAGCATCGGCATCATTGATCACCGTAAAATCTAGACCGGTTGTCTTACTAAACAAGTCATTTACATCTACTCCTTTCCAGTCTGGGTGCAGATTACCACCACTCATACACTTGCCATGGGCCAGTGGGGTAGGGAACCCGGCACCAACTTTGCCCTTCCAGTTGAAATGTTCCACCAATTGCTTTATTTTTTTGGCTACTTTTTCGGGTTTAGCTGGTTTAGGTGTTTTGAGTCTAAACTTTTCTGTGATCAGATCACCGGTAGACGTGTCAACAATGGCTCCTTTTATTCCTGAACCGCCGACGTCTATTCCTAGGATTTGCATGACTGGAATTTTATAGTGTTTCAAACATAAGTATTTTATTTTATAATAAATAAAAACAGCCCCGTTAAAAGTTAACAGGGCTGTCTAAATTGTTTATAAATAAAGTGTCTAGAAATGGATACCTAGGCCAATTCCTCCTGCTGCTGTTGTTCCGCCACCCAATTCTAAAATCACACCAAACATATCACTGAATTTGTATTCAACGCCAGCGTGAAGATTCAGGTTGAAGTCATCCTTATTTTCATCGCCTGAAACGATAAAGCCCATATCAACACCACCCCATATATCCCAAGGTTCTTGAAGATTGAATAAGCGATCAAAATAGAAATCCCCCCTTGCACCTATGGATAGATCATTTTTACCACTGAACCATATTCTGGCTTCCGGAGATACCGTGATATCCTGGGTAATAGCAAATTCATAATTGGCTGAAATGCTTGAATTGTCTCCAAATTTGACAAAAGCATTTAAAGCGTTCCCATGACTTTCCTGTGCTTGTATGGTTCCTGGCAAAGCCAGAAAGAGTCCATAAATCACAACGATTACAAATAGTTTTTTCATAATAAATTAATTTTGATTTAATCAAATATACTTAATAAATAATGATTTTCAAGGGATTGTTCCCATTAAATTGGTAACCAGGAATACATGACAAAGTCAATAGAAGGACTGCACAAAAGCTAAGATGAGGATCAAATTATATGCGGATAATGACAGCCCTGATTACAACTGAAATTCCTCTAAACCAGATAGGGGATCAGTCGGTAGGTTTTCTTCATATAGGCCAGATAAGTTTCACCAAATCTTTTTTTTAGAAATCTTTCCTCCAGCCTGATTTTAAGAAGTAATACAAGAACCAAAATAAGGTACACTGTTAATATAATGATGTCTTGGGCATCAATTACACTTGCACCGAAAAAAAAGATCAGTCCTGTGTACATCGGGTTCCGAATGATTGCATAGGGTCCTGAATCAACAAAATTTGCACCTGTTTTTACTTCTGGTTCTACATTGAAATTGCCAATTTTCATGATCCAAACACTCCAAAGGATCAAAATGGCTGAGAAGATCTGTACGAGGAGTAAAATTCCGGCAGCCATTAATTGGCCAGAAACCAACAAATAGAAGAGGCATAAAAGTTGAAGTGAAACCAGGATTTTCGATGCTGAGGACATAGGCTAAATATACACATAAAATCACATATAAAAATCGCTGAAACATGTATAAACATGACATTTGTCATGTTATTTAAAATTATTCTAAATAAGCCATTGTCAGTTAAAAATTTCCATATACATTTGTCTCAGATATATCTAATTTATAATTAATCTAAATAAGAATTACAAAATTATTCATTATGAAGTGGAAAATATTTATTGCTGTGGTGATGGTAACCACAGTAATGTTTTCTCAACAGGATTCTGCCCAGGATTCTTTAAGAGTCATCAACAGATTGATGTACAATAACCAGAGTAAATTAACCATTGGGGGATATGTTCAAATAGATTACAACGAACCGGACGGAAGCAAAGCGGGTAACCTTGATGTGCACCGACTCGTATTGCTTTTTGGATATAATTTTAGTGATAGGGTCAGTTTTTTAACAGAAATAGAATTAGAGCATGTTAAGGAAATTTATGTTGAGCAGGCCTTTGTAAATTACAGTTTTAGCACGGCTTTCAATTTAAGAGGAGGTTTGATGCTTGTTCCCATGGGTTATGTCAATGAGTATCACGAACCTCCTGTTTTCTTTGGTACTGAAAGACCCGGTCTTGACAAGTATGTTGTGCCCACAACCTGGCGAGAGCTTGGTGTCGGTGCCACGGGTAATTTACAGGACATTTCCCTGAAGTATCAGGCTTATATTTTTAACGGGTTCATTTCGTATAAAGACGGAGAGGGTACCTTGCGTGGGATCGATGGATTGCGCAAAGGGAGACAAAAAGGAGCTGAATCTGTGATTCACAATCCAAACCTGTCGGTCAAACTGGATTATTACGGGATCCTCGGTTTGAAATTGGGTGTCGCAGGATATTTCGGAGAGACCCAGTCAGATGAGCCTTCGGTTGAGCATTCGACAGTAGGTGTTTCAATGCTGGGCCTGAATGCTTCTTATCTCTATCGTGATCTGACATTAAGAGGCCAATATGTGCACACAAGCTTATCAGGAACTGAGGAATATAATAATTTAACAGGGAAAGATCTGGGCTCAAAAATAGAGGGCTTCTATTTGGAAGCTGCGTATAACTTTTTACCCCTGATCGATAAAAACACCACGAAACAATTGTCGCTTTTTAGCAGATATGAAGCCTATAATACACATGCGTCAACGGCCGGAGATCTCGATATTAACGAGGCCTACGACAGAAATAATGTGACGCTTGGGCTCGATTTTAAAATTGCACCGGGGGTGGTCGTAAAGGCAGATTACCAATGGTTTAACGATGCGCTTCAGGGAAGCAACCCTGACGATCAATTTAATGCGGGCGTCGGTGTGATGTTCTAAAAATAGTATCTTTGCCCTTTCCTGACAACTGTTGGGGAAGGGTATTTTTTATGAAAACATTAAGTTACATATTGACAATCATTTGTCTGGGTTCCTTTGCAGACATTCCAAAGAATTATCTGAAAAAGATTGATAAGGAGATTCAGATGCTTTTTGAAATTGAATCTTATGACAAAACTCAGGTTGTTTTGGATCAATCGGTATTGGATCAGATGAGCAGCGATTTTGACCCTGAATATTTTTTCAAGATCGAAAAGGATGAACAGCATCTGGGTTATTTTTATTTTGGTAAAGCCCCGAGCAAGGCTGATGAATTTGATTTTGTGGTGATATTTGATACTGAATTCATCATCAGGAAAATTAAGATTCTGGCCTA
>JAHEHF010000079.1:0-4400 GCA_024644745.1 Flavobacteriaceae bacterium
TCTTTCAGGGCCACTTCGGTGATGCCCGCTAAATAACGGTTCGGCACCTCTACAATTTCAATGGCCTCATGGGCACCCTGGTCGATCCAGCGGGTTGGAATCTGAGTTTTGCGGGTTACCCCGACTTTAACGTTGCTGCTGTTGGCCAGATAAACCACATGAGGCTGCAGCTGCACCTGTTTTTCATAGGCCAGATCCCTGTCTTCTTTGTCGAGATGTGCGGTGCTCAGTTCAGGTTTCATGATCCAGTCGCCGGTCTGGGGCATTTTGTAAAAGCAGTCATAACAAAATCCCTGACGGAAGATCTTTTTGTCTTCACCGCAACACAGGCACTGGTATCTGATGAATTCAACCGAGATGGATCTGCCCATCAGCTGGTTCATATTGATAATGTCTTCACCCATATCGAGGTAATAGTTTACGGGAGAGGTGTTTTCTGTGGACATTTTGGTAAGGACGGAAGTGTATTTCATTTTATCAACTCTTTATTTAGATGAAAACCAATGTTTTTGAATATCGAATGTCGAACAAGGAATATCGAATGTCGAAGTGAGTCAAAAATTATAATTATTTCTCACTGTTTCAATACTTTTTACGAAAATAGAAATTAATTCGTTGCATTCCGAGTAAACTAAAGTGATCTTGTCCTCATTTCTGAAAAGTTTGGTTCTTATGAGAATCTTTAAGCAAACAAATGTTTCCCTTAATTCTTTCAGTACGATCCTCATTTTATGAATAAAATCCTTTTTTGACTCACTTGCCTGAGCTTCTCCATAGTTTAGTGAAACTGAAGTGCCCGAACGGGCCAATTGCTTTGATAAATGAATTCCGATATAAGTATTTGGAATTTCTTTTAGAAGTTCAATAATAGAAACTGAAAAGTCAATAAGTCGTTCTTCTAAATCAAATTTTCTCAACGCCAAGCATTTTATTAAGATAAATGCTTTTTGATTTCAAAAGTAAACCTTCAAAATTCAATATTCGACATTCAAAACACCCAAAGCACCTTTAAAGAAGAGAGTTTACTTCGAAACAACCCGAATCGTCTTCTTCACCAGCTCCGCAACCCTCCGTGCTTCAACCAAATCTTCATTCACGATCGTCACATGTCCCATTTTTCGAAAGGGGCGGGTGTGCTTTTTGCCATAGATATGTGGGGTAACTCCGGGAATGTGGAGTATGTCCTCCATACCCTGGTAAACCACATCTCCTGAAAAACCTTCTTCACCAACAAGATTCACCATGATGCCGGCAACCTTGCTGTCGGTGTTTCCCAGGGGTAAATTCAAAATAGAACGCAAATGCTGTTCAAACTGGCTTGTATATGAAGCCTCAATGCTGTAATGTCCGCTGTTATGGGTCCTTGGCGCCACTTCATTCACTAGGATCTCATCATCTTTCGTTTGAAACATTTCAACCGCAAGCAAGCCTACAATGCCCAGCTTGTCTGCCACCTGCAGGGCAATTTCTCTGGCTTTATGAGCTACTTTGTCGTCTATTCTTGCCGGGCAAAGCACATATTCCACCTGATTGGCCGTAGGGTGGAATTCCATTTCAACCACAGGGTAGGTTTTGATCTCTCCTGATTCATTCCTGGCCACGATCACGGCCAGTTCATTTTTAAAAGGGATCAGGGATTCGGTAATGCAGGGCTCATCGGGCAGGTCTTGAAGGTCATCGATTGATCGGATCACTTTCACCCCGGTGCCGTCGTAGCCAAACTGCGCTGATTTCCAGACAAAAGGAAACTGCATCGTGTTTTTGAGCTCTGTAACCTCCTCAAAACGCTTGTAAGGAGCCGTAGGGATACCATTTGTGTCAAAGAAATCCTTTTGTCTCCCTTTGTGCTGTATGATCTCGAGCACTTCAGGCTGTGGAAAAATTTTCAATCCCTCCGAAGCAAGTTTTTTAAGGGCTTCAATATTGACGTGTTCAATTTCAATGGTCAGCACATCAACCTTTTTTCCAAAATCATAAACTGTTTGAAAATCCATCAGGCTTCCCTGGTGAAACTCATTGCAGATCTGGGCGCAGGGGGCATTTTTTGCGCCGTCAAGAATGACCGTGAACACATCATATTTCTGGGTTTCACTGAGCAGCATTCTGCCCAATTGTCCCCCACCTAAAACACCTAACCTAAAATCGGACGAAAAATAATTTTCCACGGGATCAGAAAGAATTAAAAATTGGTTATTTGTAAAGTATTGGGTCCTGTGATGAGTACCCTGTATTGTTTCGCCGGATAAATGATTCCATCGGTCATGGGGGCACCATTGAGTAAATTGAAAACGGCATCATCACAGGCACACACCATCGTTAAACTATTTTTAACGGTCATGGTAGAGCAGGGCTCCGGTGTCCTGTGAGGCGCACTCCTCTCAAAGGCCAGGTAATTGTTGATTCCGGCGTGGTAGATTATGATCCCGCTGATGCCTCCCTGGGTATAGGCCCAGCCGCCAACGACCTGCAGATCTATAACATCAGGATTGGTCAAAAAAATTGTCTTGTTCACAGGGACATCAGGCAGGAACCTGTTCACTTCATCACTATTGTCACTGCAAGCATAAAGCAAGGGAAACAAGATCAGGATCACTAATTTTTTCAAGGCTTAAAATTTTTCGCAAGGTACAAATAATTTGGATTGCTCTCAGGTGATTTTGAAGGGCTGGAACTGAAGCTTTCTACCAAATTTATAACCGATTTTTTTCAATAATCAAATAGAATTTGGTACATTTGTGATGAGATCTCATTCCAAATCCTTTGGATTCGAGATTTTTTTTCTTTTACAGACGAAGAACAATCCAAGAATTTTAATGTAAAAATTGTTGAAAAATGAGTGACGTAGCGTATTATTCTGCCGAAGGGTTAAAGAAATTAAGAGATGAACTGGAACAACTGGAGCACGTAGAGCGCCCAAGGGTGACCAAAGAGATTGCTGATGCCAGGGATAAAGGTGATTTGAGTGAAAATGCTGAATACCATGCAGCCAAGGAAGAGCAGTCAATGCTTGAATTCAAAATAGCACAATTGAAAAACACCTTGTCAAAGGCGAGGTTGATCGATGAATCCTTGCTGGATACCTCCAAGGTTTTGGCCCTTTCAAAAGTTAAGATCAAAAATCTGGACAATAATATGGAATTTGAATATACCCTGGTGGCCGATGCGGTTTCCGACCTGACACAGGGAAAACTATCTGTAAGTTCTCCCATAGGCAAAGGCCTTTTGGGTAAAAAAGTTGGGGACGTGACTGAAATTCAGGTACCAAGTGGATTGATGAAATTTGAAATCCTCAATATTTCTAGGTAAATTGAACTTCCATTTGGCGTTCAAAAATATTTTTAACCACTAAATCACAAAGGGATGAGCACTATTTTTACAAAGATTATTGACGGCGTTATTCCTTGTTACAAAGTGGCCGAAAATGATGATTATTTCGCATTTTTGGATATCAACCCCAATTCAAAGGGGCATACCCTTGTGGTTCCGAAAAAGGAGGAGAACAAATTGTTCGACCTGACCGAGGATGAATACCTGAAACTGATGCGCTTTTCTTATAAAGTGGCCAAGGCCATTGAACGCGCTGTACCTTGCGAAAGGGTAGGGATGACGGTAATCGGGTTGGAGGTTCCCCATGTGCATGTGCACCTGATTCCTTTGCATACCATGGCGGATGCCAACTTCAGTAAAAAAGAGGAATTGTCACCTGAGTTGTTCAAGGAGATCGCGAACGAGATTTCACGAAATTTCAAGGCCTGAGGATTCAGTTCTACAATGCTACAATGCTACAATGATGCAATGCTACAATTAATGCATGAATGCGTGAATAGTTCTTAAATTTTCATTTTAAAAATATAAAACTGAAGGTTTCACGTGCGAAGGTTTCGGGGAATCAATGCTACAATGCTACAATGATTTAATGCTACAACTGATGCATGAATGCTTGAAATCGAACATGCCTGCCGGCAAGCAGGGATTCGGCGGAGCCAATGCATGAATGATTCTTATTTAATGCTGATAGATTTTAAAATATAATTGATGAGTCCAAAAATTGTTGCAGCAAAATATTTCTCATAATCATAATTCTTCTGTCCTTTTGCCTTGATGCAAAAGAACGAAACCTGCCTGCCGGCAGGCAGGAAATCAAGGCTGCAAATAAATCATAAATGCTTCCTTTTTACATGCCAAGTGCGGTTGGGTGATTTCCTTGCATACGCTTCGGAACCTGCCTTGCCGGCAGGCAGGCTTCCCAATCTTACTAAGCATATAATTTGGAATCACTCATAATTTATTTGAGGCCGAAAATTCGCATAAAATGGAGTATATTTCTTAGTCCTTAGTCCTTAGTCCTTAGTCCTTAGTCCTTAGTCCTTAGTCCTTAGTCCTTAGTCCTTAGTCCTTAG
>JAHEHF010000079.1:4500-12505 GCA_024644745.1 Flavobacteriaceae bacterium
CTGGATCAAAAATGTAGTCCCTTTTCCAATCTCAGATTTCTTGACATAGATCCTGCCTTTGTGGTAATCGTTGATGATCCTTTTCGTAAGTGAAAGGCCAAGGCCCCAGCCTCTTTTTTTGGTGGTATAGCCGGGTTCAAATATCTTTTTGTGCAGTCGTTTGCTGATTCCTTTACCGGTGTCTGACACCGTGACAATGGCATAGTTATTTTCCCGAACCACGTCGATCTCGATCTTTCCTCTGCCTCCCATGGCGTCGATGGCATTTTTAACCAGGTTCTCAATGACCCAGCTGTAAAGCTGCAGGTTGAGGTCCACAAAAATGGGCTTGTCGTTTTCGGTATTGAAGTGAAATTCGATCTGTTTGAAACTTCTTGATCGAATGTAATCAAAGGCTGTTCTGGTTTCTTCCACAATATCGTGCCTGGTGAGTTTTGGAACGGATCCGATCTTGGAGAACCTGTCAGCGATCGTATTCAGTCTGGCCACATCTTTTTCAATTTCCTGAACCGTGTCCTCATTCACATTTTCCATCCTGAGCAGCGCTACCCAGCCCAGCAATGAAGACAGAGGCGTACCGATCTGGTGGGCCGTTTCTTTGGCCATACCGGCCCAGAGTTTATTCTGTTCGGCAATTTTATTCGATTTGAAGGCCAGGTAAATGATCGTTCCGAATAAAAACAGGATCAGCAGCAAGCCAATGGGGTAATACTGCAATTGGTTGAGCAGATCAGAATCACGGTAATAGATCTTTTCGGTGATATTGACATTATCCATTTTAAAATTGACCACCAAAGGATCATTTTCTTCCTTCATGATCTGCAGCTGCCGATTCAGATACAATCGGTCATCCACATCAAGTGCCGTAAATTTCTTATTGTTTTCTACGTCAAGATTGGCCCATCTGTTGATGTCTCCATTTTCAAAAGTAATGATCATGGGAATGCTCCTGTTGCTTTGAATGATCTTTTCTTCCAAAGAAACATCTATGTCAAGGTCAGCATTGTTAAAATTCTCGTAGGCAGTGGCAAGAACCTCCATTTTGATACGCTCCTCGTTTTTAAATTTTCTAAAAAACTGATTTGTGTTCCACAATATGGAAGAAACAATTAAAAATGACGCCAGGATCAGCGACCATTTGATAAGCGTTTTACTGCTGGGGAGGTGATTCATTAAAGGCAAATATATAATATTCCTCAATTATAACTTAAAATTTATGCGCTTATTATGCATAAAATAAATAATGGCTATTTTTGTTAAAAAATCAGCTCAATTGTTAACAATTAACCCTAAGAATGTACCAACGGCAAGCTTACACAGTTATTTGCTGTCAGCCGTTGCACCGAGACCCATTGCTCTGGCCAGCTCCATAGATGAGAACGGATTGCCAAACTTATCCCCCTTCAGTTTTTTTAATGTTTTCAGTGCCCGTCCTCCGATCCTTATCTTTTCTCCTGCAAGAAGGGTTAGAGACAATACGATCAAGCACACGCTCGAAAATGTGAGGAGCACAAAGCAAGTGGTCATCAATGTGGTGACACATGACATCGTGCAGCAAACCTCACTTTCAAGTACCGAATACGATAAAGGGGTAAATGAATTTGAAAAGGCAGGTTTCACCATGGTTCCCTCTGAAAAGGTGAAACCATTCCGGGTCATGGAATCTCCTGTTCAATTTGAGTGCAAGGTGATTGAGATCAAGGCCCTCGGCACTGAGGGAGGTGCAGGAAACCTGATCATATGCGAAGTCTTGCTGATGCATATTGATGAAAATGTACTCGACCCGGATCAGCAGATCGACCAGCGCAAACTGGATCTTGTGGCCCGGGCAGGGGGCAGTTTTTACAGCAGGGCAAAGGAATCCTTTTTTGAAATTCCCAAACCCTTGAAATCTAAAGGAATGGGGGTGGATCAACTGCCCGAAGCAGTGCGAAAAAGCAAAATTCTGACGGGCAATGACCTTGGAATGCTTGCCAATACCGAAAGGCTCCCTTATCAAGATGATGTTAATAAGTTTCTGCAAGACAATCCTCGTTTTCTTACCCGAGAATTAAATGAAAAGCATAAATTTGCTCAGGAATTCTTAAAAAAGAATGATGTGGAAAGTGCCTGGAAGGTGCTTTTGAGTTGATATTCATGATTAAAATTTCACAAGACAACAGAATTATTAAATGAATGTTTCAGTTTACAGCTCAAGCTCTGAGAATAGTAAAAGATGAAACAAAAACAGAAGATTAAATCGTATGGAAGTAACAGGAAAAATCAAAAAGATTGACGAAACAAAAACCTTTGGAAGCAATGGGTTTAGAAAAAGAGAGATGGTCATTACGACTGATGAGCAGTATCCTCAAATGCTGATGATAGAATTTGTTCAGGATAAATGTGATCTGCTTGATGGTTTCAACATCGGAGAAGACGTCAAGATCAGTATCAATCTGAGAGGACGGGAATGGATCAATCCTGAAGGTCAGGCAAAGTATTTTAATTCCATCCAGGGATGGAGAGTTGAAAAAATTCAGGATGGGGCACCAGGAGAAGTGCCACCAATGGATGCTTCCAGTTTTGCACCTGCAACAAATGTAAGTGACAATGAACCTGATGATCTTCCTTTTTAGATTCACAGCTGATCAAAAAAATAGAAAGCCATCCGTCCCCTGACGGATGGTTTTTGTATTTTTAAACTATGGTACTATTAGGTGATGAGCTCGTTTTTCCCGATCCCGAATCAGCCAGTCCGGAAGGGATCCTGGCCTTTGGTGGCGATCTTTGCCCAGAAAGGCTCATGCTGGCGTACCGGAATGGTATTTTTCCCTGGTACAATGAAGGGGAACCCATTATCTGGTATTGTCCTGACCAGCGGATGGTTCTATTTCCCGAAGAACTCAAGATATCGAAAAGCATGCGGCGCATGATGCGGCGAAATGATTTTACCATTACCTGGAACAAAGCTTTTGAGGAGGTGATAAAATCCTGTCAGGAAAGTCCCAGAAAGGACCAGTATGGCACCTGGATTACAGATGACATGATGCTGGCCTATATCAAACTGCACAGACTGGGCCATGCAAAATCTGTTGAGGTATGGAGAGGTCAGGAACTCGTTGGCGGTTTGTACGGTGTGGATCTGGGTTCCGTGTTTTGCGGCGAAAGTATGTTCAGCAAGGAGAGCAACACTTCCAAACTGGCTTTTATCCATCTTGTCCAAACGCTTGAAAAGGAAAATTACGACCTCATTGACTGCCAGGTCTACAATGAGCATCTTGAAAGCCTCGGTGCAAGAGAAATTCCGAGAAATGAGTTTATGTTGTATTTGAGGAAGAAGTGAAATGTGGATTTGAGATTTCAGATTTCAGATTTGAGAATGAAGAATGAAGATTTAAGATTTGAGAATTCAGATTTTGAGTACCGAATATTCAATAGGGAACTTAGAATGTCGAAGACTTCATAACAATAATTTATGTTTGTATCGAATCTTTTACGGCAGTGTAGTTAAAAAGCGCGTCAAGAATTTCTGAAGCCTTGGAAGGAATTTAGCGCTTTGCAAACGGTTTTTATGTGTTCGTCAGAAAAGCATAAAAAACACATTAGTAAAAGGCTCCTTTTTTTGTTATTTTTTTGGAGAAGCAAAAAAAAACATTAAAGAGATATCATTTTAAAATGGTTATGTTTTTTTCTTGGTTTTTTAAGTCAAAAGATTTTGAAAGGTGAAGCATTAACGCATTAAATTATTTTGGCATTGTGGCATTGCATCATTGGATCCTTGAATATTGAGAATCAAAAAAACTATATTTGCTTAAGAAACATGAACTATGGACATAAAAAACGCACAACTGGCGGTTGACAACTGGATCAAGAATCACGGTGTCAGGTACTTTGATGAATTGACCAATATGGCACAGCTTACAGAAGAAGTGGGAGAAGTGGCGCGTATTATTGCCAGGCGGTATGGAGAGCAGAGCGAGAAAGAAAGTGATAAAAACAAAGATCTGGGAGAGGAGCTCGCAGATGTGATGTTTGTGGTATTGTGTCTTGCCAACCAAACAGGTGTTGACCTGCAACAGGCTTTTGACAGGAAACTGGACCTGAAAGCCAGTCGTGATCATGACAGGCACCATAACAATGAAAAATTAAAATAGCATGCAAAAGAAATTCAAAGACCTTTCTTTTTTACAAACATTTTTGGTCACAGCGATCATTTTTTTAATGATTGTGATACTGATCGAATTTGTATATGGTCTGACCAAGGTCAGTTTTGAAGAGGCCCTGAACGGCCTGTCGAATCCGAAATACCTGTTACGCAAATTCGTCGGGGCCATTATTTATGCCCTGATCATGACTTTTTATTTCAAACGCAAGCGAAAAAAGACAGCATAAGTTGATAAAAGAATTAGCACATCATAGTGGAAGCATTGTAGGTAATATCAATGTTTCTGGCTCTAAAAGTGAGTCGAACAGGTTGTTGATTTTGAAAAGTTTGTACCCCAATCTTCAATTGACCAACCTTTCAAATTCAGATGACAGCAAATACCTCAAAAAGGCCCTCGAAGAGGATAAGTCAGTAGTTGATATCAGTCATGCCGGAACCGCTATGCGTTTTTTAACGGCTTATTTTGCCTCTGAAGAAGGAAAGGAAGTGGTGCTTACCGGATCAGAAAGAATGCAAAACAGACCCATAAGTATTCTTGTTGATGCCCTTCGTTCACTTGGGGCCGAAATTTCATATGTGAAAAAAGAAGGTTACCCTCCGCTTAAAATAAAGGGAAAGCAAATACAGAAAAAGCGCGTCACTATTCATGGGAATGTCAGCAGCCAGTATATTTCTGCTTTGCTGCTCATGGCCCCTGGCTTGAAAGAAGGCCTTGAGATTGAACTGCTGGGTAAGATCACATCAGTTCCTTATATCAACATGACCCTGGCACTGCTCAATGACCTTGGCATCAAAAGCCGTTGGGAGGGTCAGGTGATCAGGGTGGAGCCTCAAAAAAACATAGCGGACACATCGGTGACCGTAGAGTCTGACTGGAGCTCAGCTTCTTATTTTTACAGTTTGGCGGCTTTGAGTCAGGAGGCTAAGATCACTTTAAGAGCCTATAAAAAGAACAGCTTGCAGGGCGACAGTTCTCTGGTTGAGATTTACAAGCATTTTGGCGTGGAGACCCTCTTTGGCGATGATACCATCAGCCTGGTCAAAAATGAGATACGGTTAAAGCCGTTGACCCTGGATCTGGCAAATTGTCCTGACCTGGCACAGACCATAGCCGTCACTTGTTTTGGGCTTGGAATAGCCTGCGACCTGAGCGGCTTGCACACCCTTAAGATCAAGGAGACTGACAGGTTGGTAGCCTTGCAGACAGAACTCCAAAAACTGGGGGCAAAAATCAGTATAACAGATAAAAGCCTGCACCTTGAAAAAAACGCTGTCATCAATAAAAATGTTTCCGTTGATACCTATGATGACCACAGAATGGCCATGGCCTTTGCACCTCTGTGTTTAAAGGTCCCTATCATGATCAATGATGCAGAAGTAGTGACCAAATCTTATACAGATTTCTGGAGAGATTTTGAATCAGTACTGATCTCTTAAACTCTGTTAGCAATGATGAAAAAAAGTTAATTATGGAAAATATTCAGAAGTTTTTAGAATTTGAACTGGTCCATATTGGTGATTATGTGATCGAGGTATTTACCATTGTGAAGATCTTATTGATTTTGGTATTGACCTATATACTTGTGATCGTCACCAGAAAGATCCTGATGCGGAAAAATTTCCTAAAGAAACTTGACGCCGGAACATCCTATGCGATATATCAGATCTTCAAATACGTCTTGTGGGTCATAGCACTCGGTTTGATCCTTGAGATCATCGGGATCAAGGTGACCGTTTTAATTGCAGGTTCGGCAGCCTTGCTGGTGGGTGTGGGATTGGGATTGCAGCAAACCTTCAATGACATCATATCCGGGGTCATCCTCTTGTCGGAAAGATCCATTAAAATAGATGACATTCTTGAAATCGATGGTGATATTGTGAAAATTGAGGATATAGGCCTCAGAACGTCAAAGGGCCTGAATCGTGACCTGATTTCAATTATCATTCCCAATTCTTTGATCACTACGAATAAGGTGATCAACTGGAGTCATCAGACCAGACGGAACCGGTTTAAAATAAATGTGGGTGTTGCCTATGGCTCAGACGTTGAATTGGTCTCAAAGGTGCTCATTGAAAGTGCTTTGCTGCACAAGGATGTGGACAAGAGGGATATTGTTGATGTCATGTTGATTGATTTCGGAGATTCCTCCTTAAATTTTCAGTTGCTATTTTACAGCGAGGAGATTTTCAGGATAGAAAGGATCAAAAGTGAAATCAGAAAGACCATCAGCAGAAAGTTTGATGAAAATAAGATCATCATTCCTTTTCCCCAAAGGGACATTCATATCAAGGAAAATGCCGCAACAGGAAACAGAGCTCTCTGATAACTGTCTGAAAGGAGCTGCTTTATAATTTTTGCATTTTTTGTAAAGAGCCGGAAATTTAAATTTCCGAAGCCCTCTCCTGGGAAGGTTTCGCAGGAGAGGGCTTCAGAAGTTGCAACAACTAAAGTTTGCTGCCTAATAATTTCTGTAAAAATGGACCAGTTTACTATGCAGTTGCTGGTGAATGGGTTTGGTGAATTCTAAAAACAATTGCTGCGGTGGCGGCGGATTGACATTTTTGTTATTGCATATTGCAATTTGCTGATCACTCAGCGCCCTGTCATCCCCATTGAATTGCCCCCATTCATTGAACCAGACAAATTCTCCCGGAAAATCCTGATAGATCAGGTCTTTATCTTCCATGCCGTTTTTAGTAATGGTCAGGTTAACGATCCCTCGTGAGGAGAGTTCCATTCGATAGACGGCCAGCTCGGCATTGACCGACCCGATGACTTCCTTTTTTCTGCCGCTGTCGAGAGTGATTTCTCCAATAATTACACTGTCGCGTTCTACTTTTTCCCTGGTTTCACGGGTATGGGTTTCTCCTACAACAAAATCCTCAAAACTGATCTCAAGGATCTGGTCCGGATTTTGAATTTTATGACTCATAGCTTGTTCTGGGCTGTAAAACCTTATAAATTCGTTGTTCTCAATCTGCTTCAGGGTATTGTTGACCTGTCGGTAGAAAACATCTGCGCTCAGTTCATAAAATCGCGATTGAACCGGTTTTAAGTTAGCCACCACATGAAGTATGGACAAATGATAGGCTTCATCAATTTTTTCACCCACGTTTTTGTAGCCCGGAACCAGTTTGTCTGCTTCCATAAAATAGCGATAGGCCTGTTTTGCATTTTCACGATTCGCAAATGAAAGCTGATATAATCCAGCACCGTATTGTTCTTCAGCCGCACGGGGCTTGATTTTTTCCAGGGTGGTATAATATTTTTTAGGCTTTTGGATCACCTTTTGAGCCCCTGGAGACCGCTGTATACTTTCGTACATGGCATTAAGTTTGTTGTAGGTATGTACAGCTCGCGTGTATTTAAATTCGGCGTTAGATTGCTCATTGCTTTCCAGCTGATCCATAAATGTATTTACAGCCTGCGGATATGCGTTGGCCAAAGCTTCCCTTGAATTCTTGTGATTCGGGTTTTTTCTCAGTTTTTCAACGGATCTCATCACGGCTTCATAGTAATTTCCCTGCTCATATAGACTCTTGCTTGAGGTACATGAAAGTGCCACCAGGCCTGCGAAGGCAACGAATATAATCACATAATTTACAGCTCTTTTCATTTTAACGGATTTTTGCATGAATGGTTGAAAATTGACAAAACAATTTGTTTCATAACGAAATATGGCTGTTATTATTGAATAGGGCTTGTGTTTTTAATTGAAAAAAACTTGAACGGAATAAATATGGCAAGGATTTATGTATTTCATGATCCGTTGAGGTCTCTGGCTTTCATGAATTCCCTTCGGTAAATAATTATAAGGCCACGGACATTAAAATACTCTCTTTGTCCTAAATCATTTGCCT
>JAHEHF010000080.1 GCA_024644745.1 Flavobacteriaceae bacterium
AAGCAAAAGAATGGCCAGACCGATGATAATCCATTGCCAAGGGCCAACCATACCTAAAAAAATTGCCTGTAACATCATTACGCATTGATTTAAAGCACAAAGTTAGCAATAAATTTGACACAATGTGCCTTAATCATTGATATTTCCACCGGTGGATTCCTTGCGACTCACCTGTTCGGGGTCCCCTTCAATATCTATAATTCCCGCTGTAGAAGCCTTGGCATCAACACTTTTCGATGCGAATATTTCGGCATTTCCTCCGGTTGCCGCATTGATCTTGGTGTGTTCTGTCTTCAGCATGGCACCTTTGTAAATACCTCCTGTATTAGCCTTGACATCCTGTGATTCCGACTTTCCGCTGAGATTGATGTAACCTCCTGTGGCGGTGACAACCTCAAGGTTTTTCACATCCAATTCCAACTTGATTCGAGCGCCTTCCTGGGCTCTAACCTCCACTCTTTCCTGCTTGATCAATTCGTCAGAATAGATATTGGAACCTTCATTTCCATCAATAACTGAGATCGGATCCGAATAGTGCAGATAAACCATCACCTCGTCAGAAGAAAAGGTGTTTTCAATCTTCAAACTCAACTTGAGTACACCATTCGCGTTTTTTACGGTCACTGAGGAAGCTTTATTTCCCTCGATTATCAATTTTGGGCTCTCTGATTTGATCATTTCTACCTGAAGGCCCCGATAGATTTTCAACTCTGTAAAATCGCCCAGGTTCTTCTCAATTCTGTCTTGTGCAAGAGCACCAGTCGTTACCAGCAGTAACAGGATTAAAACATTCTTCATCATTTCAAAATAATTTGTTCAAACATTAGACCTATTCCTTATTCATTTGTTACAGTTCTTCGTCTTCAACAAGATTGAAATCCAGGTGTTTTCGCTCCAAATCTGTATTCTTTACGGTCACAACCACCTTATCCCCAAGCTGATACATCTTTCTTTTAGCCTGACCTATCAATGCGTATTGACGCTCGTCAAAAATGAAATAGTCACTGCTGATATCCTTGATTCGTACCATGCCCTCGCACTTATTCTCAATGATTTCAACGTAAATCCCCCATTCGGTAACACCGGATATAACACCTTCAAACTCTTGCTCGGGATGATCCTGCATGTATTTCACCTGCATGTATTTGATTGAATTCCTTTCTGCCTTACTCGCCATCATTTCACGTTCAGAGGAATGATCACATTTTTCTTCGTATTTATCGGCTTTCGCTGATTTACCACCGTCCAGATAATGCTGGAGAAGTCGATGTACCATAACATCGGGATAACGACGGATAGGGGATGTGAAATGCGTATAATAATCGAATGCCAAACCGTAGTGACCAATATTCTCAGTGGTATAAACAGCCTTGCTCATGGAGCGTATCGCCAGCGTTTCAATCATATTCGATTCCGGCTTTCCGTGAACTTCAGACAGGAGCTTGTTCAATGACTGTGAGGTCGTGTCCCTCGAACGGGTATCTATGCGGTATCCAAATTTGGTTATAACCCCTTGAAGTGCCTCCAATTTATCTATATCCGGCTCGTCGTGAACCCGGTAAACAAAAGTCTTCTTCTTCTTTCCGATGAATTCTGCAACCTTTCGATTGGCCAGGAGCATGAATTCTTCAATCAGTTTGTTCGCATCCTTCGATTCTTTCACAAATACTCCGATCGGATTAGCTTCTTCATCCAACTTGAACTTCACTTCTGTTTTATCAAAAGAGATGGCCCCGTGACTCATTCTTCTCTGACGCATCTTCTTGGCAAGTGAATCAAGTGTTTTGATCGCCAGGTTGAGTTTGTCATTCTCGTGCAAAGAATCGCCGGTAATGATCTGTTGTGCCTGATCATAGGTGAATCTTTGATCCGAATAGATAACGGTTCGTCCGTACCAGGCATTAATGACATCTCCTTTTTGATTCATTTCAAATACGGCTGAAAAGGTCAACTTTTCTTCATTGGGCCGCAGTGAACATACATTGTTTGACAGTATTTCAGGAAGCATCGGAACTACGCGATCCACCAGGTAAACCGAAGTCGCGCGCTGATAGGCTTCCTCTTCCAGCACCGTATTCTCTTCTACGTAATGAGATACATCCGCAATATGAACCCCAATTTCGTAGTTTTCATTTTTCAGAACTTTGAATGATATCGCATCGTCAAAATCCTTGGCATCTGAGGGATCAATCGTAAAAGTGAGATCCTTTCGCATATCCCTTCTTTTGCGAATCTCTTCGTCGCTAATCTCTATGGGCAGGTTGGAAGCGAATTCTTCCACATGATCCGGAAAAGTGTAAGGCAGACCATATTCAACGAGTATGGAATGAATCTCAGTATCATGATCACCAGGTTTACCCAGTACTTTCAATACTTCGCCAAATGGATTCTTAGATTTTTGTGGCCAGTCGGTTATTTTAGCCAGCACTTTGTCCCCATCCTTAGCCTCAAGCAGATGCTCCGGGCCTATGAAAATATCCGAATACATCTTCGGGTCATCCGGAACCACAAAGCCGTAATCGTTATTTTTCTGAAGTACGCCCACATATTCGTATTTCGTCCGTTCCAAGATGGCAACAATATCCCCCTCTAACTTACTGTTCTTACGTCTTTTGTATACATATACCCTTACCAGGTCTTTGTTCAGGGCGTGATTCAGATTTCGGGAAGGAACGTATACATCATGCTCGAGATCATCACAAACAACATATGCATTGCCACGTGAAGTAATATCCACGATTCCTTCGTGATAATGAGTTTGTTTGACAAGAACATATTTGCCCCTTGTTACTTCATCCAGTCGATCTGAAGCTTCCATTTCTTTCAGGGATTTGATGATCTGGTTGCGACCATCCGAGTCCTGAATATTGAGCTTTGCAGCTATCTGTTTGTAATTGAAGTTCTTATTGGGATTGTTGTAGAAAATCTGTAAAATGTTCTGATTCAGATTTTTAATAGGATTTCCCTTCGTTTTGATCTTGGATTTTCTCTTCCTTCCCATCTATTGATTTTGAATCCTCCAAATTACTCATATTTATCCAATTCCTGCGCTATTTCATTGAATTACTCATCCGTAAATCTAGCCTCAAATAATTTCCTTTAACATTTTTGTAACATTTAAAGAATTGTCTCGTCTCTATTGTATATGAAGGCCATTTACAAAATTATTATTCTTTGCGCAGCCGTATTTGCTCTCAGCCTTTTTGTGACCAAGAAAAGCATCGATTACACCTTCAAAACAGTCGAATGCTCCCAGGTTGACAGTACTGCTTCTATTCTCAATACCTCAGCTGAATCGATTGAAGTTTAGGATCGGTACTCTTTTTCTTATCAACACTTATATCATATTTATTTTTTCTTAATTAAATTTTTTAAAGCCATATGGTGTGGTATAATGGTTTGTTAATTTGTGGAATAAATTTTCCTGATTAAATTTTGATTTGTCAGTTGTAAAGAATTGTTAACACATAGCAATAATTCAATACCTTAATTTTCATGGATATAATTATAGAAATTCACAACCTGTTAACATCCGTATCAACTTAATTTTGGTAATAAGTTTCTTTACATATTGTGTTATAAACCTGAGAAAAACTGTGAATAATTTTTCAAAAATCAGAGATAATAAAATTTGGACAGATCAGTAATTTTTTCAAATGATGTATAATTCTGAACCGACAAAATTTTTTTATCAGTTTTGATAGAGTTTTAATTAACAATCAAAGGGATTTTTAAGGGTTTAGAATTCAGATACCTATAGTTTTGAATTAACAAGTGCTGAATATTGTGTTTATTTCTTTAATAAATGTAATTTTGTAGAAAACACCCACCATGACTGTAGCTATTGGAAATGACCACGCAGGAACTACCTATAAGTTTGAAATCGTAAAACTTCTTAAAAATCAGGGAATTGAGGTGATAAATTTTGGTACGGATGATGATTCCAGCATGGATTATCCTGATGCGATTCACCCCGTGGCGGATGCTGTTGAATCAGGTAGAGCCGAATTGGGTATTATTCTTTGCGGCAGTGGAAATGGAGCTGCAATGACAGCGAATCATCACAAAAATATCCGTGCTGCCCTTTGCTGGAATGATGAGTTGGTGGCGCTGGCCAGACAGCATAATGATGCTAATATTTTAAGCATTCCTGCACGGTTTGTCTCACAGGAGGATGCATTGCAGTTCGTAGGCACTTTCCTGAACACCGATTTTGAAGGTGGGCGCCATAAAAGGAGAATAGACAAGATTCCCGCAAGCAACTGTTAAGCTTAACTTATGGGGCACAACCATTCACATGATCACGGTGCACTTTCAGGAAAGAGATTGTTGTTTTCCATAATTCTGAACATTCTCATAACTATTTCTCAGGTTGTTGGTGGATTGATTTCCGGGAGTCTTGCCCTGATTTCAGATGCTGTTCACAACCTATCAGACGTCTTGTCACTCATCATAAGTTACGGGGCCAATTTACTGAGCAACAAGAAAAAACAGACACCCTATCAGACTTTCGGATATAAGCGAGCCGAAATTATCGCGGCTTTTATAAATTCTGCCTCTCTCATTGTAATTGCCATCTTTCTGGCTATAGAGGCCGTTAAACGTTTTTCTGAACCCCAGGAGATCATGAGTGAAATCGTGATTTGGCTGGCATTGATTGCGATAGCAGGAAATGGTTTAAGCGTTCTGCTTCTCAAAAAAGACGCGAATCACAACATCAATATGAGGGCGGCCTATCTTCATTTGATATCAGATTTCCTTACTTCTGTAGCTGTTCTTTTAGGAGGTATCCTTATGAAGTTTTATGGAATTTACTGGTTGGATGCGATACTGACGATCCTGATCTCGGTATACTTGCTGTTCATGGGCTGGAACATATTCCTGGATTCTCTTAAGATTCTTATGTTGTTTGCTCCGAAAGACATCAATATAGAAGATATTCAAAAAGAGATCCTCATCATTGATGAAATAGAGAACATTCACCATGTACACGTATGGCATCTCAATGACAAGGATATACATTTTGAGGCGCATATTGAGTTCAAAGAAGACATAAAGTTGTCTGAATTTGACAAAATTTGCAATCAAGTCGAACAGATTCTGAGGGAAAAGTTCAATATCAGACATTCAAATCTGCAGCCTGAATTCGAGCGAGATGATCATAAAGATTTCATCATACAAGACTGAAAAACAGCCTATTTCTTAAACGTGAACTCAACCATGATCTGGACCCTCAAAACATTCAACGAGCTTACGATTGACGAATTTCACGATATCGTTCAACTCAGAATCAACATTTTTGTGGTTGAGCAGAACTGCCCCTATGGGGAGCTCGATGGAAAAGACCGTAAAGCCTATCATTTTTTCGGACGAGATCATGAGGGTCGAATCATAGCCTACACTCGAATTTTTGGGCCGGGCGATTATTATGAACAACCAGCAATCGGTAGGGTAGTCGTGGATTCGGAGCATCGGGGAGACGGTACGGGCAATGCTTTGATGAAAGGAACAATTGAGAATATGAGAAAACTGTTCGGTGATTTGGAAATTAAAATCGGTGCTCAGAAATACCTGGTTGAGTTCTACGGGAAGCTCGGGTTCAGGAGCACGGGGGAAGAGTATATGGAGGATGGCATACCCCACGTTTACATGATTCGCCCACCAGGTTTACTTTAACGACTGAAACAGACTAATACCATAGAAACCGGATACTTGGTTGCGTGCTTCTGAGTTGTTGATAAGAATGCATGTAAATGCATGCAACGGAGTTAAAAATGGTTATTTTAGCTTCTCTTTTTACCTTACAGAAAAATTCTAGAAACTCAGTATTATACTATGGCAGAAGACAAAGAAAAATTAGCGAAAATGAAGGCGCTGCAGCTGACTCTCGACAAGCTGGACAAGACCTATGGAAAGGGTTCGGTAATGAAAATGGGAGATGTGGTGTCAGAAAACATAGAGGTTATTCCCTCGGGTTCGCTTGGGCTCGATTTGGCGCTGGGTGTTGGAGGATATCCACGCGGAAGGGTGATCGAAATTTACGGACCCGAATCTTCGGGTAAAACAACTCTGGCTTTGCACGCCATGGCGGAGGCTCAGAAAGCGGGTGGAATAGCTGCATTTATAGATGCTGAGCATGCTTTTGACCGTTTTTACGCTGAAAAGCTGGGGGTGGATATTGACAATCTGATCATTTCCCAGCCCGACTATGGAGAACAGGCTCTTGAAATTGCGGATAACCTGATCAGTTCAGGTGCCGTTGATATAGTGGTTATAGACTCCGTTGCAGCTCTGACTCCTAAAAGTGAAATAGAGGGAGAAATGGGAGACTCTAAGATGGGTTTACACGCACGATTGATGTCACAGGCTTTGAGAAAGTTGACGGGAACGATCAATAAGACAAATTGTACAGTGATCTTTATTAATCAGTTACGTGAGAAGATCGGTGTTATGTTTGGCAATCCCGAAACCACTACAGGTGGAAATGCCCTTAAATTCTACGCGTCGGTCAGATTGGATATTCGCAGAAAGACCCAAATCAAAGACGGGGACCGTGTGATGGGAAACCGGGCAAAGGTCAAGGTGGTCAAAAACAAAGTGGCGCCACCATTTCAAACGACCGAATTCGACATCATGTATGGCGAAGGGGTTTCGAAAATTGGAGAAATCCTGGATTTCGGAGTAGATTACGGAATAATCAAAAAAAGCGGTTCTTGGTTCAGTTATGGAGAAACCAAATTGGGTCAGGGCCGGGATGCAGTAAAGTCGTTGATCGCTGATAATCCGGAGTTGGCCGAAGAGCTTGAAGCCAAGATCATAGAGGTCATCAAGGAGAGTTAAACGAGAATTTTAAACAAGAAAAAAGCGCCGATCGGCGCTTTTTTTATTTGTTCACTCTCTTGATGTATTTTTCAAGAGCCATGGTCATCGAAGGCGTTTCTTCAGAAGGAGCCGCAATGTCGATTTTCAGACCCGCCTCTTCTGCCGCTCTGACGGTGGAGTTGCCAAAGACCGCTATACGGGTGTTGTTTTGCTTGAATTCCGGGAAATTGTGGAATAGTGACCGAATTCCGCTGGGGCTAAAGAAGACCAGGACGTCGTAAAACACGTTTTCGAGATCTGACAGATCGCTAATTACGGTTTTGAACAGGATGGCTCTTTGCCATTCCACATTCAGGCTGTTCATTTTGTCTATCATCGTCTGTTTGACCTTGTCAGAGCTGGGCAATAGAAATTTTTCATTCTTATGCTTCTTGATGATCGGCATGAGGTCATCAAACGTGCGAACCCCTACGTAAATCTTTCTTTTACGATAAACCACGTACTTTTGAAGATAGTAGGCAACCGCTTCAGAAAGGCAGAAATACTTCATGTCATCCGGTATATTCACCCGCATCTCATCGGCAAGCCTGAAATAATGATCTACAGCATTTCTGCTTGTGAAGATCACAGCGGTGTAATCTAAGAAGTCAATTTTTTGATTTCTGACGTTTCTGGAAGACTCTCCTTCAACGTGAATAAAAGACCGGAAGTCTATTTTCACTTTTTGTTTGCTCATCAAGTCGAAGTAAGGAGATTGTTTGGCCTTTGGGGCAGGCTGCGAAACTAGAATAGTCTTTACTCTCATATCATTTTTGTTAATCAACAAACAACTTATAAACAACTATTAAGGGGGACAATTCAAGGGCGCAAAGATACAAAAATAAATAAAACAAGTTGTTAAAACCCAGCTTTTCATTTTTGATCACTACAAAGTAACGAAATAATGTGATGGCCAAAGCCGCTGTAACTGTGAAAGTTATCAAAAACTTATGAAATAATCCAGCGCTGTAATTGCTTAAGATAAGCAAAGGGAAAATAAGTATTGATATCAAACATAAGTTACTGATTTTCAAAAAAGTAAAGTAAGATTGTTCCTCTGATAAGTTAAACATTCCGGCAATCAGTCTTCCCATCATATAACGAACCGCAACGTAAGTGATTACAGCGGCGTTGATGATCAGAAAGAAGTTCAGCTCATTGTCGTAAAAAGAGGGTTTATATGTCCTGAAAACAAAAAATATGAGCATTGAAATGTTAAAAAGAATGACAAAAAAGAAGATCAGATGGAAAATATTGAAATTCAGAGGGCGGGTTTTGATGAAATCCGTGTAGTATTTATCCGAATAAACCAGTGAGAAAAGTTTGGAGAACCTCTCGGTGAAATTGAATTGAATCACCGCAATTAGGATAAGCACAAGAACAAAAAAAACCGTAACCCAGTCGCTTGTAGACGATATGCGCTCCAGGCCCTCAAACATAAAACAGGAATTTCATAAATGTGATCATTGACTCGGCACGAAATTTACTAAAACTTTATTTCCTTGTATCCCTGGCGGAAGATTATGGAAAGACACCCCTATCCTGAAAGTGACTTCCATATTCTTCAAAGTGTTCGGGGCCCTGAAAACTGCTTCCAATTCAAGGGTTTCATAGGGTTTCAATTGCTCAAGATCAGGAAACGTCAGTTCAATTTCTTCGAGAACCAACTTCTTTCGGTTCTGGAAGATTCCGATGAGTCTGACATTTTCAAAATTCAAGGAAGTATCATATGGGTTGACCAGCTTGAAGGGTATTCGAACTTGTTGACCCTGGCTCATCTCCAGCGATTTATGCTCTATAATACATTCGACGTTCTGGAAGCTCCGGAACGAATCGATCGACGAGCCATAAAGATCCTGATCCATCTTATGAGTCAAATACAAATGATCAGTTAACTGCTTTCCGACGGCAAAAACAGATCTTCCCTGTAAGCGTGATTCGGTGTCAAGAAGGGCGTACTGACTTTTTCTTCCACGAGGTATCCCATAGGAATGCGCGTCAATACCCGTGTAGAATTTATAAATGGACGCATTTTGGTAGGAGTTTACAAAGACAAGGGGGAGACTGTTGGTTTTTTCCCTCACCTCCGGAACCCAAAGATCGGCCCAGTGCGGCTCCAGGACAACAGGGGATGCTGCAGGGACTGCCAATAGGACACGAGCTACAATCACCAGTCCCAATTGAGTAAAACCCAATCGATACAACCATTTCCTGGCCCCGTCGTTATGTATAAAATAAGGGTATACGAACACGCCCAGCGGAATGAGCATTGCGGCAAGCCACTGGGCTTGTGGCTGAGATCTGAAAGAGGTCAGAAGGAAGAATAAAACAAAGCCGTAAACCGTGAACTTAAAGGATCTTTCCAACAGGTTCTTCGAGTTTTTCTTCCAAAAAGCCGCATAAATTACAGGAAAACTAATCCCGACCACGATAAGGATGTTGAGAAGATGATTCAAGGTAAATCCAAGCTCATAGGGCTTGTAGGCTCTATCCTTTAAGTGATAAACAAAGGATGGGAACCCATTTTCATATTGCCAGATCAAGTGAGGAATGAACAGTGTAAATCCGCAAGTAACTGCCAACCAGAACCTTGGACTCAAAAGCATCCTATGATTGGACAGCACAACAAAGCCGATAATCAGAACCCCGTGGTATTTGCTGTAGAGAAGCGCAGCCATGGAAATGCCGAGCAGGAAACTGTTTTTTATTCCATCGTCTGCGAGAAATCGCTTGTACAGGAAAAAGAAAATGGATGTAGAGAGCAGCAAGGGGGTGTCAGGCGTGCTGATAAAACCGTAAACCTGCAGCAATACAAGAGAAATCACAAGAATAAAGAACAATCTGACATGTTTGTCTTTGCCCGGCTCATCAATTGTTTTCCACATGAACCAGAGCATTAGGGAGAAACTGAAAGCACTTACTATACGAACTCCCAGTTCCCCGTCAAAAACGAGGCCTCCGAGCCAAATAAACACAGCCACAAGGGGGGGATGATCGAAATAACCCCAGGCGAGATGATTTGACCAGACCCAGTAATAGGCTTCATCTTCCAACAGACCTGTATATGCGCTTTGCAAGAGGTTGACAACAAAGAACAAAAAGAGTAAAAAGAAAAATTGACGCTTTGGAGAATTCATCAGGACCTGGCGGATAATCTTAACACAAAATTAGTAATTAATTATCTTAACTTTGTCGGTACAATTTCGGTATTATGCACGACACTCTGGTCATTATTCCTACCTATAATGAAAAGGAAAACATTGAAAAGATCATCAGAGCCACTTTTTCACAAAAAAAATCTTTTGATATCCTTGTAGTTGACGACAGCTCACCCGATGGAACTGCCGATATTGTAAGAAGAATTCAAGAAGAATTTCCCAAAAGCCTTTACCTGGAAGTCCGAAAAGAAAAGAACGGTCTCGGAAGGGCCTATATTCATGGTTTCAAATGGGCCCTGGCAAGAAGTTATGAATACATCATCGAGATGGACGCTGATTTTTCACACGATCCCAAAGATCTTGTTCGTCTCTATGAAAAATGCGCGAGGGACGGTGCAGATGCCTCGATTGGATCCAGGTATTCCCGGGGTGTGAATGTGGTCAATTGGCCCATGCGACGGGTGCTCCTTTCCTATTTTGCCTCGAAGTACGTACAGTTTGTCACTGGGATCCCGTATCACGATACTACGGCAGGATTTGTGTGCTGGAGCAGAAAAGTTCTGGAAACCATTCAGTTAGACAAGATAAAATTTGTCGGCTATGCTTTTCAAATAGAAATGAAGTTCAAAGCCTGGAAGCATGGCTTCAACATCCAGGAAGTATCTGTAATATTTACCGATCGAACCGAGGGAGAATCCAAAATGAGCAAAACCATTATCACTGAGGCGATTTTTGGCATAATTCGCATGAGAATCGCAGGGCTGCCAAAGGACAGCCAGGTTCAGACAAGCGCATAAACAACTAGTATGAAAAGAGTATTGATAAAGAATGCAAGGTTAATCAATGAAGGATCTGTCGAGAAACGGGATGTCCTTGTTGAGGGAGATATTATCAAGCAAATCAGCGATAGAATAGATACCATGCCTCCGAACACCATGATCATTGATGCCAAAAACCGCTATTTGATGCCCGGAGTTATCGATGACCAGGTTCATTTTAGGGAACCCGGATTGACCCATAAGGCAGATATCGGTTCAGAGTCCCGGGCGGCAGTAGCAGGAGGCATTACATCCTTTATAGAGATGCCTAATACGGTTCCCAATGCAACCAATCAGAAATTGCTTGAGGAAAAATTCAAAATAGCGCAAAAAGTTTCTCTGGCAAACTACTCGTTTATGATTGGCGGAACAAATGACAATTTGGAGGAGCTTCTGAAAACTGATGGGAGAAAAGTTGCAGGTATAAAACTGTTTTTGGGTTCTTCAACGGGCAATATGTTGGTTGATGATGAAGAAGCCCTTGAAAAAATATTTTCATCTACAGATCTCCTTATCGCCCTTCATTGCGAAGACGAGACAACCATAAAAAATAATTTAGACAAGCAAAAAAGTGTTTATGGTGATGATATACCCATGGAGATGCATCCTGTGATTAGAAGTGAGCAAGCTTGCTATCTGTCGTCTTCCAAAGCCGTCGAACTGGCTAAAAAAACAGGTGCACGTATCCATGTATTTCACCTTTCAACGGCAAAAGAGACCCACCTGTTCACAAATAAAATACCGCTGGAAGAAAAACGCATTACTTCTGAGGTTTGCATTCATCATTTGACTTTTGATGATCGTGATTACGAGGAAAAGGGATCCCTTATCAAATGGAATCCGGCTGTAAAATCACAAAAAGACAAGGCCGGACTCTGGAAAGCCTTGCTTGACGACAGAATTGACGTCATTGCGACAGATCACGCCCCTCATACCTTGGAGGAAAAGGATCAGGTGTACACAAAAGCGCCAAGTGGAGGTCCTTTGGTGCAGCATGCCCTGGTGGTTATGATGGAGGCGGTTAAAAATGGAAAAATCACTGTGGAGAAGATGGTCCAGAAAATGTGTCACAACCCTGCCAAATTGTTTCGAATTGAAAAAAGAGGGTTCGTTCGCGAAGGATATTATGCTGATTTGGTGATTGTTGACCCTGATGTGCCTCAAACAGTCAGTTCTGAGAATATTCTTTACAAATGCGGGTGGTCTCCCTTTGAAGGTCAATCATTTACCTCATCAGTAACTCATACCTTTGTCAATGGAAACCTGGTCTACAAAGAGGGCGTCTTCTATGGGGACGAAAAAGGACGGCGTTTGTTGTTCAACCGCTGATTTTTAAATGTCAATAGCACAAGTGAAAAATCAATTTCTAATCCTACTGTTAGTCACACTCATTTTTTCCTGTGAAAGCAAGGTGAATTACGAGAAACCGGAGGGTCTCATACCCAGGGACACCATGATTGACCTGTTGTATGACATGCACCTGGCCGTTGGAACTACGAACCTGCGAAACAAAAACAACGAGAAAGACAGGAATTACATGTCGTTGGTCCATGAAA
>JAHEHF010000121.1 GCA_024644745.1 Flavobacteriaceae bacterium
TCCGTAAAATCATTGAAACAGAACCTCATCAAACAAAATGGAAAAGTGTATGATCAATTTATAATTAAAATGAATGACGGAACAGAAAGGACTATTTATTTTGAAATAACCTCATTTTTCGACAAATTTTTGAAATAATTTCTGAATAGCATATGCAGTATAATATCTAATACCGTTTTATTTCAAAAACTTATTATATATTTCTTCATAAATACCTTGCCAATAAATTCTATCCACGACATTTTTATTCCTTTTCCCTACGATGAAGTTGATACAAAAGTGGGGGCTGATTTACGAAATTTTCAGTAACTGTCCGTTTGTGAATTATAATGATGCTATCCCTTTTAGATGTGAGTATATGCTCATAACATTAATCCGAAATGGTTCCAATAGATAGAAACCGAAAATTTTTATTGCTATTCCCATCTTTTTATCCAATGTATTAAATTTTTCATTGTTAAGGAGTAAATAATTGCCTTTCACCTTTTATATTTATAGCCTTATCAATGAATACGATAAATAGAACTTTGCTCATTATTATCCCTAAAAAGCCGTATCTTGATTGGGTGAACAGTTTCAATATTGAATTTGATGCAAGGGAGTATTAAGCATATCTTATTCCTGAAAAATATGATGAACATAATTACAAAGACTATCTTGAAAAACATTATCAGGACATTTTTGAATCATAGCTATACGGAATTCTGAAAGACCCTGATTTTTATCCTGAGAAACGGGATTACAAGACATTCAACGCATGGTTTGAGACTCATATATGTGATACCGTATTTGAACTTGGTAATGAACCTATTGAAAATGAAGGGATACAATCTTTTATTGTTGATTTGAAGGCATAATCATCTAAAATTCAAATTACAAAAAAATATCCTGAATTGCATCACTTGCTGAACACATAATTAGGCGGTGAAAAGTGAAATGTTTGAAAGCAGTTCTTCTGCATCTCCTAACATGCGTTACAATTTTGTCTTCTCTATCAGGTTGTACATCATATCAGTCAGTCAGTTTCAAGTCAGCACCAGTAGCTGAAAGCTCAACTCTAATAAAGGGAAGCCTATACAAACCAGATGGCAACGGGTCATTTTCAGCAGTAATTGTTCTTCACGGATGTGGTGGAGTCGATTACCATCGCAGGAAGTGGGCAGGACAATTGGTGGAATGGGGATATGTTGCTCTCATTGTGGATTCCTTTAGTCCAAGAGGTGTCGAAAAGGTCTGTGGCAACCCATATAGAGTATCACCAATAGAACGAGCTTTAGACGCATATGGAGCAGCATATTATTTAAAGCAGCAACCATATATAAATGATGATAATATTGGCTTGCTCGGCTTTTCTCACGGTGGATTTACAGGAATAAGAGCCATTAACAGAAATTTTGTTTATGCTGCAAAAATGGAAACAATGCCTTTCAAAGCAGCGGTCTTGTTTTATCCTTGGTGTGATTCAATACAAGATCAAGTTGATATTCCCACATTGATTCTGATTGGTTCTAAAGACGATTGGACTCCTGCTGCTCGTTGTGTGGAATTGAAGAAGAACTTACCAAATCCTGATTTGTTGGAGTTGATTGTTTTTGACGGTGCCTATCATGGCTTTGATAGACCTATAAAAAATATAACCTATTTAGGGCATCAGATAGTCCACGATCCCGATGCAACGAAGATTGCAAAGGATATCACAAAAAGATTTTTTGATGAGCATCTATTTAGGGAATGATTTGAATTGGTGCTTTCATTTCATCTGACAAAAAATTATTATTTCTCTTTGGCAGTAGAATGTATGATCAACTCTATTTTATTGAAGCAGCATAGTCATCTAAAATTAAAATTACAAAAAACAAATCCTGTATACGATCTATTCACGATTATTTTTGACCTGTTTTCAACCAATCCTGATGTACGTGCTACCTTTCTAATATCCTTGTCTGTCATAACTCCAACATCATCATCTGTAAAAATTAAACTTTCTCCCCAATATCCATCCCCACTCCACGTTTCATAAAGAACGTCATAGCCATTTATTGCAATTACCTTTTTGAATATTATTTTTGTATCAGACTCAATGAAAATATCGGAAAATTTATCAGGCATTTGGAATCCTTTTCAAATACCGTGCAAAAATCACAAAAGTATAAAGAAGCATAGTAAAGATTATTCTTCATCAAAGAGACAAAGACAGGGTAGAATTAATTCTGCCCTTGGTTGGAATAGGTTTGCATAAGGATCAATCAAGGAAGGGTTATTGGGAAATCTATTGGTGAAACCGTTTCCGCTACTGTCAATGGTATTTCTATAGTATCATAATTAAAAGTAGACGCTACAACGGAATATGCACCATTCGGTAGATTGATGTTATAATATTCCATGTTTGCCACATTCAAAGATGTTACCTCAATCATTGTACCCATTCAGGGGGTTCAGCAGCAAAGCTAACCCACTGAAAACACTCTATTTTTGATGAATTTGATAACTATTTGAAATAATTGAAAATAAATCTAGATTTTTTGTTTTTCCCATGCTATGCTTCCAATCATGGAAGTCAAGCGACCATTTTCTGATAAGCATTGGCTCGACACACCGGAACCTGTAAAAGCCTATATCATCCACCTCGAGCAACTTATCGGGCAAATGCTCAAAAAGCAGGATGAGCTTGAAAAGCGTATCGAAAAAATCGAAGCTCAGTCCAAGATGAATTCTCAAAATTCCAGCAAGCCGCCCTCTTCGGATAGCCCTTTTGAGAGACCAAAAAAAGAAAGCAAAAAGAGCAAACGAAAACGCGGGGCCCAGAAAGGCCACAACGGCCACCAACAGCAGATGCTGGCGCCAACAGACACAAAAATCCTTTTACCCGATATATGTTCCTGCGGTCAGTTGAATTTGGATCCGGATAGCGTGACTCCCTTCTACACGCATCAACATATTGAATTGCCCGAAATCAAACTCGACGTCACGCACTTGGTTCTTCATCAGGGAACATGCACTTGTTGTGGAAAGACGGTGAAAGCAACTGTCCCGAATCAACTTGCCAGTGGATACGGACCGCGGTTGTCGGCGGTAATTTGCGAGTTATCCGGATCACATGGCGCAAGCCGCGAAACCGTGCAGGACTTTTGTCAATCCGTGCTGGGACTGCCGATTTCAACCGGTGGCATCCAGCGTGTGATTGATCGAATGTCCAATGCCATCGAACCCATCTACACCGCAATCGGTGACCAGGCCCGCCAACAAGAGGTCAATGGGATTGATGAGACCGCCTGGTACAAGTCCGGAAAATTGCATTGGCTCTGGGCGATGGTCAATTCGATGGTTGCCTTTTTTATGATCCACCCCAATCGCAGCAAAGAGGCCTTTTTGCAACTGATTGAAGATTGGAGGGGGATCCTGATCAGCGACCATTATGGCGTATATGTCAATTGGGTCAACAAACGCCAGGCATGCCTGGCACACCTGATCCGAAAAGCCAAAGCGCTGGCCGAACGAAAGGATGAATCGATCAAGCAGTTCGGCAACTCCATTTTAAAAGAACTACGGCTGTTATGCCACTGGGCCAGAAAGCCTCCTGATGAAAAACAATGGACCGATTTTTACTCAAGGCTCATTTTGCTGTTGATGCTGCACGAAGGTGCAGACAATGAAGCCGGTCAGTTGGCGCGTTCAATCGGCGGACAGCTTGAATCGCTATGGGTATTTCTTGAAGAAAACGGTGTCGAGCCAACGAATAATCACTCCGAGCGGGCGTTGCGGTTTGCCGTATTATGGCGAAAGCGCAGTTATGGAACCCAAAGTGATAAAGGAAACCGCTGGGTTGAGCGAATACTC
>JAHEHF010000081.1 GCA_024644745.1 Flavobacteriaceae bacterium
ACTTCTCATCATGGCCTCAGCCTTCATCAGGAAAGCATCAGCATAACGGAACATGATCTGATGTCCTACATAGGAACCTCCAGGATTCGCCGGGTGGTACTTAAGTACCCTGATTCCTGTAACTTCATTGTTACCTACCAAACCAGGCAATTCTTTCGTGAAAACAAGGTCATTTTTGGCCCTGTCCTGCAGTTTTACAACTTCCTTCGATGTAGGATTTAAATTATATTGTTGTCCAAGTAAAAACCCGTAACCGAATCCTAAGTTCGTTTCATCTGTATTTGTCGCATCCGGAACCCATCCTCTTCTTTCTTCCTGTCCGTCTCCAACTCTGTTGGAATTTGGGGCGCCTTCAAAAAGGTCATAGAATTCAGCCAATGTGGTCCAGCCGTTCCAGCCGCCGGCTCCAGTGTCTTCAGTGATCATATTGTAGTGCATTCCGTTCCAGATTCTGTTACCCACTCCAGCGGCCAACCACCAGATGGTTTCAGTATCCTGTTCGTTTGTGAAAATATCAAAATATCCTTGCTGCAAAGCATAACCCTGAGCCGTGATCGCATCTACCAGTCTGATCACCTCCTGCATATCAGCAGCCTCAGCAGAACCGGTTCCTTTGTATACATGGCCATTCAGAAGCACACGTGCCTTCAGAAATTGAGCTGCTTCCTTGGTAGCAAATTGGGTTACAGAATTGTTAGGTCCTGAACTCGGTAATCCGTCAATGGCAGCATTCAAATCGTCCAGGACAAAAGTATAAGCTTCAGCTCTTTGAAATACACTCGGCTCGATTTCCGGGCCTTCATCAGGCGTTCTGAATGGAACCTGTCCATAAAGATCCATGATCTGGTGCATCGCAAATGCTCTTATAAATTTAGCTTCCGCCAATTGTTCTGACGTGGCATTACTCCTTGGGTCAATGACTTCAGTCGCATTAAAAATGTTCTGGTTCATTTGGTTCCAGCCAGTAAATACATACTGATGCGATGGTGACCATGCGTGCTGGTGCAAGGTTCTCCAGATACCATTATCACCCCAGTCAGTACCTCTTGTAGGTACCAGCAGTTCGTCTGTAGATACTTCTGTCAGGGCGTACCATCCTGCCTGATCACCAATGTGGCCCTGAACTGAGTTATAAAGATTCTGAATAGCTCCGTCTACATTTTCTACACCGGTAAATCCGGCGCCTCCACTACCATCACTAATGATGGAATCGGTTTCTTTAATTTCCAAATCGGTACAGGCAACCATAAAAACACTGGAAATCATAGAAAGTAATCCTATTTTTATTAATTGTTTTTTAAACATAATTTTCATGACTAATATTTTTTAAAAAGATAAATTTAATCCTAAAGTAACCACCCTAGGCCTTGGATAAGACGTATAATCAATACCCGCTGTTGGGACACCGTTCAATAAATCATTTCCTGCGGGTTGCGTATTCAATTCAGGGTCCAAACCGTTATAATCGGTGATCACAAATAAGTTTTGACCTGTCAAATAAAATCTTAGGTTCTTGATTCCGCTTGTATCTTTTAAAGGAACCTTATATCCCAGGCTTGCATTCTGCAATCTGATGAAATCACCGCTTTCCAGGAATCTTGTTGATACTGCAGCTTCCGCATTACCGGCTTCACCACTTGTCAATACATCTGGGGTTACGTTACGCGCATTGGCGATCGCACCTGCAGTGAATAGGGCATTTTTAGTGTTGTTATAGATATAGTGACCCCATTGTCCTGCAAAGAACACGTTGAAATCCCAGTTCTTAAAGGTAAGTGTCGTGTTCAATCCGGCATTGGTGGTTGGTAAAGCACTTTGCCCTGTAAAATCCTGGACATCACCAATCGGCTGGCCATTGTTATCGAAGCCTTCGAATTCTCTCAGATAATAGGAGAACAAAGGCTGGTCTTCTGCAAGAATCTGTGCAAATGCACCAGTCAAGCCCTGACCGTAAATCGTTCCTGCGGGAATTAACCCTGGGAAACCTTGTAACTCGTTGTTGTTGTATGAAATGTTGAAACCTGCACTCCAGGTGAAATCATCTCTATCGAAGATATCGTAATTGATCGTAAATTCAACACCTTCGTTCAACACAGTACCATCAAGATTGATCAGGTTAAAGGGTTGTGGTGAAGGTTGTGCCGCGATCACACTCAATAACAAATCAGTTGTTTCCTTTCTGTAAACATCAACACTTGCTGTAAATCTGTTGTCATTCAAACCAAAGTCAAGACCAATACCATAGGAAGTCGTTTCTTCCCATTTCAGGCCGGGGTTTGCAAAGGCAACACTGGTAAGACCGGGGGTATCAACATTGCCATTGTCTTGGATTCCGGGTCCGGCATATCTTTCACGTCTTACGAAATTTCCATAACCAATATCCTGGTTACCTGTAATACCCCAGCTTAATCTTGCTTTCAGGGTAGATACATTGTCACCTATAAAACTTTCTTCATTGATTTTCCAGGCAAAAGCAGCAGATGGAAAATAACCGTATTGGTTATCAGGTCCGAATTTAGACGAACCATCAGCTCTGATGGTAGCCGTGAACAAATACTTGTCAAACAAGGTATAGTTCGCTCTGGCGAAGTAAGACTGCAATTCATCGGTATAGTCATACTTATCACCTGTCACAGAGCCTACATTTTGTAAGCCAACCGTAGGAAGTGCATCTGTTTGCGGAGTGGGGAACAACCTGTTGATAAAGCCATTGTTAGGAGCCGAACCATAATTCTGATAAGACCCATTGATGGCCGCTTCGATAGCTGCCGCAGAGGCATGTAAATCTTTGGCCATTTGAGACAAGTTTTCATTGTTCACAAAGTTTCTACCGTTTACATTTCTACCCCAACGTTGAAATTCCTGATAAGAATAACCACCTAAGAGGTTCAATTTAGAATTCTCCCAAACCTTGTCCCAGGTTAGGGTCAATTCCATCAATTTATTTTGTGTATTCAAATCATTTAGACTTGCGACACCATTTCCAAAAACATTGTTACCAACATTTCTTGTCAAACCTCCAACTTCTGAATGTCTTTCTGATTTTGACTGGTCAAGGCCCAAAGTGATCTTACCTACCAATTCGGGTACAAAGGCATATTCAGCAGAAAAATTCATAAGAAAACGCTTGGTTTCTGTTTCACTGTTCATATAAGCGTACATGTTGGCCGGACTACGCTGGCCACCAATTCCGTCGAAGTCAGGATCAGTTGACCAGGTGGGGTTGGCCGAATAAGCCGCACCCAACACGTTACCCTGATATCCCGCATTACCTGACAAGGGAGGTTGTTCCTCATCAACAGTAGAAATGGTTGATTGAAAACTCAATTTCAACTTGTCATCAAAAAATCTTTTATAAGCATTGACACGCCCTGAGATTCTTTTTAAACCTGAGTCTTCCAAGACTCCCTGAAGGTCCTGGTATCCGAAGGTCGCCCTTATGGAACCCGTTGCTCCATTATAGGAGTAGGCCAGACTCTGGTCATGGGAAACTGAATTTCTGGTCACATAATCCTGCCAGTCTGTTTCTGACCCGAAATCATTTGCGCTTGCATTACCACCATACTGGGCAACAGCATCTAAAAATTCCTGTGGTTTTAAAAGGTCGTATTCATTCGCAGGAGAGGAGAAGTTCACAGAGGAATTGAACTCAAACAAACTACCCTGGCTTCCTTTACCACTTTTAGTGGTGATGATCACAACCCCGTTTGCACCCCTTGATCCGTAGATAGCTGTTGCAGATGCATCCTTTAAGACACTCATGCTCTCAATATCGTTAGGGTTCAAAAAGCTTAAGGGATTACTCGAAGCACTCGAACCAATTCCAAGATCGGATCCTTCAGGAGAGGTGCTTCCCCCTCCTAATGGCACTCCATCAACCACATAAAGCGGGTCGTTGTTTGAAGTAACCGAAGTGGTACCACGAATTCTGATGGCGATACCGGCTCCTGGTTCTCCACTGGCCGACACGGTTTGAACACCGGCAACCTTTCCCTGAATCAATTGTTCGGCAGAAACAATGGCCCCGCCATTAAAGTCTTTAGACGAAACAGAGGCTACTGCACCGGTTGCATCCTTTACAGTGGTTGTTCCATAACCAATGATAACGACTTCATCCAAAGCCTCGGCATCAGTTTCCAAAAACACATTAATTGTTGTTTGCCCGCTTACGGCAACATCCTGGGTTTTAAATCCAAGTGAACTAAATTCCAAAACTGCGTCATCCGGTACACCGTCTATGGTGTAGTTTCCATCAAAATCTGTGGAAACACCGTTAGAAGTACCTTTGACCAGTACGTTTACACCAGGTAATGGCCCATCATCACCTGTTACTGTTCCATTAATTGTTTGTGAGAACAATGCTCCTGTAAACAGCGCAAAGCACACAAACATTAATTGTTTGAGTAAATTAAATTTCATAATTATTTTTAAATTAGTTATTAATCGATCGATTAAATAAGGATAAGAAACAATTGATCATACGTAAAAAAACATGCATACTTTAACAATCTGTCCAGGATCAAAAAAGATGAATGAATTAAAATTACCCGTGATTTTTGGTCATAAATTATTTAATCGTCGCAAGTATAAGTATATTATTCCTAAAATCATAAAAAAATGCAGGGTTAATTGTTAAATTTATTAACTCAAACGTTTTCGTAAAAAAAAGCCGTCAAAAAAAAAATCTGCTATAATTTGGCTAAAAGATCTTGAATTTCATCTTCAGGAATAACTTGATTAGCACCTGATTTTGAGGCAACCAGCGATCCAATTGCACAGGAATAGTTAAGGGCATCCTGTGGATCTTTTCCAAGTAAAAATTGATGGATCAAAGAAGCCAGAAAAGAATCGCCTGCTCCCACAGTATCCTTCACGACAACTTTGAATCCCGGATTCCGGTACATTTTCTGTTCTGCGAACAGGATGGCACCGTTTTTACCCAGGGTGATACAGATGTTGCGGCAGCCCGTATGTATTGATAATTCCAGTATTTGTTTTTGAACAGATTGAGTGTCTATGGACAAGAATTCGCAAATTTCGTCAAGTTCCTCATCATTGAGCTTTATAAAATCTGCCTTTTTCATCAGTTCAAGGACCAATTCATGAGAATAGTGGGGTGGTCTTAAATTGGCATCGAACACCTTAAAGACCTTTTCGTTGAGTAAGGTGAAAAGGGTGTTTTTAGAAGTTGCACTTCGGCAGGCAAGGCTTCCAAAAATGATGGCATCAGAAGAACGAACCTTGTAAAGGGTCTGATCATCGATTGAAATAAAATCCCAGGCAGCAGGCTTTTCTATGGTGTAGCTTGCTGTATTTGAGCTATCCAGTCTGACATGAACAAGACCCGTCACATGGGTCTCATCAATTTGAACTCCGTCGCTGATCATGCCCTGGTGCTCCAGGTACTTTAATATTTTGGCACCGTGCTCATCTTGTCCCACACGACTGATCAGGTGTACCCTGGACCCAATGGCATGAAGCCGGCAGGCTACATTTAACGGGGCTCCTCCAATTTTCTTTTCCTTTGGAAAGATATCCCAGAGCGTTTCGCCAAAACAGGTAATCACGGGCATATCATCATTCTTTTATAAGTTTTTTTTCTAATTCTTCCAGGGGTATTCCTTTTGTTTCCGGCATAATAAATCTCACAAAGAGCAATTGAAGAACCATCATAAAGGCAAAGAAGGCAAACACGACACCAGCCCCTATTTTGGCGAACAGAAGTGGCACCAGAGACGGAATGATGGCCGCTAGGACCCAGTGGGTGCTCGTTCCAAAAGATTGACCCGAGGCCCTGAGCTGGTCAGGAAAAACTTCAGATATATAAACCCAAATGACCGTTCCTTGTCCTATGGCATGAGAGGCAATGAACAGGAACAGAAAGATAGGTACTGCCATTCCTTCCCAGTTTAAAAAGAATGCCATGGCAACCAGTGACAGGGAAACGATATATCCGACAGATCCCATATACATCAGTTTCTTGCGTCCCAATTTATCAATTAATGAAATTCCGATCAGGGTAAAAATCATGTTGGTGACCCCGATACCGATACTGCTCAGCAGTGCAGTACTTTCACCCAAACCTGCTTCCTGAAATATTCTGGGAGCATAATAGAGGAAGGCATTGATTCCTGACAACTGGTTGAAAAAGGCAATCAAAAAGGCCAGGATCAGCGGAAACCTGTATTTTTTCATGAAAATATTCTCCTTGTTGTCATGATGGTATTGTTGCCCTTCTTCAATATGCGCCACAATTTCTTGCACATCGCTGTTTGGATTCAATTGTGCCAGAATTGCAGTGGCTTCTTCTTTTTTACCCTTCAACAGCAGCCATCGCGGACTTTTTGGCACCGTAAAAGCCAAAACCGTATAGATGAACGCCGGAAATGCCTCAACTCCGATCATCCATCGCCACGCATTTTCGCCTACATTGCTCAAAAGGTAATTGGAAAGAAATGCGATCAGGATTCCCAGAACAATATTGAACTGGTAAAGACCCACCAGGCGCCCTCTGTCTTTTGCAGGTGCGATCTCTGATACATAAGCCGGTGCTGCTACGGTAGATGCCCCGACCCCGAGTCCTCCGATAAATCTGAAAAATGCAAAGGTATAAGGATCATTAACCAAAGCTGACCCTAAAGCAGAGACCGTGTAAAGTACACCGATCCAGATAAGTGTGTTCTTTCTTCCAATTTTGTTGGTGGGGATGCCTCCGAACATGGCACCGATAACTGTTCCCCAAAGGGCCATTGCCATAACGACTGAACCGTGAAAAGCGTCTGAGGAGCCCCAAAGTTCCTGAAGTTTTTGATCGGCTCCTGATATAACAACGGTGTCGAAGCCAAATAAAAAGCCCGCAAGAGCTACGATGATTGACCAAAGAAGTATTTTATTCATTTTTTCCAGATGGTTTTAATTTGATTTATATTAATAGGAGTAAGCAAGGTTTCCTTTTCAGTTTTTATTTCAAGTTCTGTATAAGGGCTGTTTGGAAAGATTTGTTCCGTCATGACGTATTTTCCTTTGTCAGCAAAGATTTCAACTGAAGACCTGTCAAGAATGATCCTTATATCCACTTCCTTTTCGGAAACATGGTAGGGCAAGATATGAATTTTATCAGCAAAGTTTTCAGTGAAATCCGTTTTGCCGCTTTCGCGTCTGTCAAAACTCATTTCCATTTTTTCAGGATCAATTCTGAACATAACAAATTCTCCCAGGTCATTGGACAATTTAAAGCTGAGGTCCTGCGACAGTTTTGTGCGAAATGTTGTTTGTGAGAGTTCCAGGCGTTCGTCTGAGAATTTGAAGGTTTCTTTCAAATCATAGCTTTCGATTTCTTTGATCGGAATCAAAAGTTTGTTGAAGGCATCTATGACCTTGCTCCTGAGCCAGTATTTCCCTTCCTCACTGACCAAAGACAATTCTCTTGGCAGGGTCATGGCGCTTCGCCACTTGACAGTGGGCGTCTGCTGGGCGTAATTCCAGTTGCTCATCCATCCGATGGTTATTTTTTTTCCGCCGGGTGCGTTGTCATAGGTCACGCCGGCATAGTTGTCGGCACCGTGATCTATCCATTTGATATCTTCGTGATCTGCTGAAAAAACGCTGCCATCAAAATCACCAATAAAATATTGTGAAGCAGAACCTCCATTGGGTCCTCCGGGGTTTATGCTGATGATCAGCACCCATTTATAAGTATCTGTTCCCTCCACTTTTAACCGAAACAGGTCCGGGCATTCCCAGACACCTCCATGTGCTCCGGCGTCTTTTCCAAACTCACTGAGTTTTGACCAATTGATCAGATTCGGGGAGGCATAAAATTCTGCATGGTCCTTTACGGCGAGAGCCATGATCCATTTTTTACTGTCTTCGTGCCAGAAAACTTTTGGATCCCTGAAATCAATGATTCCCGGATTATTGAGTACAGGATTATTTTTGTATTTGGTCCAAGTCTGGCCATTATCGAGGCTGTATGCAAGGCCCTGAGTCTGATAATCAATTCTTTTTTTCTCAGCCATCTCGGCATTGTGATAGGTAAAGATGGCTACCAATGGCGGATTTTCGAGTGTTCCAAAGCCTGAGCTGTTCTGATGGTCGACCACGGCACTGCCGGAAAAAATATAACCGTGCTCATCAGGAAAGAGTTTCACTTTTTGATGGTCCCAGTAGATCAGATCCTGACTGGTGGCATGTCCCCAATGCATCGGTCCCCATACAATATCTTCGGGATAATACTGATAAAACAGATGATAGGTTCCCTGATGATAAACAAGACCATTGGGATCATTCATCCACTTTTCTTCCGGAGAGAAATGGAACTGGGGTCTGAAGGGTTCCTGAAAAAAAGTGTCATTGACCCTTTCCGAAATTTCCGGAGCAGCTTCAGTCCTCTTGGTCTTTTCACCGCAGGAAAAAATAAAAAAAACTGAAAACGAATAAAATAAGATTTGCTTAAAGGTCTGATTTAGATCGTGAGTCATGGGTTCTTAAAAGTGTCATAGATGGGTTGTAAATATAGGAAATTACTTTTATGAAACTATGCCGGGTTTTGTTCGCAATTTTCGTAAACAGTTTTTATAGGAATTCGTCCAAGGTCCTGAATCAGTATCCTGCAGGCAGTGCGACTCTATAGTTTTGATCACAAAAAATGATTTTTATTCCCTTTTTAAGGTCATTTGTCGAATAATTTTTAAAACTCAAATAAATTGAAGGAATTTTGTTCAAATCAAATTCAGTTTGGTCTGGCAAAGCCTAAAATTTAAAGGTTTTGTTCATGATCAGCTTTAACAAATAATATTTGCCCTATTATGAACAACGATTTAAAATATAAAGAAGCAGGGAAATTTGAAGAAACGAGGTTTGAAAAAATACACAATGTTATTTTTGAAAACTCCAATGTTGCTTCCCTGGCAGTAGCAGAAGAAATAGCAGAATTGATAAAGTCGAAGCAGGAGGCGAATCAAAATTGTGTTTTGGGGCTTGCAACGGGATCTTCGCCGATCAATGTATATGAAGAGCTGGTGAGAATGCACCAGGAAGAAGGATTGAGCTTTAAAAATGTGATTACCTTCAACCTGGACGAGTATTATCCGATGGATCGTGAAAACACACAGAGTTACTGGTACTTTATGCATGAACATCTTTTTAATCATGTAGATATACTTCCGGAAAACATCAACATACCAGATGGTACCCTTAAACCTGAAGAGATCCATCAGTTTTGTATTGATTATGAACTTAAAATAAAAGAAGCCGGAGGTCTTGATTTTCAATTGCTCGGAATTGGTAGGACGGGACATATCGGTTTCAATGAACCGGGGTCGCACTTCAATTCGGGAACACGTAACATCACCCTGGACCATATTACAAGAATAGATGCAGCTACCGCCTTTTTAGGAATAGATCATGTGCCAAGGGTTGCGATTACGATGGGGATCAGCACGATAAGAAAAGCCAAAAGGATCGTTTTAATGGCCTGGGGGGTGAACAAGGCTTCAGTGGTCAAAGAGACCATTGAAGGTGAAATAACTTCTGAAGTGCCGGCCACTTATTTGCAACGACACGACAATGTTACTTTTGTACTTGATGAGGGGGCTTCTACCGATCTGACAAGAATAAAGACCCCATGGTTGGTGAAAAACTGCATCTGGACAGAGTCCTTGACCTTAAAGGCCGTTGTATGGCTCAGCAGTTTATTAGACAAGTCCGTATTGAAACTGACAGACAAGGACTATAATTATAACGGAATGGCCAGTCTTCTGGTGGAACAGGGCTCAGCTTACCAATTGAATATCAATATGTTCAATAAGTTGCAGCACACCATTACAGGATGGCCGGGAGGTAAACCAAATGCTGACGACAGTAACAGACCGGAAAGAAATACACCAGCCAGAAAACGCGTGATCATTTTTAGCCCGCACCCTGACGATGATGTCATTTCAATGGGAGGAACCTTTGACAGACTGGTGGAACAGGGCCATGAAGTGCACGTGGCTTACCAGACATCAGGGAATATCGCTGTAGCGGATGAAGAAACCCTGAAATTTGCTGAAGTTGCATTTGAACTGAATGGCGGGGCAAAAAATGCGGCCGAGATTATCGAGGACCTGAATTCAAAAAAGAATTATGACATAGACAGCCCAATTGTCAGGAATTTAAAAGGACTGATCAGAAGAAAGGAATCGGTTGCGGCTACGAGATATGTGGGACTCCCTGACGAGCAGGTACATTTTCTCGACCTGCCGTTTTACGAAACAGGTCGTGTAAAAAAGGATAAATTAGGTGACAGGGATGTGAAGATCATGTGTGATATCATTGATGAAATCAAACCACACCAGATTTATGCTGCGGGGGACCTTGCAGATCCGCACGGAACACACAAAGTGTGTCTGGATGCCCTATTTATGGCTCTTGACATATTGAAAAAGAACAAATATATGGACGACTGCTGGGTTTGGCTGTACCGGGGAGCCTGGCATGAATGGGATATTCACGATATAGAAATGGCGGTACCCATGAGTCCCGATCAGGTATTGAAGAAGAAACAGGCTATATTTTTCCACCAGTCACAAAAGGACGGTGTCATGTTCCAGGGAGATGATTCCCGGGAATTCTGGATGAGAGCCGAAGAGCGTAATAAAGAGACAGCCAAGAAATACAACAGCCTTGGTTTGGCAGATTATGCGGCCTGCGAAGCTTTTAAAAGATATCATTATTAAAATTAGTTTGAGTATTTTTTGAAACCGTCTTTCAAGGGGTCGTGGCTCAACGACTGCTTGTTGACGGTTTTTTGTTTCCTCAAAATTTACAACACAAGCCTATGAATATATTTATGAAAAAAATTCCTTTTTTGTTGTTCCTTTTCCTGATCGGATCTTTTCATGTTCAATCTCAGGAAATTACAGGGCAGGAATTGAATTTAATGCCCTGGCCCCAGGAAATCACTGAAGGTTCAGGAAATTTTGAAATCAGCAGTAATTTTACCATTGGAATCTTCGGACCTGAAAATGAATCATCGAAGATCAATCATGCAGCTGAGCGGTTTCTCAGATATTTGACCAATAAAACAGGTGTTTTTCTTGAGGAGGGATTTGCAAGGCCAGCACAGCTGAAAAATACTGAGTCTGCTCTGCTTATTCGTTTTTCATCATCGCCGGAAATCGTACTTGGTATAGATGAATCTTATGAATTAAATGTCAAACAGGATAGAATTGAAATCAACGCAGCAACGGATGTTGGTGCGATGCACGCCCTTTCGACCTTGTTGCAGTTGCTGACCGTTGATGAGGGCAGCTATGTTTTTCCTTCCGTACTTGTTAAAGATGCACCCAGGTTTGTCTGGAGGGGCCTGATGATCGATGTGGCCAGGCATTTCATGCCTGTGGAGGTCATCAAAAGGAATCTGGATGCCATGGCTTTTGTAAAACTTAATGTTTTTCACTGGCACCTTTCTGATGATCAAGGATTTAGGGTAGAAGTCAAGAGTCTTCCCAATTTACATGAAAAAGCCTCTGACGGTCAGTATTATACCCAGGATCAAATCAGAGACATCGTTCATTACGCAGCAGAAAGAGGTATCA
This sequence comes from Flavobacteriaceae bacterium, assembly GCA_024644745.1. Lineage (GTDB taxonomy): Bacteria > Bacteroidota > Bacteroidia > Flavobacteriales > Flavobacteriaceae > Lutimonas. Next base: position 11,580 of record JAHEHF010000081.1, read on the forward strand.
GGGTCGTTCCCGAATTTGACGTGCCCGGTCATGCAACGGCTATTTTGACGGCTTATCCGGAATTAGCCAGCAAGCATGGAATTGATTACACCCTGCAAAGATATGCAGGTATTTTTGATCCTACGCTGGATCCTACAAATGAGGAAACCTATGCGTTTTTGGATACCTTATTCAAAGAAATAACACCACTTTTTACAGATCAGTACTTTCATATTGGCGGAGATGAAAATGAAGGGAAGCACTGGGATGAAAATGAGTTCATTCAGCAGTTTATGAAAGAAAAGGGTCTCGGTGACAACCATGAGCTTCAGACCTATTTTAATATCAAACTGGAAAAGATACTGGCCCGTTATGGCAAATCCCTTATGGGATGGGAAGAGATCATGACAGAAAATATGCCAAAAACCGCCCTTATTCATTCCTGGAAAGGAGTCAACGAGGGAATGGAACCTGGAGAATCATTGATCAAGGCCGTCAAAAGCGGATACCGTACCATTCTGTCAAACGGTTATTATATTGACCTCATGCTATCTGTTCAAGATCATTACCTGGTAGA
>JAHEHF010000122.1 GCA_024644745.1 Flavobacteriaceae bacterium
CTGCCGGGAACCGGGCAGTACGTTTTTACTTTCGGTGACGTGAACCCTGATGTATGGCTGACTGAAGCAAATTTATGGCAAAAAAATGTTCCGATCAGTACAAAATTCGGTGGGGTTTTCAATAATTACTATACCACCGGAGCAAGAGGTAATTATTCTGATGAAACGACGGCCTACCTTTATTCACCTTGCTTTGACCTCACAGTTTTACAGAATCCTGTTTTGAAATTTGACATGGTTTTTGACATTGAATTGAACTGGGATGTGCTGTACATGGAATATTCGGTGAATAATGGTGAGTCATGGGAAATCCTGGGTACGTCAAACGATCCGAACTGGTACAACAGTGACTTTATTGATCCTGCAAGACCGATAACTGTTGGTAAACAATGGACGGGTACTGATACGACTGTGAAGCAATACAGCTATAACCTGTCTGACTTCATGAATGAAAATCAGATCACCTTCCGTTTTGTTTTTGCTTCGGATGAGGCAGTAAATGCCGAAGGAGCGGCAATTGACAATTTTACGATCGATGCCTCTGCAGTCCTGGCCACAGATGATGTTGCCAAAAACGCATTCAAGGTCTACCCCAATCCTTCTGATGCCATTTTCAATATACAGCGAATCGGTACAGAAAAAATGGTTGTAGCAGTTTATGACCTGACGGGAAGATTGATTTTTGAGGACCAAAATATTCTTGAATCACAATACAGCCTGGATCTGTCAAATGTGAATAAAGGTCTCTATTTCTTAAAAATAACCGAAGGCAACAAGCGTGTAGCAAAAAGAATACTGGTCAACTGATTACACCTGATTGATTTAAAATAGTGTGATCGCCGGTTTTTTTTATTCCGGAAACAAACTTTTGTCGAGCCCGGGCACAAGCCTTAAGGCATTTTTATAGTAGACCTTCTTTAAGATCTCGTCGCTCAGATTCAATCCATACATGGCCCAGAAAGCATGGTATTTCTTGTGGTAGGGGAAATATTCGTCATCGGTCTCAAGTACCCTGAAATAGGTTGGGAATTCTTCAGGTTTCCAGCTGTCCTTACCAAACAGGATCCTGTCCTGGTATGTTTCAAAAAACTTTTTGGCAGCCCTGGGCTGTCTTCCCAGTTCGGCGATGATGGCGGCGATTTCCACATTCATGTTTGGAATCTCATCCATCAGCTTACTCAAGGTTCCAAGATCATTGGCATACCAGCCCATATGCGCATTGATAAAATTTGTTTTGGGGTGTTTCCTGAACATCTTGTGCTGCTCGCTGATGATCTGCTCCCAAGGCGCCGGATTTTCAGCACTGCGCTTTCTGCGGGGGTGGGTTTTTAGTTCTAACCATCGCTCATTGTCACCGTCATATTCGTCCCAAAAAGATTTGGGATCAGCGGCATGTATCAGCACCGGTACACCCAGCTCTCCGCATTTGGCCCATATCGCATCGAGCCTTGAATCATCGATCGCCAGTCTTTTCCCGTCGGTGTCTTTATACCTCATGCCCAAACTTTTATATATTTTAAGCCCTCTTGCCCCGTTCTTTACGTCAAGTTCCAATTGGGCCACTGCCTTTTCTGTCCAATTTTCCGAACCCACATTTTCAAAATCAATATTGGCGAATACGACAAATCGATTAGGGTAATGATCCTTAATATTCTTGACCGATTGCTGCAGCCGATCTCCGGATCGACCACTCAAATTCACCATAATGCCCATATTCAGTGTATCCATGGCAACCACAACAGGGCTCAGGTCCTGTTCAGGCATATTGTACTGGTGACCGTGAATATCTATAAAAGGAAATTTTGCTTTTAGAACAGGGTTCTCAGCAACTACAAGTGTTGATTTAGGATTATATTCCTCGAAACTCATTTCATTTTGCCCAAAAACGCATCCATATAGTAACCCTATAAGGATAAAAGTACTATGTCTTAAATTCACTTTGAAGTATTTTATTAAACGATTCATAAATTACGAATATAGTTACTTTCTTAACAGATATCACACTTTTACCATTTTCCATTTCCCACGTCTGAACCATATCACCCCAATAACGGCTATTAAAATCTCAGCCAATGTTATGGCCCAAAAAACCCCAATTGGTCCTGCATCAAGACTAATTCCCACCAAATATGCAAAGGGCAACTGAATCAACCAAAAACATACAAAATTGATATAAGTAGGCGTTTTTGTGTCACCAGCTCCGTTAAATGATTGAATTACCACCATACCATATCCATAAAAAATATAACCCGCAGCTATAATCCTCAGGCAAAGACTACCATATTCAACTACCTTAGGGGTCTCGTTAAAAAGAGTTATAATTTGTGGCCCAAAGACAATGTATACTACAGATACCAAGCCCATAAACCAGGCATTATACTTTCCTGTAATCCAAACTGAAATTTCCGCCCTTTCAGGTTTATTAGCCCCAAGATTCTGCCCAACCAAAGTTGCAGCGGCATTGCTCATACCCCAGGCTGGCATCAACGTAAACATTATGACCCGAATCGCTATGGTATATCCGGCGAGTACTTCACTACCGAACTCACTCATGATACGCATTAAAAATACCCAGCTTGAAGTACCAATAAGAAACTGACTAATTCCACCAAGCGATATCCTGATCAGATTCAACATTACTTTTAAATCCAAAATCAAATTCTTGAATTTAATCTTTATGATTCCATATCCATAAAAAAGAATAAACAGTTGAAACAAAACAGCCGAACCCCTTCCTATTGTTGTAGCAATGGCTGCTCCTTCAACTCCAAAAGCAGGAACAGGACCAAATCCAAAAATAAAAATTGGATCAAGTATAATATTCAATCCATTCGACAAAATTAAAGTCCACATCGCCATAGATGCGTTCCCGGCCCCTCTAAAAATAGCATTGATCAAAAACAGAAGCATGATTGACATATTACCTCCCATCAAAACTTTGGTATACCCATAACCCTCTTCTATTAAATCGGGCTCAGCACCCATGAGGGCCAATAATTCTTTAGAATATAATATACCGATAATCATGATGATGACGGCAACTGCAATTCCCAGGAATATGACCTGTACGGCGGCCTTGGAAGCACCTTCGGCATCTTTTTCACCAATTCGTCTGGCCACAATTGCGGTGGCAGCCATACTTAAACCAATGGCCACTGCATAGACCAAAGTGATCATCGATTCTGTGAGTCCAATTGTTGCTACGGCATTAACACTAACTCTTGAAACATAGTAGATATCTACAATGGCAAATATCGATTCCATCAGCATTTCAAGAATCATAGGAATAGATAGTAAAAAAATTGCTTTTTTCACACTACCTGATGTGAATTCCTTCTCTTTGCCCGAAATGGCCAGTTTGAGATAATAAATCAGCTTTTTAAGCTGGGTCGTTTTTGATTGCATTTTTAAGATTTTAAGTTGGAAGTGACTGGCAAATAAAATTTACTCCTGTAGATTCAACAGGAGGTTCAAAAAAAGAAAATGAATACTTATGCAATCATAAGGTACAATGTTACAATTAATTTTAAACATGGTCAACTTAATTTGCCATTTGGTTCATTCCTTTTGCGGCTTCTATCTTGAGATATTGACCTAAAAACCTTTGATATGGGTTGCGCTTCGAGGTCCTGTGGTTGAGGCAGGGCACAAAAAAAACCCGTTTCAATAAAGAAACGGGTTTTTAAAAGAAAGGCAACGACTTACTCTCCCACCTGGTGGCAGTACCATCAG
>JAHEHF010000082.1 GCA_024644745.1 Flavobacteriaceae bacterium
ACCCCCAGAAAGTAAAAGCTGAAAATCAGGAATACTGCCGACAGGGATGCCGGTAACCGAAGCCCGATCAGGTTTTTTAATCCGAAAAGGCTGGCCGAAAAGGCAGTGATCCAGGTAGGCAAGGGTGGTTTTTCGTATCTCGGCTCAAGATTCATCGTAGTATGGATCCAATTGCCGTATTCAAGCATTTCACGGGCCGTGATAAAATTACGGGCTTCCATGATATTGACCTCAACAACACTCAGGTGAGGAAAGAAAATGGCCAGGCATACCAGACCAATGGCAATCAGGTAAAACTTGTTATTCATGGCTCGATTTTTTGATCAGACTGATATTGCGAAAGTAAACAATACTTCCGAAAATATGGCCCGTGAACAATACAGGATCTTTTCTGAGGATGGCATAAATGATGATCAGTACTGACCCTGTGGCACTCAGGATCCAGAACCCCATGGGCAGGATCGATTCTTTTCTTTTTTCAGAATAGATCCACTGGTATACGAATCGCAGGGTAAATACGATCTGCGCCACACTGCCCAGAATAATGAGCCACAAGGGAATGTCCTGGTTTCTGAAGACCCTTTCGATGTCGAATTGGTTGTTGTTATAAGTGTACCAAACAATGAGCAAAGGAAATACAAAAAGAAAGATCCTGAAGAATCGGTTCAGTTTGTTCCAGAACCCCTGCATTTGCAGATTTCTGATATAAATAAAATAGGTCATGACCTGGCCAAGCATGATGGCAAAATCATCTCTGAACCAACCATAGACGAACAATAAGAAGGAAGCAAGCAGGCTCAACTGCCAAAATATCAAAGGGGTAACAACCTTTTTAACTTTTTCAGACTGGATCCACTGGATCAGTAACCTTGAAGAAAAAAGCAATTGAGCGGCAAAACCAATGCTGTAAACGACCCAATCACTCATCCTTGTTTTTTTGGAGGGCAGAACTGTCTGCAATATTGTAGTTGATGTATTTCCTTTTCATCCAAAGGTAAGCGAAGCAATCTGCCAAGGGCCCAAATAAACGATTCCAAAGGTGGTATTTTGCCTCTCCGGCAATGCGCGGGAAGTGCTGAACGGGTACCTGTTTGATCTTGCCATCCTGAAGCAGGATCATGGCGGGTAAAAACCGATGCAATCCTTTGAACATGGGAATTCTTTTTGCATACGCTGTACTGATGATCTTCAGCGGACATCCCGTATCATCCATGCCGTCATGGGTAAATGCCCTTCTGATGCCGTTGGCTATGGTCGACGATATATTTTTTACAAAGGAATCCTTGCGGTTGGAACGAACTCCAGTAACCAGTTCATAGCCATCAAACTCGGCCAATAAAAGATTAAAATCTGAAGGAGCGGTCTGGAGGTCGGAATCTATATAACCCACAAGTTCACTTTGCACATGGTCAAATCCGGCTTTGAGCGCAGCGCTCAGCCCTCTGTTTTCCACAAAGCTGATGAAGTTGAATCTTCGATCTCTGTTACAGATATCTAAAATCACATCCTGGCTTTTATCCGTTGAACCGTCATTGACAAACAATACATCTGCATCGGCTGTCGAAATTTCCAGGTAATCAGACAATTCCTTTTCCACACGCGTGAGATTGTCTTCTTCATTGTAGACCGGCACTATAATCGTCAGTGTTTTTTTCATACAAAGGGTGTGGGATTATCTCTTTCTTTTCATGATGATTGACACCATTTCCACATTTCCTCCAATTGGGGGGTTCAGCTTGGAAACTTTGATTTTTGCTTTATCCACCTTGGGAATCTCCTTAAGGATTCGGTCTAAAATAAGGCTTGCCACTGTTTCCAGCAATTTGGTTCGTATCGCCATGGATTCCTTAACGATTCTATTCAGGTGGACATAATCAACGGTATCCTTCAAATGATCTGTTTTTGCCGAATTTTTGAGATCTGCTTTTACAGAAAGGTCGACCCTGTAATCTGAGCCAATTTTTCCTTCCTCGACCAAACAGCCGTGGTAGGCGTAAACTCTTATATTACTGATTTTAATAATACCCAAGGATCAATTTTTTTTGCAAATATAATTAAACCATTTTCTCCCGGGTCAATATAAGGCAAATAAGGCAATTTTCAGGTAGTAAAGGAACTAATAATGAGCATCATCGGGGTATTTTGCCATAAATTCTTCCAGTTTGTCCACCATGAATTTACTTCCCGTAAAAATGGGTACACGCTGGTGCAGTTCCTCGGGTTTGATCTCCATGATCCGCCGGTAACCGTCAGTGGCTTTTCCGCCCGATTGTTCGGCTAAAAAAGCGATGGGGTTGCATTCATACAGCAATCTGAGTTTGCCCTGTGGTGATTTTGAACTCGTAGGATACATGTAAATACCTCCTTTGATCATATTTCTGTGAAAATCAGAAACCAGTGATCCTATGTATCTTGCAGAATAAGGTCTGCTGCCTTCTTCTTCCTGGCAGTATTTTAAATAATCTTTCACTCCTTGAGGAAAATGAATATAATAGCCTTCATTAATCGAATAGATTTGGCCGTCATCCGGGAATCTCATATTCGGATGTGACAGGTAATATGTTCCTGTTGCCGGGTTCAGGGTAAATCCGTTGACACCGTGCCCTGTGGTATACACAAGCATGGTTGAGGTGCCGTACACCACATAACCGGCAGCGACCTGCAAATTTCCGGGTTGCAGAAAATCTTCCTTGGTCACCGGGGTTCCGTTAGGAGAAACACGTCGGTAAATAGAGAAAATAGTTCCTACGGATACGTTCACGTCTATATTCGAAGAGCCGTCAAGCGGATCAATAAGTACAATATACTTGTTGTCATGAGACCTGTTTTTACCTTCGATCACCACAAACTCATCTTCTTCTTCGCTCGCAATGCCGCAAACAATTTCCCGGTTCACCAGGGTTTTCATAAAAATATCATTGGCATAAACGTCGAGTTTTTGCTGGTCTTCACCTTGAATATTGGTTTCACCTGCATTGCCAATGATGTCTACGAGACCGGCCTTGTTCACTTCATGATTCACCACCTTGCTGGCGAGTTTTATTGAACTTAACAGACGAGAGAGTTCACCTGATGAATATTGAAAATCATTCTGATTATCAATGATATACTCGCCTAGGGTTTTGTGTTGGTTCATTTTATGCGCGTTTAGGGGATTGCTATACAAATATGGTTATTTTTGTATACTTTAAAACGTAAATATGAACATATTATTGAGGGAGGCGAAAAAATCTGATATGAATGCGGTGCTGTTGCTGATCAAAGAATTGGCTACATTTGAAAAAGAGGCTGATGCCGTTGAGTTGACTGAAAAAGACCTGGAAAGAGATGGTTTTGGCGCCCAGCCTTTTTTTAAGGTATTTGTGGCTGAAGAAAACAAAGAGATCATCGGGATGGCACTTTTCTATGAAAGGTATTCTACCTGGAAAGGAAGATCGTTGCACCTGGAGGATCTGATCGTGAAACAGGAGCACAGAAACAAGGGAGTTGGTAAGGAATTGTATGCAAAAGTTTTACATTATGCCCATGAGCAAAAATTCAGGAGGGTTTCCTGGGAGGTCCTTGACTGGAATCAGGTTGCCATTGATTTCTATGTCTCGACCGGGGCAAGGATCCTCGATTCCTGGAAGGTGGTTCATATGGACGAGCGTTCGCTGGGAGGGTTTGTTGAGCGCTATTGAAACAGTTTAAAACGATATTAATCAATCATGGAAGTATATAAGTTTGGGGGTGCTTCGGTAAAGGATGCACAAGGCGTCAGGAATTTTCTTGCGACGCTTAAGGCACTTGACAAGAAGGAAGTGTTGGTCGTCATATCTGCCATGGGTAAAATGACAAATGCCCTCGAAAGTGTGGTTAATTCTTATTTGGGTCGCCGGGAGGATCTGCAGGAAAAACTGGAAGTCGTTTATACTTTTCATCAAGGACTCATCCAGGACCTTGGATTTCAGTCCGGGGATGAGGTTTATGATGTATTGACTGCTGTTTTTGATGAGATCCATTCTTTTTTAAAGCATAATAATTCTACAGATTATGATTATGTGTACGACCAGATTGTGGGCCAGGGAGAATTTTTATCTACAAGGATCTGCAGTGCATTTATTAAAGAGAACAACTATGACCATGACTGGCTAGACGTCAGAAAGTGCATCAAGACCAACAGTGATTTCAGGCGTGCAAGAATAGATTGGGACAAGACCTGTAATTTGATCAATGAAAGGGTCAATAAAGCTGGGGTTACGATTACACAGGGGTTCCTGGGAAGTGACAATTACGGGAGAACCACGACTTTGGGAAGAGAAGGATCCGATTATACGGCAGGTATTTTTGCTTATTGCCTCGATGCTGAGGAGGTGTCTATATTTAAAGATGTTGAAGGGGTGCTCAATGCAGATCCGAGGGAGTTTGAAAGTACATCTCTGATTGAGAGAATCTCCTATAAAGAGGCCATCGAAATGGCTTTTTACGGGGCGTCTGTGATACATCCAAAGACTCTGCAGCCTTTGCAAAGAAAAGGAATTCCTCTTAAAGTGAGGTCATTTTCAGATCCGCGTAAACAGGGAACGCTTATTAAATCAGGACTGGATATTGTACCAAAAATTCCTTGTTTTATTGTTAAAAAAGAGCAGATTCTGATCTCTATTTCCGATCGTGAATTTCATTTTGTCATGGAGGAAGATATCAGTGACATTTTCAGGTTGTTGCATCAGTTTAAAATGAAGGTGAACCTGATCCAGAATTCGGCTCTGAGTTTTTCTGTCTGTATTGAAAATAATTTTAATAATTTTAACAGTCTTTTTAAAGCACTTGAACCTAAATATATGGTCAAGTACAACAGGGACCTGACTTTATACACGATCAGGCATTTTAATAAAGATGCGATCAGTTCGATTGAGCAGGGCCGGGAGGTTTTGTTGAAGCAAAGGAGCAGGGAAACGGTTCAGATCATTACTAAATCTAAAGATTAATATGAGCTTGGTAAATTCAAAAGAAGTTGCAAATGTCATCAAGCTCGATAAATTCGGGGTTCTGGGAACCTTTATGGGATGGATGCTTTTGAAGACCCTGAGGATTTCCAAGCTCAACAGGATTTATGAAAGGCACAAGCATAAAAAGGACCTGGAGTTCCTGGACGGTCTTCTGGAAGATTTTAAGATTGATTTTCAGATTCCGGAAAAAGACCTGGACCGCATTCCCAAAGAGGGACCATTTATCACGGTTTCAAACCATCCGCTGGGTGGCATCGACGGTATTTTATTGTTGAAGTTACTTGCCGAAAAAAGACCGGATTATAAGATCATCGCCAATTTCTTACTGCACAGAATTGTTCCCTTGCAGAAGTATGTCATGCCGGTCAATCCGTTTGAGGACCGTAAAGACAGTAAGTCAAGTGTAACAGGAATTAAAAGTGCCTTACTTCACTTAAGCGAAGGCTACCCGTTGGGAATCTTTCCGGCAGGGGAAGTATCTACTTTTAAAGATGGAAAACTAATGGTGGACAGGCCTTGGGAAGAAGGTGCCATCAAGATCATCAAAAGGGCGAATGTACCGGTAATCCCGATATATTTTCACGCCAAGAACAGCAAACTGTTCTATTGGCTCTCTCGCATGAGCGGGACCCTCAGAACCGCCAAATTACCTTCTGAACTGCTCTCACAAAAGAATAGGCAGATCAGGGTAAGAATAGGCAAACCGATCCAGATAAAGGAGCAGAATGAATTCACGAGCCTGGAAGATTTCCACCAGTACCTCAGGAAAAAGACCTATATGCTGGCCAACCCTTTCGAAACGCAACAGTCATACATCAATACGAAAAACTTCAAAATTCATAAAACACCTGCGCGGATCATTGATCCCGTTGATACCGGTCTGATCCAAAAGGAGCTGAAGGTTCTGGATGCAAATGATTCCTTGTTGTTCACAAGTAAATCTTACAGGATCTATCTGGCCAAAAGCCAGGATATTCCGAATATCTTAAAAGAGATGGGAAGGCTGAGGGAAGTTACCTTCAGGGAAATTGGAGAGGGCACCAATAAATCGATGGACCTCGATCGATTTGACCATTTTTACAAACACCTTTTTTTGTGGGATGAAGAAAACAAAAAGCTCGTGGGAGCTTATAGAATGGGTCTTGGGCAGGTGATCTTCAAGAAATATGGGATCAAGGGTTTTTATGTCAATGAGTTGTTCAAGATTGAACCTGAATTGTTCGGAATGATGGAGACCACCATAGAAATGGGCAGGGCATTTATCATTAAAGCATACCAGCAAAAACCGATGCCGTTGTTCCTGCTATGGAAAGGCATTGTTCATGTTACCCTCAGGTATCCTGAGCACAAGTATTTGATGGGCGGGGTAAGTATCAGTAATAATTTTTCAAATTTCTCAAAGTCATTGATGATCGAGTTTATGAAATCCCATTATTACGACCCTTTTATCGCTCAATATGTTTCTCCTAAAAAGGAATACAAGGTGAAATTGAATGTGGCGGATAAGGATTTTGTGTTTGATAATACGAAGGCAGACATGAATAAATTCGACAGGTTTATTGATGAGATCGAACCGGAAAATTTAAGATTACCCGTGCTGATGAAGAAATATGTCAAGCAAAATGCAAGACTCGTCGCTTTTAACGTAGACCCTAAATTCAACAATGCTGTTGACGGTCTTATGTACATCAGAATTGCGGATCTTCCTGAAAGCACGGTTAAACCCGTAATGGAAGAATTTCAGGCGGAGCTGGAGCGCAAATTAAATTCTGAAAATAGTGAGGATTAAAACCAGGGTTTTTTGTTCTCCTGGTAGAGAAAATAAAACTCCTCATCAGATTTTGTCAAATAGACAATACCTTCAATCAGGCCAATTAAAGCCATAATACCCCCGGCAAGACCACAGGTCAGCACGGTGGTCAAAAGCATGATGAGCCCTTCATTTTGGTATCCCAGTATAAATTTATGGATTCCAAAGCAGCCCAGAAAGATTCCAATAACACCGGCAATGATTCTTTTGTTTTCCTGGGGGGGAGCTATTTTGTTCCCATTGTCATCAACTATTTCCATTGTTTATGTTTTTAGAACCAGGGCCTTTTGCCTACCTGATAGGTTTGGTAAAAATCCTCATCTGATTTGGTGAGGTAGATAATGCCTTCAATCAGTCCGATGAGTGCCACCAATCCGGCGAGGTAACCAAAACTGATGAGGCTTACGACCAGCATGATGATTCCTTCTTTCTGATAACCCAGGATAAATTTATGAATGCCCAGGGATCCTAAAATGATTCCCAATATTCCGGCTATGATCCTTTTGTTATCGCTTTCTGAACTCAATTGTTCATAGGCGTCTTTTGCCCCTTTGCTGAATTCCTCGGCGGTGGATTTTGCTTCTTCCTGAAACTCCTTTGTATTCTCATCAAGATCCCTGGCGATATCTTTTGCCTTGTCTTTCAGTTTTTTCGCACCTTCTTTAAGGTCCTTTTTCAGATCCTTTTTATCTTGCTTGTTTTTTTCATCAGTGCTCATTTCAATGAAAGTATTAAGAGTGATTCACTAACAAATTTAGAAAATTTAATAATCAAAACCTATCTCTGCCAGTTCTTTAAATTTTACTACTTTTGATGAAAACATTAGTTTTTTTTTATGAGATCAGACCTAAAAGTTGCAGTTATTGGAGGGGGTAGTTGGGCTACCGCAATAGTTAAGATGCTTTGCGAGAATATGGATGAGGTAGGATGGTATATGCGAAGTCATTATATCATTGAGCATATCAAATTGAACAAGCATAATCCTAATTATCTGAGTTCCGCTTATTTTGATCCCGCAAAGCTGCACTTTTCTGAAAATATCAATGAGATCATCACCTATGCCGATTATATCATTTTTGCCGTTCCTTCTGTCTATGTGCAGGCCGAACTTGATAAAATTACGGTTCCCATGGAGAACAAGGTGGTATTTTCGGCCATCAAGGGAATTGTTCCTGAATCTGGCTTGATCGTTGGGGAACATTTTCACGAAAAATTAAAAATACCCTTCGAAAATATCGGAGTGATTACCGGGCCGTGCCATGCTGAAGAAGTGGCCATGGAACGGCTGTCATATCTGACCATTGCGAGTCAGGATGCGGCAAAGGCCGAAATTCTTGCCAGTAAACTTGCAGGCAGGTACATCAAGACAAAGATCTCAGATGACATCATAGGAACCGAATATGCCGCCATGCTAAAGAATATTTTTGCCGTGGCTGCCGGTATTGCTCATGGTTTGGGTTATGGGGATAATTTTCAGGCCGTACTGATGTCAAATTCCATCAGAGAGATGAAGCGATTTATCAAAAAGGTGCACAAAATGAAAAGAAACATTAATAATTCTGCCTATTTAGGGGACCTTTTAGTGACCGGATATTCTACATTCAGCAGGAACAGAATGTTTGGAAACATGATTGGCAAAGGGTATACCGTCAAATCAGCCATGATGGAAATGAGTATGGTTGCTGAAGGATACTATGCGACGAAGAGTGCTTACAGGATCAATCTTGAAAACGGAGCCCATACTCCGATCATTGATACCGTTTACAGAATACTTTATGAGAACAAGGACGCCAAGAATGAATTTCTGCAGTTGACCGATATCTTGAATTGATCTTATACCGCTTATTTGAAGGTTCGAATTTCCTCAAGCGCATTTTCCAAGATGCCATGCTGCTTTTTCAGGCTGTCTTCATCCCATTTAAAAACCTTTGCAAATTCAAGAAGAACAGGCCTTATGAGCTTTTCAATGCCAGAGGCATTAAAATAAAGCCTGCCGGTCCTTCTTTCAAAAAAGTCAAGGGGTTCAGCCACCATCTCGTATTGAAGTGAAAACCACAGCTCGGCCATTGCAAGCCTGATCTCAGGGTCTTCGTTATTTAATTCTCTGAATTTTTCAAGTATCGATTCTGTTTGCTTTCCATATCGCTGAACCAGACTTGTCACATCTTTTCTGTCAAATCCAAATGTCTTGAGCAGGGGTAAGAGGTTTTTGATGTACTTTATTACTTCATCATAGTTTTCAAAAGGATCTTCAGTGAGATATATCGATTCTGTCTGAATGGGTCGCAAGGATTTTTTTTCATTTTTTGAAATCCTTTTTTCGATCAGATCGACCGTCCTCTCAGCCATTTTTCTGTAACCTGTGAGTTTGCCACCTGCAATCGAAATAAGGCCCGTTGCAGACTCAAATATTTCATCTTTGCGGGAGAGTTCTCCGGCCGTTTTGCCCTCTTCATAAATAAGAGGCCTCAAGCCTGCCCAGCTGGACTGTATGTCATTCAATTCAAGCTCAATGTCAGGAAACATATGATTCACGGCACTGATCAGATAAAGCGCATCGATCAAGCTTGTTTTCACCTCTTCTGGATCTCCTGTGTATTTGGTATCTGTTGTGCCCACATAAGTGACCTTTCCTCTGGGGATTCCAAAGATCATCCGGCCATCAGGCACGTCAAAATAAACAGATTGTTTGATGGGAAATTTGTCAAAGGGGAAAACCAGGTGTACTCCTTTGGTCAGTTGGAGCCTTTTGCCTGTTCCCGGTCTGAGATCCATTTTATCTCTTGTCAGGTCAACCCAGGGCCCTGTGGCATTGACCACACATGCAGTTTTAATTTCCAGTTCCTGATCCAACAGCAGGTCCTGTGCCTTGATACCTGAAATTTTACCATCGGTATAGGAGAATTCCCTCACCTGACAATAGTTGAGTGCAAAGGCACCGTGCCTGACCGCAGTTTTGATGACTTCTATGGTCAGCCTGGCATCATCGGTCCTGTACTCAGCATAATAGCCTGCCCCTTCAAGAATGTCCTTCGGAAGCAGAGGTTCTTTGAGCAGGGCTTCTTCCTTGTCAAGCATTTTTCGCTTGTCTTCGCCTTCAACACTTGCTAAAATATCATATATCTTCAAGCCGATAGAAGTAAGCCAGGATCCATAGGTCCCGTTTTGGATAATCGGGAGCAGCATTTTATCGGGCACCACAATGTGGGGTGCCAGGTTGTGAAGGATGGCCCTTTCAGATCCGATCTCGTGCACCAGCCAGAAATCAAACTGTTTGAGATAGCGCAGGCCCCCGTGTATCAGTTTGGTTGACTTGGAACTCGTACCCGAGGCAAAATCATTTTGCTCGAGCAGCAATACCTTGAGGCCTCTGGTTGCGGCATCCAGAGCAATACCGGCTCCTGTGATCCCGCCGCCAATGATCAAAAGATCAAAGCTTTCTTTCTTCAGGGCTTCGACAATTTCCTTCCTGTTTAGATTTGAAAAATCCTGCATCAGTAGCCCTCCTGGATTTTGGTTGGTATGCCGTCAATACTCGTTTCATTCTTTTCCTTCCAATAGTTCCTTATGCCTTCCGGTCCTTTCTTTTTTGCCCATTCATCCAGTTCAAGCCGCTCTTCCTTAAAATCAAAATAAGGAATGGACATACCGCAGGAGGTCTGTACCATCTCAATACTGACATCCATGATCTGTCGGGTTCCGGCCAGGGTCGGGAAATGAGCCATGACTTCTTCCCAGTTTTCATCATTCGGGTGTATGACCTTGCCCCGGCCATAAATTCTAAGAATCATCGGTGCACCTTCAAAAGCACAGAACATGATGGTAATCCGCCCGTCTGCATCCAGGTGCGCAGCGGTTTCATTGCCACTGCCTGTCAGATTGAGCCATAAAACCCTTTTTTGATCAATGACCCTGAAGGAATCCATGCCTTTAGGCGAAAGGTTGATCCGGCTCCTGTCTGTTGCAGTGGCTACAAAAAATATTTTTTGTGCTGCTATGAATTTTTCGAGTCTCTTGTTGATGTGGTCGTAATGTTTGGCCATGATGATTATTTTAGTACAATTCCCCTTTTGTTGAGGATCTTGATGTGTCGCAATGCTCCCTCTTTGAAAGCGTTTTTTTCAAGGGTGAAATCCTTTTCAAAAAGCCGGTTGTTTTCAAAAAAACTGACCTTGAAATGATTGGTTAAATCCAGTATTTCTTCCTGCATCAGTTCTACCCTGGCAAATGAAAGGGGCGGTAATTTTTCTATTTTATGTCTCATTACAGAGGTTGCCCGGTCCTGGTCGGAACCACTTGAAAGGATTAGGACCATTTCAAGTTCATTTTCTCTTTTATTGATCAGGTAAACATAGTGGTCAGTTGTTTTAAATAGCTCATTATATTCTTCAGTTACTGCCATGATCAGCTTATCAACAGCTGGTATTTCTATGTCTTTTTTCATCATATGATCGGTTAGAATATTGTAAATCAGTTGATTAATCCTCCTCCCAGTTCATGGACCGTTCCACGGCTTTTTTCCAGGTCCCGTACAATTTATTCCTTTTGTCTGTCGTCATCTCAGGATTGAATTCCTTTTGAATCTTTCTGTTTCTCAGGATGTCTTCCTTTTTCCAAAAACCTGCCCCGATCCCCGCGAGATAGGCTGCACCCAGCGCAGTTGATTCAATGATCTCGGCACGTTCGACCCTTGAATCGAGAATATTGGCCTGAAATTGCATGAGGTAATCATTGGCACAGGCCCCTCCGTCTACTTTCAGGGCAGTCAGTTTGAAGCCTGAATCTTCTTCCATGGCCAGAATGAGGTCCTTGCTGCGGTAGGCCAGTGATTCCAGGGTTGCCTTGATCAGGTGATTCTTCCCGGTATCTCTGGTAAGCCCGAAAATGGATCCCCGGGCATCCATATCCCAATAAGGTGCCCCCAGTCCTGCAAATGCGGGAACTACATAAACATTGCTGTCGCCTTCAACCTGTCTGGCAAAATATTCGGAATCTTTGGCATGATCGATGAGCTGCAGTCCGTCCCTTAACCACTGTATGGCTGCGCCGGCAATAAATACACTTCCTTCAAGCGCATACTGCACTTTTCCTTCCA
>JAHEHF010000029.1 GCA_024644745.1 Flavobacteriaceae bacterium
AATACAGATGTTTCGAAATGTCCGAAAGAAAAACTTCCTGAATATGCCTTTATCGGGAGGTCCAATGTAGGAAAATCCTCTTTGATCAACATGCTGACCAATCATAAATCATTGGCCAAAACATCTGGAAAACCAGGAAAGACGCAGCTGATCAATCATTTTCTGATCAATAAAAACTGGTTTTTGGTCGATCTTCCCGGTTATGGTTACGCCTCCGTATCCAAGGACCAGCGAAAAACCTTCCAGAAATTCATAAAGGATTATTTTAATAAAAGAATGCAACTCGCCTGCACTTTTATATTGATTGACAGCCGCCACAAACCCCAGCAGATCGACCTTGAATTCATGGAGTTTTTAGGTAGCAATGCCATCCCTTTTTGCATTGTTTTCACGAAAACAGATAAATTGAACAAATCTACCCTGCCCAGGAATATTGAAACTTACAAAAAAGAATTATTGCAATACTGGGAAGAATTACCCACCTGTTTTATTTCCTCATCTGCTGATAAAACAGGAAGGGATGAGATCCTGGACTTTATTCAACAGGTCAATGACAGCATAAAGCAGCAGTGATTTTTTAGTCTTCAATAACCCGGCGCATACCCCTGCCCCTGCCATGCATATTCTTTTCATGAGCTGCAAACCATTCGGGTTCTTCCAATTTGTTTTGATAGATATACAAAGCAATCTTTTGTACATCCCCTGGCTCAAATTCCTGACTGGGCATGACCTTGAAGCGGTCAACGGCACCTTTCATCAGTGCCTTTTCCGGCTTTGGATCCAAGACCCATGATGCCAGGGCGGCTGTAAATTCATTTTCATCAGGATACCACATACGATACCGCATTTTTACCGCTGCCATAGGAGGAGCAATCAACTCATCATGAGATGCGGCATCAGGATTGTGACATACATAGCACTTATCCTTTAACAGTTGATAGCCCTCCGATTCTTTCTGATAAAGTTCGGCTTTTTGATCCTTTAACTGTTGACTCATATCCTTTTTTTCGTCTAGTACGCAAGAGGCTATCAACGTTGTTGCCATGACTGATAAAAGAGCAATTTTATTCATTTCAGTTTTTTTTTAATTTCCGCATTTTTCCATATCACTGGCCAAAATGAGGGCATAGTCTTCCTCCGATATGTACTGAGCGACATAAACCCCGCCGGAATTGACAATATCCTGTGAAAAAGCCCGCATATGATTCTTCGAACCACAGCTTAAGACCTCATAAAGGTTTTGAAGATCCTCATAATCGGTGGTGTCCATAAAATTATTTAAATCGAAAATATCCAGGTCTTCGATTGTTGCACCGACGAACAATGCTTCTTGCACGGACTTATCAACCAAACTGGTCAATTCTTTGTACAAATTTTGTAGTCCTTGATTATAAAAGACTCCCCTTGCTTCATAAGACAGGTCCTGGATCCCATATTTATCGAGCATCACCGTCACACTGTTCATATGGGCCTGTTCACTGTTGGCAATATTTTCAAAAATGATCTGCCCGTAAAGATCATGGGCGTACAAATATACATCCCTGGCCAATTTTTCCTCCTCTTTTAAATATTGTAAATTCTCAATTTCCGTTTTAGATAAGGGCTCAGAAAGGTCCGTATCATTCGAATCATCACATCCCGATAAAAGGATCAAAACAAAAAAATAAATTAAATTTTTCATAACTTCCGCTTTAATACACCTTATATATTAGACCCCTTAATTCAAGATAAGTTTAATTAAAAAAGGATTTTTTTCTGGCACTTGAGTTACATAAATATTATTGGGGCCATAGCCTCGGTATTTCTTATTTTTACACCTTTATTGCGAGCCATGCACTCAACAAAAGATAATTTACAGGTTCTTTTTGAAGACAACCACCTTATTGTGATCAACAAAAGGGTGGGAGATATTGTTCAGGGAGACATCACCGGCGACAAACCTTTAAGCGAAGTGGTCAAGGCCTATATCGCAGAAAAATACAACAAACCTGGCAAGGTTTTTTTAGGAGTAGTTCATCGCTTAGACAGGCCCACCTCGGGCATAGTTGTATTTGCAAAAACCTCAAAAGCGCTGGAACGGATGAACAAATTACTCCGGGAAAAATCAATTGAAAAGACCTACTGGGCTCTTGTTGAAGGACATCCCATTGAAGACAATGGAACCCTGAAGCATCATTTGAAGAAAAATCCCAGGAACAACCGGTCAACGGCATTTATGAAAGAATCGAAGGACACCAAGCTTGCTGTCTTGCATTATAAGAAACTCCTTCAACTTGACCGATACTCAGTTTTGGAGATAAATCTGGAAACGGGTCGTCACCATCAGATCCGGTGCCAGTTGTCGGTCATAGGACATCCCATCAAGGGAGATTTAAAATACGGCAGCAAAAGATCAAACAGGGACGGTGGTATCCTTTTGCATGCGAAAAAAATCAAATTCATTCATCCCGTCAAAAAAGAAGAAATAAGCATTGAGGCTCCCTTGCCTCATTCCGGTTTATGGCAACTTTGTCAAACTGAGCTTCAGAACAAACCGCGCTCCTAATTCCATACCCACCATTCAGCCTTCACCCCAAAATAATAACCCCACCTTCTGCTGCCCGTAAATTCCAGATAAGGCGAATAAAGTGATTCCATGGCATAGTCGTTGTATCGGGCAGCGGAGGCCACGAACCGAAGATGCGGCCTGGCCCAGGTAATCCTTTCGCCAGTGGGCACATAAATCGGTGCCACAGAGAATTTAAGCATACTGGCCCACGGATTTACCCCGTCTTTTCTTTGAGAGTAGTGCACCTCTGTAAGCAAATGAAAATAATCACTGATATAATGTTCATTCCTGAATCCTACCGTAAAATCAATTTTCCGGTTAAACACCTCTCTTCCGAAAAAGGTTTTTGAAAGGTGATCCGTATCTGCCGCACCTTTACTTTTTGTGAAAATCGCATAGCCATTCAGGGTATATTTATCGGAAAAATTCAGCACGGCATGATTGACAAGGGCAAGAGAATAAGCTCCTTTAAAATTCCGGGCGATGGTATCCGGAGCCCCAAAAGTGAGCCAGGTTTTTGACAATCCCCCGTCACCACCATTGGCAATCCCTGATCCATACCGAATTGAAAAATCATTAAAAGAACCCGGTAATAACTTTTTTATTTTATGCTCGTGCTTCAAACCCAGGACATAGCCAACATCTGAAGGAAAATTAAATTCACGGGCAACGGAATCAACTTCAATTTCACCATCAGCATCTGCCATTCGGTGAAATTCACCCAGGAGGGTAATCCCGTTGTTGTCGTCAAGTTCAAAATCCTGCTCGGCCACAACCACCACCCTTTGTCTGAGTGCGGTACTGGGTGTTCCTGTTTTGATATTCAAATAAAAATAAGGGGGCACCGTTGAGGTTGTGTCGGTTGAGGCCACAAAAACAGTCGAGAGCCTGGTATTCTTGAATTCAACACCAAATCCGGGTCCCGAATGATCATTAAAATAAAAATGATCTGCAATATGAACATCCGGACCACGATATAGTCTCGAACCCGCCCACATACTGACTCCTGATCCCTTTATATTTCTGGCCTCTACAAAAATTTCAGGTACCGAAAACGCCAGTCCTCCTATACTTGAAGAAGTGCTGTTGGCAAAGCTTCCTACCCCGGTTGAATAGAGTGCGAGCCTGATCTGTGCATAAATCATGGTACTGTCACCTTCCTTCGGGGTAAAATTAAAATTTGGGGCCACCTCCAGGTAATCCTGCTCCTCTAAACGTCCTCCAATACTACCCATATTATTGAGATTCAACCTCCTGCCCACAGAACCTCCATTTTCAAAAGACCAGTCAACTCCTGCCCTTCCGTATGAACCGATCGATACTTTTTTATTGGTTGAGATCTGATATTGTATCTGCCCTGAAACATGAAAAGAAGCAGTTAGCAAGAACATCACAAATAGCTTGAACAAATTACCGTGAACAATCGTGAATCGGGATCTGAAAGGCATAAGTAAGGTGATTAGTGATACACCAAGATACTAATAATGCCAATTTTCTCAAAACTTTCAAGTTTTAATAACAAAAGGAAGTCTGTGACTTCCTTTTGTAATCAGTCTATATAAAGATAAAGCTCGTCCTTAAAGGATATAATTGGTGCTTACAAAATTTGATTTATTCTGATCCAGAATATCGTTCAGGATGTTCTTGTTCAAGTCATTATTCTTGCAGGCCACAAGCGTTCTTATCGAGAAAGATCGCAATGCCGCTCTTACACTAAGCGTGCTCACTGCCGAATCTTTTCTCCCCACAAAAGGAAACACATCAGGACCTCTTTGGCACTGGCTGTTGATATTTACCCGGCAAACCTGGTTGACAAGGCTATCGATGAGCGGTGCCAAGGTATCAGGATTTTTACTGAACAAACTCACTTGCTGTCCGTAATTCGAATTTACAATGGAGTCTATAGGTTCCTGGACATCTTTAAACGAAATTACAGGAATTACCGGGCCAAATTGTTCCTCATGGTACACGTTCATGGTCTCATTGACCGGGTATAGGACTGCCGGGTAAACAAAGCTGTTAAACGTTTCTCCCCCACCTTCGTTGATTATCTCTGCTCCTTTAGAAACCGCATCATCAATGAGTTCTTTGATATATTTTGGCTTGCCGGGCTCAGGCAAAGGTGTCAACTTCACTCCCGGCTCCCAGGGAAGACCATATTTTAATTCTTTGATCCTGGCTACAAACCTGGAATTGAATTCTTCAATAATATCCTCGTGAATGAAGAGCATTTTCAGGGCTGTACAGCGCTGTCCGTTATAGGACAGGGAGCCCAATACACATTCTTCCACTGCCAGATCCAAATCAGTATCCGGCAGTACTATGGCAGGATTTTTAGCCTCGAGTCCGAGTACGAGCCTCAGTCTGTTCTTTTTGGGGTGATGACTCTGCAAAGCATTGGCCGATTTACTGTTTCCAATAAGGGCAAGCACCTCCATTCTTCCGGATTTAACAATCGGAGTTGCCACTTCTCTCCCTCTTCCAAAGAGTATGTTTACCACCCCCTTCGGAAATGCCTCCGCAAAGGCATCAAGTAGAGGGGTGATCAAAATAACACCGTATTTTGCGGGTTTAAAAACGGTTGTATTACCCATGATCAAAGCAGGAATCAACAAACAAAATGTCTCGTTCAAAGGATAGTTATAGGGCCCGAGGCAAAGGACAACGCCCAGTGGCCCTCTTCTTACCTGGGCATATACATTACTGTGCAATTGAATCCTTGCAGAATTCCTGTCAAGTTCCTTGAGCTCTTCAATGGTATCATAAATGTACTCAACGGTTCTGTCAAATTCCTTTTGGGCATCCGGAAGTGTTTTTCCGATCTCCCACATGATAAAATTTACAACCTCCTCTCGTTTCAACACCATCAATGAGGCAAAATTCTCAACACATTTGATCCGTTCTTCAACCCTCATGGTTGGCCATGATCCTGTTCCGTTGCTAAAAGCTTCATTGGCGGCATCCAGTGCTGCCATGGCTTCCTTTTCACCCATAACAGGAAGTGAGCCCAAAAATGTCGGTTGTAAATCTCCCTGTTCATCGGGCGTGTATACCGGTGAGTAAACAGGTGCCGTTTTTCCACTCCACTTTTTTATTTCTCCGTTTAAAAGGTAAGAATCGTATTTCTTCTTAAGGGGTACCTGATAGGCTTCAGGCACTTTTGTGTCGTTAAAAATTGTCTGTATAGACATAATGCGTAAGTTTAAATTATATATTTATTCTTAAATCTTCATTTTTTAAATCAGAAACTGAAACAGTTCAGGGCTGTCATTCAGATAAGCGCCAAAAAAATCTTTTTCCTTCATTCTTTTCAGCAAAGGATCAAAATCATCTTTGGCCTTGAGTTCGATCCCTACAACAGCGGAACTTCTGGCACGACTGTTTTTTTTTGTATATTCAAAAAAGGTGATGTCATCGTTTTCACCAAGTACATTGACCACAAATTCTTTAAGGGCACCCGCTCGTTGAGGAAATGTAACCATAAAATAGTGTTTGATTCCTTCATACAAAAGGGATCTTTCCTTGATCTCTTCCATCCTTGAAATGTCATTATTTCCTCCGCTGATGATGCATACCACTTTTTTGCCTTTGATCTGTTCTTTGTAAAGGTCAAGGGCAGCCACCGAAAGGGCACCGGCAGGTTCTACCACAATGGCCTTCTCGTTATACAATTTCAATAAAGAGGAACAGATCTTACCTTCCGGGATCACGAGAACATCATCAATACCCGCTTTGCAGATTTCATAAGGGATATCTCCCATACGTTTTACAGCAGCTCCGTCAACAAATTTCTCGATCTGTGTCAACGTGGTATTCTGACCTTTTGCAAGGGATGTCTTCAAGGAAGGGGCACCTTCCGGCTCTACACCAATGATCCTGGTTTCCGGGTGCTTATTTTTGAAGACGCTCAAGATGCCTGAAACAAGTCCACCACCTCCAACAGGTACAAAAATATAATCTATCGGGTCCCTGAGGTCTTTCAACAATTCAAGGGCAACAGTAGCCTGACCGGCTATGATGTCGTTGTCATCAAAGGGATGAACGAATTCGTAATGATTTGAGGCGCAATAGTCCATGGCTACTTCATAAGAAGCATCATAGGTATCACCCACAAGTCTTATTTCAACCTGCTCCCTTCCGAACATTTCAACCTGCTGTATTTTTTGCTGAGGGGTTGTGGTCGGCATAAAAATAACACCCCTGATCCCCATGAACTGACATGCCTGGGCGACTCCCTGTGCATGGTTGCCCGCACTTGAGCAAACGACCGCCCGGGTATTGTTCAGATCAACCAGCTTTTTTATCTTGTTAAAAGCCCCTCTGATCTTATACGACCTGACCCTTTGAAGGTCTTCCCTTTTAAAAAAGATATCAGCTCCGTATTGCTCAGAAAAATGAGGCATGCGGATCACAGGCGTATGCCTGACCAGATCACTGATGCGCTCTGCTGCTTCATGGACTTCCTGGATATCTGTATAAGGATTCTTCATGGATATAATCAAAAAACCACCGGCTTCAATTGTCGTGAAACCGATGGTCTGATTTTTTTTAATCAACAATACGGTTTCTTTGCCTAGACAATTTTGATCATAGCCGTCATGGATTCTCTCAGTTCAGATCCTATCATTTCTACATCATGGTAACGAATTTCTTCGTTAATGGCAATCAGCTTCTGGTTGTCGACTCCATTGTCTTTACCGTCACCGAAATTTGTTCCAATAACATCTGTACCAATACCTTTCATGAAATCTGCAAGCAATGGCTTACAGGCATGGTCAAACAAATAGCATCCGTATTCTGCAGTATCAGATATGGTAGCGTTCATCTCATACAATTTTTTACGGGCAATGGTATTTGCGATCAAAGGAGTTTCATGCAAAGATTCATAATAGGCTGAAGCATCTATAATACCGGCTTCTGTCATCGTCTCAAACGCAAGTTCCACACCGGCTCTTACAAAGGCTACCATCAGCAAGCCATTGTCAAAGTATTCCTGTTCAGAAATTTCCTGATCTGAGGCAGGTGTTTTTTCGAAGGCGGTTTCCCCTGTGGCGGCCCTCCAGGTCAACAGGTTTTTGTCATCATTGGCCCAGTCTTCCATCATGGTTCTGGAAAACTCGCCCGACATGATATCGTCCATGTGCTTTTGAAACAAGGGTCGCATAATTTCCTTTAATTCTTCAGACAAGGCATAGGCCTTAATTTTAGCAGGATTGGACAATCGGTCCATCATATTTGTAATACCCCCGTGTTTTAAGGCCTCGGTTATGGTTTCCCATCCGTATTGTATCAGTTTTGAGGCATATCCCGCATCAATTCCCTTTTCTATCATTTTGTCAAAGCAAAGAATAGATCCGGTTTGCAATACCCCGCAAAGAATGGTTTGCTCCCCCATAAGGTCTGATTTTACTTCAGCAATAAATGAGGATTCCAGAACTCCTGCCCTGTCTCCTCCGGTGGCAACTGCATAGGCCTTGGCCTGCTCAAAGCCTTTCCCCTGAGGATCATTTACAGGATGAACAGCAATAAGTGTCGGAACACCAAAACCTCTCTTGTATTCTTCTCTCACTTCTGATCCCGGGCACTTTGGAGCAACCATGATCACTGTTAGGTCTTCCCTGATCTGCATTCCTTCTTCCACAATATTGAAACCATGCGAATAAGACAAGGTGGCACCTTTTTTCATTAAAGGCATCACGGCATTGACAACTGCAGTGTGCTGTTTGTCAGGTGTAAGATTGCAGACCAGATCAGCTGTAGGGATGAGTTCCTCATAGGTTCCCACCGTGAAGCCGTTTTCAGAAGCATTCTTAAAAGACTGACGCTTTTCCTTAATGGCTCCTTCGCGCAAGGCGTAAGCTATGTCTAACCCTGAATCACGCATATTCAATCCCTGATTCAATCCCTGTGCCCCGCAACCTACGATGACTACTTTTTTATCTTTTAAAGCCGACACTCCTTCTGAGAACTCAGAAGCTTCCATAAACCTGCATTTTCCTAATTGTGCCAATTGTTCTCTTAATGAAAGCGTGTTAAAATAATTTGCCATTATCTTTTTTTAATTTTTAATTTAATTGTTTTCTTAATATTTCTGATATTTTCATTTCCTCCTTGGTGACGGAGATCCTTCCAGATCTTACGAA
Source organism: Flavobacteriaceae bacterium (assembly GCA_024644745.1). GTDB lineage: Bacteria > Bacteroidota > Bacteroidia > Flavobacteriales > Flavobacteriaceae > Lutimonas. The sequence goes on from JAHEHF010000029.1 coordinate 8,692, forward strand.
TTGCATGATTCCGAAAGTTGCCAGTTCATCATATAAATTTTCAATCTCCTCTTTTCTTCCGGATTTCTCGATCACGAAGAATTCGGGAGAAACAGTGACGATCTGGGCGTTACTGTTCTTTATGATGTTCTGGATCTGCCTTTCTTCAAAAAGCAGGCTGGATTTGATCTTAAACAGGGCCGACTGAAGATAGATGCACTCATCATTGGTGTGATAATATGCCTTGATCACCTCGACCTGCTTTTCAATCTGACCTATGATCTTTTTTACCTGCGCCTCACTGAGGTCTGCCACAATGATGAACCTGGAAACGTTGTCAATTTCCGAACTGGAAACGGTAAGGCTTTCTATATTGATATGCCGCTTTAAAAATATGGTGGCAATCCTGTTTAACAATCCGAGATTGTTTTCTGTATATATGGATACAGTGTATTTTTCTTTTTTCATCAGAATTTATTTTAATCTTATGTCAGAAACACTTGAACCTGTAGGTATCATTGGAAACACATTTTCCTCCATTTCAACAGCAACCTCCAGGAAATAGGACTCTTTTGAAGCAACCATTTCTTCAATGGCTTCAGCAAGGTCTTTTCTTTCAGAAACCTTTTTCGATTTGATTCCATAGCCCTGAGCCACCATTACAAAATCTGGATTGGTCATCGTAGTGGAAGCATAACGACCATCAAAAAACAATTCTTGCCACTGACGTACCATGCCCAGAAACTGATTGTTCAATACGATAATTTTGACAGGAACTTTGCTCTGCATCACAGTGCCCAACTCCTGAATGTTCATTTGGAAGCCACCATCTCCAATGATAGCCACAACTTCTCTTTCAGGAGCACCCATTTTTGCGCCGATGGCTGCGGGAAGTGCAAATCCCATGGTTCCAAGGCCGCCGGAAGTGACCTTGCTCCGCTTGTGTTTGAAATTACTGTATCTGCTCGCCACCATTTGATGCTGCCCCACATCTGAAACGATCACAGCCTCTCCTCCTGTTACTTTGTTGAGCGCCACTATGGTTTCTGCCATGGTCAGTCCATTTGTTCGGGTATTGATCTGTGCATCAATAACTTCTTTGTATTCAATATCATAAAGATCCCTGAATTCCTGTAACCATTCCTTGTGATCTTTTTTATTGATCAAGGGAAGTATGGCTGCCAGGGTTTCCTTTACGTCACCCATGACGGCCACATCTGTTTTTACATTCTTATCCACCTCAGCCGGGTCAATTTCAAAATGAACGATTTTGGCCTGAGCAGCATAAGTATCCAATTTTCCAGTAACACGATCATCAAAACGCATTCCGATCGCGATCAGCACATCGCATTCGTTGGTGAGTTTGTTTGGAGCATAATTACCGTGCATGCCAACCATTCCCATATGCAAAGGATGATCTGATGCCAGAGCCGATAATCCGAGAAGTGTTGAGGCTGAAGGGATACCCGCCTTCTCAATAAAATCTTTGAACTCATCTTCTGCTTTGCCCAAAGTCAATCCCTGCCCCCAGACTATAAAAGGCTTCTTGGCCTTATTGATCAGTTCAGCGGCTTCGGCAATTTTATCCGGTTCTATCTGAGGAACCGGCTTGTAACTTCTGATCTCCTCGCATTTCTCGTAAAAATAATCCACCTGCCCAAACTGGGCATCCTTGGTAATGTCAATTAATACGGGGCCCGGCCTTCCCGAACGTGCAATATAAAAGGCCTTTGCCATGACTTCAGGAATCTCTGATGCCTTGGTAATTTGATAGTTCCATTTGGTTACCGGAGTTGAAATACTGATGATGTCAGTTTCCTGAAAAGCATCACTTCCCAACAGATGAGACCCCACCTGCCCGGTTATACAAACCAGCGGTGTTGAATCGATCTGGGCATCCGCAATTCCTGTGATTAAATTGGTTGCCCCGGGGCCCGAGGTTGCTACTGCCACCCCAACCTTGTTAGAAACCCTAGCATATCCCTGAGCCGCGTGAATAGCTCCTTGCTCATGACGGGTCAGCACATGATGCAATTCCTTTTCGTATTTATAGAATTCATCATAAACAGGCATTATGGCGCCTCCCGGGTACCCGTATATCAGGTCTACACCTTCAGCCAGTAAGCATTTTACCATAGCTTCGGCACCCGTTATTGAAATGGTTTTTCTGTTGTTCACTTTGTTCTCTGATTTTGTTATTGTATCCATAAATAACAACTTTATTGATCCTTATCTTACTAAAATTTATCCGTGACGCATCCTTCTGAAGCAGACGAAACAGTTTTTGCATATTTGTATAAAATTCCCTTCTTATGCTTCGGTGCCGGTGCCTTCCAATTCGATTTTCTTCTTTCTATTTCTTCCCCGCTGAGTTCCACATTGATTGAATTTGAAGCCGCATCTATAGTGATCATGTCACCATCTTGAACAAGCCCTATCAAACCTCCGGATTGTGCCTCAGGGGTAATGTGTCCAACAACAAAACCGTGCGTTCCTCCTGAAAAGCGTCCATCAGTGATCAGTGCCACCGTTTTCCCAAGACCGGCCCCCATGATCATAGAAGTCGGTTTTAACATTTCAGGCATTCCCGGACCTCCTCTCGGACCCACATAGCGTATGACCACCACGTCTCCCTTAGAAACCCTTCCTGCGCCTATCCCGTCATTGGCCTCTTGCTCCCCGTCAAAAACAACTGCCTTACCCTTAAACCGGTTCCCTTCTTTGCCACTGATCTTGGCAACAGCACCTTCTGCAGCGAGATTGCCGTACAGGATCTGAAGGTTTCCCGATGATTTTAAAGGCTGATCCGTTGGATAAATTACCTTTTGCTCTTCTTCAAAACTGATGGCTTTTACGTCTTTGAGATTTTCTGCCAGGGTTTGGCCAGTTACAGTCATACAATCACCGTGAAGAAAACCGCTGTCAAGTAAATATTTCATGACCGCCGGAGTTCCTCCAATTCCATGAACGTCTTCCATAAGGTATTCACCACTCGGTTTCAGATCCGCAATCAAAGGTGTCCTGTCACTCACCCTTTGAAAATCTTCCAGTCCAAAATCAATACCTGCGGCATGGGCTATGGCCAGATAATGCAAAACGGCATTGGTTGAGCCACCCAGTGCATTAACAACGGCAACCGCATTTTCAAGTGATTTTTTTGTGATAATGTCCAGGGGTTTTAAATCGAGTTCAAGCAGGTTTTTAATGGCATCGGCAATTCTCGTACTTTCTTTTTCCTTGTTCGGGTTCTCCGCCGGTATGGACGAATTGTATGGCAATGAAAAACCAAGTGCCTCAATAGAAGAAGCCATGGTATTTGCGGTATACATTCCACCGCAGGCACCTGCACCCGGGATGGCACTTTTTATAATTTCCTTGTATTCAACCTCCGTTATTTCACCTGCAATTTTCTGCCCCAGTGCTTCAAAAGCAGAAACAATATTCAGCTTTCGACCCTTGTAACTTCCAGAAGCAATGGTACCCCCGTAAACCATTAATGAGGGTCTGTTCAGTCGCAACATGGCCATTATGGCGCCGGGCATATTTTTATCACATCCCACTACTGACACCAATGCATCATAGCTTTGAGCATTCATCACCACTTCTATAGAATCCGCAATAATATCACGTGAAGGCAATGAATAATTCATGCCGCTGGTCCCCATGGAAATACCATCGCTGACGCCAATGGTGTTAAAAATCAATCCTACCTGGTCTTTCTTATTGACCTCTTCCTTGATTCCAGCCGCCAGACGGTTCAAATGCATGTTGCAAGGATTGCCATCATAGCCCGTACTTGCAATACCCACCTGGGGTTTTTTCATATCCTCATCATTCAGGCCCACGGCATATAACATGGCCTGTGCAGCCGGCTGGGTAGCATCCTGAGTAAGTCTCTTACTGTATTTGTTTAAACTTTTCATTAATACGAAAGCGGTCTTTTATCAATGTTGAAATTTTTTTAACTATTTCCCTGTTTTCTTAAATTATCAACAAAAATAGAAAGGCTGCACCCGACATTGGGAATTATATTTTTTTTATTACAATATCCAATCATTCAGTAAATAGTATAATCATTTGTAATTCAGAACTATAAGCAGACTTATTTACAAGGTTTAAAACAAAAAAAACCTTGTCCAAAACAAGGTTTCTTTTTATAAAAGTGTTTTTTTACTCACGATTCATTCTGATGGTTATAAAAATGCTGCATCTTGGGTCTAAAAAGATTTTGAGCAAAGGCATACCGATCATGAGACTCACGATTCAATTGAAATTATTTATACTGAAGTCTGGATTTCCTTTTGATGATAGATTCGACCGAAACATTATCAATTTTACTTTCCAGCCAGGAGATGATATCCAGATACATAAAAGATCTTTTTTCATACGGGTGATCCTCAAAGGCTTTTAATTCTTTGTGCAGTTCAATAAATGCGCCTTTCAATTCATGAGGATAAATTTGACTTAAATTTCTCAAAAACGTAATGAACTTTTTTTGCACCAAATGCAATTCATTCATTTTAATCAAAAATTTATAGGTGGATTTTATCAGGACATCCAAATTTTGATCCATACCCGCCTCATAATGAGCAACAAGATTCAGAATTCTCGAAAAACAGAGCAAATCTTCTCTCATCATAAGATTCTTGTTCTTGATGATCTTCTCCAGGTAAAATATACACTGCTCGTATTTGGAGGCTCCAAAGTACAAACTTGCAAATTTATAATAGAAGACCATGATATGATGCTCATCTATTTTAAGCTTGTGGCTTTCAATTTCTTCAAGCACTTCAGGGATTAATTTTAAGCCCTTGTTAAAATTCCCTTCCAGAAAATAAAGATTCAGCTTATTCAGATAGAGGTATAAAAATGCAAGAGACTCCGTGTTCTCATTCAATAAAAACTGCTGGTTGTTCAATTCTTCCTCAAAAAAATTCAAAGTCGACCTGAATTTACTCAAGTGTTGATTCAGAAAGAGGGATTCCAGCAAATAGTTGATTCCTTTCAAATAGAAAACCGGGTTGTTCTTTTTCATTCGGGGATTGTAATAAAACAAATCCACCCATTTTTGTGCATACCTGTAACTGCCTACAAAATTCTGGGTAATAAAATTGTACCACAAATATGCCTTGTAGAGATATAATTTCTCTTTTAAGCCCAATTTTTTAACGTCATATTTGGGCATGGATGCCTCAAAAAACTCCCTTACCTCCTCAAAATCTTTGTCATTGCTGACATAACCCTTCTTCAAAAGCATGCTGTACAGCTGCAAAGACAAATTAGAAAGATTACTCAGGATCAGCGACCTCTTGCTCAACTCCTCGGATTTACGGATCAGGTTATCGGCCCGACTGCTCATGCTTCTTGTTATATACTGCGATTCAACCACTTTTTCCAGCTCAACGATCTCAAAGGCCAGGGTTGTTTCTTCGTGCAAAATGGCAATGTTTTTAGCCTTATCCAAGATTTTAAGACTCTGCTTGTGCAAGCCCTTATTAAATAAAATTGTCGCAAAATCAAGTTGCTCACGGACCCTCATTTTAACATTCTGGTGAATCGGATTCAATTTCAGACTGACCAGAATCTGCCTGTACAGATGTGCCTTCGAGTTAGAAAGCTGCTGCTTTTTGATATTGGTATTCAACAGAATCTGTTTTTCATCAAATCCATCAAGTTTGTCCAACACAGAAAACAGGGCAAGGAAATTCTTTTCTGAATTTCCACCCAGTCTTCCTGCATATAATTTAAATTGCCTTTTTTCTGATTTTGTCAATGACTTGACCAACAAAAAAAGTGCGTCAGTTTTTTCCATAGACATCGTAATAAAATACCCTTAACTACCTGATTCATTGACGATTAATAGGTCTTCAAATACCTTGAATGTAGTAAACTTTTAAAAGAAAATCAGAAACTTTATCGATTTCCCGTTAATTTTGATTATTCAAAAGTGATAAAAAATATTTAATAATGAGCAAAAATCAAGTTCAAATATTCGATACAACCCTAAGAGATGGAGAGCAAGTACCTGGTTGTAAGCTAAATACGCCAGAAAAATTAATTATTGCAGAACGATTGGATGAGCTGGGAGTTGATATCATTGAAGCTGGATTTCCGATTTCAAGCCCCGGAGATTTTAATTCGGTCGTTGAAATTTCAAAATTGGTTAAAAATGCCACGGTTTGCGGCCTTACAAGAGCCAATCTGAAAGATATTGATGCAGCGGCACAGGCTTTAAAACATGCCGTAAAGCCAAGAATCCATACAGGTATCGGAACTTCAGAGTCTCATATTAAATACAAGTTCAACTCGACACCCGAAAAAATCATTGAAAGGGCCAAAGAAGCGGTGAAATATGCCAAGTCATATGTGGAGGACATAGAGTTTTACGCTGAGGATGCCGGTAGAACAGACAACGTTTTTCTTGCTCAGATATGTGAAGAGGTGATCAAAGCCGGAGCAACCGTATTGAATATTCCGGATACAACAGGTTACTGCCTTCCGGAAGAATACGGAGCCAAAATGAAATTCCTCAAGGAAAATGTAAAAGGAATCGATAATGTCATACTTTCCTGCCATTGCCATAATGACCTGGGCTTGGCAACTGCAAATTCAATTGCCGGAGTTCAGCACGGGGCAAGACAAATAGAATGTACCATCAATGGAATTGGAGAAAGAGCGGGAAATACAGCTCTTGAAGAGGTCGTGATGATTTTAAAACAACATCCCTACCTCAATCTGGACACCAACATCAATACCAAATTGTTATACAGCACCTCTTTAATGGTGCAACACCATATGGGTATCCTTGTGCAGCCCAACAAAGCTGTGGTCGGTGAAAATGCCTTCGCTCACAGCTCGGGAATTCACCAGGACGGGGTGATCAAAAACAGGGAAACCTATGAAATCATGAATCCCTATGATGTGGGTGTGAACGAATCATCCATTGTTTTAACTGCGAGAAGCGGGAGAGCCGCTTTGGCTTACAGGGCGAAAAAGATAGGACTGGACCTGACCAAAAAGGAATTGGATCAGGTTTATCCAGAGTTTTTAAAATATGCGGACAAAAAGAAAGAGGTAGATGATAAAGATGTCACAAGAATCATCGAGACTGTGAGGCATGGCATGAATAAAATGGCCTCTTAACCACATTGAGTATGAAACTAAAAATAGCTGTTTTATCAGGTGATGGCGTCGGACCGGAGGTCTGTGACCAGGCTGTCAAGGTATTAAAGGCGATCGAATTGAAATTCAAGCATCAGTTCACTTTTCACGAAGGCCTTGTCGGAGGTGTCGCCATTGACAAAAAGGGAACACCCCTTCCTGAGGAGACCCTGACCTTATGCCATGAATCAGATGCCATATTATTCGGGGCCATAGGAGATCCGAAGTATGAGAACAGCGCCGACACTGAAATAAGACCGGAAGAAGGCTTATTGAAACTGAGGAAAGATCTGGGCCTTTATGCAAACATCAGGCCGCTAAAGGTATACGGACCCCTGATTCATAAATCACCGGTTAAAGAAAAGGTGATCAAAAATACTGATTTTATCATTTTCCGAGAATTGACCGGAGGTATCTACTACGGAGAAAAAAAACTGAGTTCAGATGGTCACAAAGCATCGGATGAATGTGTTTACACCACTGAAGAAGTAGATCGGGTAGCGCATCTGGCCTTTAAATCAGCCAAATCAAGAAGGAAAAAACTGACCCTGATTGATAAGGCAAATGTACTTGAAACCTCACGGTTATGGAGAAAAAGAGTAAAAGAACTTGCCAAAGAATATCCTGAGGTTACGGTTGATTATCTTTATGTAGATAACGCTGCGATGAAAATCATTTTAAACCCAAGGGCCTTTGACGTCATCCTGACCGAAAATTTGTTTGGGGATATCCTGTCTGATGAAGCCAGCGTCATTTCAGGATCAATAGGCCTGCTTGCCTCAACCTCTATCGGAGACAAATCAGTTCTGTTCGAACCGATCCATGGCTCTTTTCCTGAGAAAAAAGGCAAGAACATTGCAAATCCGCTGGCTACCATATTGTCTGCAGCCCTTCTTCTTGAACATTTCAAGCTTTATGAAGAGGCGGATGCCATTAAAAGTGCGGTAGAAAAGTCCATTGAACTCAATATTACAACCCCGGATATCAATGCCACTAAAAAATATGCCCATACCTCCACTGTAGGAGAATTTGTTTCAGAATATATCATTGATAAAAAGAACATCTTGTACAAAATGGAAAATATTTCTTTGGGGCAGTCAACCATCATATGATATTTATAACCATTGTTTTTGGCTAAGGGTCAAATTGCATTGGCCTTTTTAGTAGTTTTAATGACCAATTAAAAATCAAAAACATGGAGTTTACAGAAGCCGTCAACAGGAGAAGGTCTGTCAGGAAATATGATCCGAATCGCCCTATTGAGGCCGAAAAAGTCAAAAAATGTATTGAACTCGCAACGCTTGCACCTAACTCAAGCAACATGCAGCTTTGGGAATTCCATCATATCTGTTCAAAAGATGTTCTTCAAAAAATGTCAGGTTATTGTTTCGACCAGAATGCAGCCAAAACCGCACAGCAAATGGTCGTCATGGTGGTCAGGAAAGACCTTTGGAGAAAACGCGTTGCTGCGCATGTGAGCTACCTGAAAAAGGTTTATGGAGACAAGCCCAGAAATGAAATGTCAAAAAGGGCCAAATTCGCTTTTACTTACTACAAGACGATCATACCGGTAAGTTATGCCGACTTTTTTGGGATATTCGGTTATGTGAAATATGCCGTATACTGGCTCATCGGCCTGTTCAGGCCCATTTACAGACAGGCGCGCAAGAGTGATATGCGTATCGTGGCACACAAAAGCATGGCGCTGGCAGCACAGACCTTTATGCTCGCCATGGCCGATATCAATTATGACACCTGCCCTATGGAGGGGATTGACAGCCTGAGAATCAAAAAACTGCTCAAATTACCCCGGGGCTCTGAAATCAATATGGTCATTAGTTGTGGAATCAGATTACCCGAAGGAATCTATGGGGAAAGATTCAGGATTCCTTTCACCGAAGTTTACAAGAAGGTCTGAAAAACCATCACCTTTGTAATTTTTCCTTGGGCATTTCGTCTTTTTGCAAAGCAATAATCAGTTATATTTGTTTTATGGGCCACAATAAGATTTCATAGAATAATTCCGAGAGGGATGGGAAGGCGTGAAGTGATCCTATATTTGATCTGAAACATAATAGATAATTCATTCAAAGCAATGTCAATTGAGCATATCATTCAAAGCATCAGGGCCAACAAGCAAAATCATTTGGTCGATTTTCGATTGAAATCAAAAACAGAACAATTTACGGATGACCTGTACCACATCCTGTTTGATTCAAAAATATCAGTGATTGAAAACATGGACACCCTGGCGAGGTCATTTGAAGAGATCACACAAATGCTTGATCAAAAGAAAGTGCCTGATTTAAGCCTGATCTGGAAAAAATTTCTTGTCAGCCTCCCTGAACTGCTGGAACAACTCAATCAGGATGCAAAATGCATCTGCCGACATGATCCGGCAGCAAACAGTGTGGAAGAAGTTATATTGGCCTATCCCGGATTTTTCGCCATAGCCGTTTATCGGTTGAGTCATGAATTGAAGAATCTTAATATGCCCCTGATGCCAAGAATGATGAGTGAATACGCACATCGCCTGACCGGTATTGACATCCATCCAGGTGCTGTGATCGGTTCACCTTTCTTTATTGACCATGGAACAGGAATCGTGATCGGCGAAAGTACCGTGATCAAAAACAAAGTCAAACTTTACCAGGGTGTCACTCTAGGTGCTCTTCAGGTGTCAAAAGACATGAAAGACCAGAAAAGACACCCCACGGTAGAAGACAATGTGACCATCTATGCAGGGTCCACAATCTTGGGGGGCGATACCGTAATAGGAGCAAACAGCACCATTGGTGGAAATGTATGGTTGACAAAATCGGTTCCTGAAAATTCAATTGTATATCAGAAATCAGAAACCAAACTCAAAAAAAAGAATGACCATGAACGCTAAAGGAATTCTAGATCTGATTGGCAATACCCCGCTCGTTGAATCCAGTCGGCTTGTTAAAAACAAAAACGTGAGCTTGTTCTTTAAACTTGAAGGACAGAACCCCGGGGGAAGCGTAAAAGATAGGCCCGCTTTAAACATGATCAGGTCGGCCCTGGAAAGAAATGAAATCGATCAGGATTCAAAACTTATTGAGGCCACCAGCGGTAATACCGGGATTGCACTGGCCATGATCGCCGGAATTTACAATTTGAATATTGAATTGGTCATGCCCGAGAACTCAACCAAGGAAAGGGTTCAAACCATGCGGGCCTATGGTGCCAAAGTAACCCTAACCTCTGCGGAAAGTGGCATTGAAGGCTCCAGGGACTATGCTGAAAAAAAAGTCCGTGATGAAGGTTTTTTTATGCTGAACCAGTTTGCCAACGATGACAACTGGAAGGCGCACTTCAAAACCACCGGTCCTGAGATCTGGAGGGATACCAATCAAAGAATCACCCATTTTGTCTCGGCCATGGGTACCACCGGGACCATTATGGGCGTTTCTACCTATTTAAAAGAGCAGAATACTGACATACAGATTGTAGGGGCCCAACCGACCGATAATTCCAGAATTCCGGGAATCAGAAAATGGCCCGAGGAATACCTTCCTAAAATATTCAACAGATCCAAGGTGGACCGGATCATTGAAGTAAGTGAGGCGGAAGCACGTCAAATGACTGTAAGACTTGCCAAGGAAGAAGGCGTATTTGCGGGAATGAGCAGTGGCGGTTCCGTGGCCACAGCCCTGAAACTGGCCTCAGAACTGGATCGTGGCACCATAGTCGCAATTATTTGTGACAGAGGCGACCGCTATTTATCTTCAGACCTATTTGAACAGTAAGGTTGAGGAACACCTTTTTGTTTTAACACAAATGCTGCCACAATATTTGTGCATTACTTTTCTGGCAGCAGGATCAATACATCTTCTGATGCCCTGATCTCGTCTTTATTGAGCATCATTTTTACAAACTCCCCATCCAAATACTTCTGGGCCTGGTCCTTGTAATGTTTACTGAATGGATTTCCCGACTGTCCTGTAGGCAAAATGGCCTTTGCATTTTCAATGTCACTGAAATCGATGACCCTCCTTGTTGATGGTCCGGCGTGTACTTCATAAACACCAGTGTCATTCAATTTGAACAATTGATTGTTGATGACTTCAAGCCCTCCGTTCGTTTTAAACGGACCTACATTGAAAAACCCCCTTAAAACACCGTTCTTGTCAAAACTATGCTTGTGGGTTACACTCAATGCCCTTGACCATCGCCAATCTGAAAGGTCAGTTCCGAATTGATCATCCAGCTCACTGATGGCCTCGTGAAAAGATCTGGTGATGATCTCGTCTTTCAATTCCTTAACTTCCTTGGTGCGTATGTCATCCCACCAGATCGACCTGTTGAGTTTCAGTTGTTTTGCAACCTGACGCTTATACAAATGGGTTTGAAGAAACTGTTCAAACTTTTCCGCTCCCATTTCATCGGCAAAGGTGTTCTCAAGAAACAAATAGACCAATTTAAAATAAATGGTTGGCGCAACCTGATCAGCATGATACCGTCCATCCCAGTTTTTTAAAACATCCAATGCCTCTTTTTCCTGATCGGTCAAATTGACTGTTGAAACGTTTTGGATCAAAATTCGTTTCAACTGCAAGGTAACCGAAGAAGTAACATCGTTGATCATGAGGGCCACATCATCACCTGTGAATTCATCATTGTCTTCTAACAGTTCTACGATTCTCCTGGCCCTGTCTTCCGGTAAATAATACCCGGGATATAACTTTCCGTTTACTTCTTCCGGTTGGTTATTGGCTGAATACACATAATTCCACCGTGGGTTTATGGCCTGGGGATTTTCCTGAAAATCAAGATAATTGATCTTATCGTGTGCGGCGTCACCACCGTCAAGTATAAATTTGGAGTTTACCAAAGCCTCTCTTTCATATAACCGTGCCGCACCGAACCATGCGATGTTTCCCTTTGCGTCTCCATACATGACATTGAGCCCGGGAGCATGGATCCTCGCTACACCTTTCTTAAACTCAGATAAGGATCCGGCATGAGAGATCTCATAAGAAACCTGAAGTAATTCATTGGGGATCTTGGTATAGATCCAATCCATAGCAATGGCATCATCCTTTGTAAGGGTTTCGATCAGGTCATTCATCACAGGACCATGTTTTCCCGTTCTGACTTCAAAGTGAAGGTCATCTTCTCCTTTCACCTTGATTATTTCTTCCCGAATATCATATTGCTGCCCCTCACTTTCAAGATAAAAATCAAGATCATCGTTCTCCAGCATGGTCAGCCCATAGGCGTAATCATAATTATGCCCTAAAAAGGCAAAGGGAGTCAAGGCAAGATTAAATCCATATAGTTCATACTCAGGCGTGATGAGATGAGACTGATACCAAACTGAAGGCTGAGAGAAACCAATATGGGGATCATTGGCGAAAATCACCTTTTTATTCCTGGTCTTCTTTGGCCCTATAACCCAACTATTGCTGCCGATAAACGGAGGAACCGGCAATCTGTCCATGATGGAATATACATCTGACATGCTGTTGTCAGCAAGTTTTCTTCTTTTTCCGTAATTTCGAATGAGCGTAGATTTTGGACTGATGTCAATATCCAGGTCGAGCATATATTTTCCGCCCAAAGCATCTCTTAGATCAGTGAGCAAAGGGTCCGTTTTATGGGCCTGTGCAAAACTGAAACCCATATATCCATATACATTATAAATATCCTTGATGGTATAGTGCTCCTTCTCAACACCTACCAATCTGAATTCTATGGGAGTTTTCCCCTGATCAATGTATTGATTGATCCCCTCCAGGTAAGCCATGGCCAACTGAAAAGAAGGCAAAGCCGTATCAAGCGCCTTGATGCTTTCTGCAGCAGCTTCTTCGATGCCAAGCCCCCTGAAAAACTTGTCCGTTTTCACAAGGTCCTGACCAAAAATCTCGGCCAGCCTGCCCGAGGCGATACGTCTCATCAATTCCATTTGCCACAGACGGTCCTGGGCGTGAACATAACCAAGAGCCTTGTAGGCATCCTGTTCATTTTCGGCAAAAATGTGGGGAATTCCAAAGGTGTCAAAATAAATACTCACGGTCTCTTCCAGGCCTTTAAGGGCTAAACTTCCGCTGTATATCGGTTTGCTTTTTTGTACAAAAATCACAGAAATCACCAACAGCAGGATGAATACACCAATCACGGCATATAAAATTTTTCTCAACATCGTTTCTGAATTTGTTCAAATATAATTAAAAAAAAACCTCAATAAAATTGAGGTCAAAAATAATTTTTTAATTAGTAGTAGCTTTTAAAATTCTTCTTCACCCTCTCGGATGGGTAAGGTTTGAGGCGTGAAATCCTGCCCTCCCCATAAGTCACCATTCTCATCTGTTTTACTGTAATCATAAGCCCAACGGTGAACTTCTGGAATTTCACCCGGCCAGTTCCCGTGCATGTGTTCAACGGGTGCTGTCCATTCAAGCGTATTTCCTTTCCAGGGGTTCTGACTCGCTTTTTTACCTTTACCTATACTAAAGAAAAAGTTGGCCAGGAAGATCAACTGGGCTATACCGCCAATAAGGGCGAATACAGTGATCACTTTATTGATGTGCAGCAAATCCTCAAACATCGGAAATGCAGAGTTGCTGTAATATCTTCTTGGCAGACCTGCCAGACCTACAAAATGCATCGGGAAGAACACCCCGTATGCTGAAATGGCTGTAATCCAGAAATGGAGATACCCCATATCCTTATTCATCATTTTTCCGTACATCTTGGGGAACCAGTGATACACTCCGGCAAACATCCCAAACAATGCCGATATACCCATCACCAAATGGAAGTGTGCCACAACAAACATGGTATCGTGAACATTGATATCCAGTGCACTGTCTCCTAAGACAAGTCCTGTTAATCCACCAGTGATAAAGGTGGACACCATACCAATTGAGAAAAGCATGGCCGGATTGAGCTGCAGGTTTCCTTTCCAAAGGGTCGTGATATAATTAAAGGCCTTGACCGCAGATGGAATCGCGATCAAAAGTGTTGTAAAGGTAAATACAGATCCCAGAAAAGGATTCATTCCGGTAACAAACATATGATGCCCCCAAACAATTGTTGACAAAAATGCGATCGCCATAATTGATCCGATCATCGCCCTGTAGCCAAATATCGGCTTACGCGCGTTTGTTGAAATCACCTCAGAGGTGATACCCAGTGCCGGTAAGAGAATGATGTAAACTTCCGGGTGCCCCAGGAACCAGAACAAGTGCTCAAATAAAATGGGCGAGCCACCCTTATAATGTAATACCTCTCCTTGAATAAAAATATCGGACAGGTAAAAAGAAGTCCCAAAACTTCGGTCAAAGATCAATAATAAGGCCGCAGACAACAAAACGGGAAACGAAATCACCCCGATGATGGCTGTGATCAGGAAAGCCCAGATCGTCAATGGCAAACGCGTCATTTTCATTCCTTTGGTACGCAAGTTCAGCACGGTAACGATATAATTCAATGATCCCATCAGAGAAGAAGCGATAAAGATCGCCATAGATACCAGCCATAAGGTCATTCCTAATCCTGAACCGGCCATGGCTTGCGGCAGTGCGCTCAATGGCGGATAGATCGTCCATCCTGCAGAGGCCATTCCTGTGTGTACAAAGATAGAAAGGAACATGATCACACTTGAAAGGAAAAACAACCAGTAAGAGATCATATTCAGAAATCCTGAGGCCATATCACGGGCTCCGATCTGCAGGGGGATCAACAAGTTGCTGAAAGTTCCACTCAGACCTGCCGTTAATACAAAGAATACCATGATGGTACCATGGATCGTAACCAGCCCCATGTACATGTCAGGCGTCATTTGACCTCCTTCACCGCCTTTACCCAAAAAAGCTTCTATAATGCTAAAGCTCTGGTCAGGGTAAGCCAGCTGCAAACGAAACAGCATTGACATAAATACACCGACAACACCCATGAACATACCTGTGATCAGATATTGTTTTGCGATCATCTTATGATCCTGGCTGAAAATATACTTGGTTATAAATGTTTCTTTATGATGATGATGCTCTGACATTTTCCTAAATAAGTTTTTGGATTAGTTCTTAGTTATTTACAACCTGGGCTAAAGTTTTTTGCTCTTTCAGCCATTTGTTGAAATCTTCCTCTTCTTCTACAACAACTTTCATTTGCATGTTGTAATGTGAAGCTCCGCATATTTTATTGCACAACAA
Organism: Flavobacteriaceae bacterium; assembly: GCA_024644745.1. Lineage (GTDB taxonomy): Bacteria > Bacteroidota > Bacteroidia > Flavobacteriales > Flavobacteriaceae > Lutimonas. The sequence goes on from JAHEHF010000029.1 coordinate 24,015, forward strand.
CAGGTAATCAAATTCAACAGGCTCCTCTCCTTTGGAAGCTCTTAATTCATTGATGGCATCAAATTTGGCCTTTGTATCTTCGTCCAGCCTCATTTCTTCAGTAGTTACAGTTGGGGTGAATCCAAATGAGGTCGTCATACCCGGCACACAATTTATCTGTGCTCTAAAGTGGGGCATATAAGCAGAATGCAGAACATCCTGAGACCGAAACTTAAAGATCACCTTCCGGCCTTTGGGCAAATGCAATTCTCTTACAGGAATATCATCAGCAGCATTTTTATCTGTCATATCAACACCCATGGTGTTGATTCCTTTTATAAAATTCACGTGACCCATACCCAATTCATTATCTTCACCAGCGTACCTGGCCTCCCATTGAAACTGTTTTGCATAAACCTCTACAATCAATGGATTCTCAGCATCTGACAAATCCTGGACATTATTCCAGGTCCATAATCCATAAATGATCAAAACAGATAAAACAATGGTCGGAGCCACTGTCCACCACATTTCCAATTTATGGCTGTCTGCGTAAAAAAGTGCTTTTCTACCCTCAACACCTCTGTACTTGAAGGTGAAGAAGAAAATCAAGAACTGGGTGATAAACTGAACAACGATGATCAGCCCCATTGTGATCACGAAAAGTTTATCGATATCCTGTCCTTCCAGAGAAGCGGACAGACGCGGTAACAGGACCACTCTTCCCTGAACCATGGAATACAGCATTAACCCGTAGATAAAACCGCCTAAACCAAGCATCAACCAACCATTGATGTTATTTTCTTTTTCAGTTGCAACCTGATCCTTCTTTGTTAATCCTAAAATTTTAAAAAATTGCCAAAAAGCAGTCGCAACTACAATAAAAATAAGAATATAAAATAGTGCTTTCATCAATGATATATAAGTTTATAAGCGGATTTTAATTGCCGACAAATATAAAAAAAATTATTAATTTTCATGACTTATATCAGGTTTAACCCAAAAAAAGATCATTATATTCTGCCGTCAAAAAAAGGTCTCCAATCAAGGCCCAACCTTTCCTGATTTTTTAAATTTTTCTTTAGTAGTGATATATTTCACTTTCTTTCATAAACGGATTGCCCTTGGCATGCAAAGGAGCCTTGGCAATCGAAGAAAATACCACAAAAATAAACAATCCCATAAAGAAGGCTAAAGACCCTAATTCAGGTATTCCTATACTCCAGCTGTCACCAACGGTTGCGGGAGAGATCAATTGGAAAATATCTATATAATGACCCGTTAAAATGACAAGTCCGGCAGCAACCACGAACCATGGCACTCTTTTAAAGTCACTGTCCATAAGGATCAGAATAGGGAACACAAAGTTCATGACCAACATCGATATAAAAGGCAGTTGGTACGAACCGATCAACCTTGGAAAGAAATAAGCAGCTTCCTCAGGAATGTTCGCATACCATTGCAACATGAACTGATCAAAGAAGAAATAGGTCCAGAAAATACTGAAACCGAACATGTATTTAGCTAGGTCATGAATATGGCTGTTGTTCACAAAAGGCAGTACACCCTTGTTTTTCAGATAAATGGTAACCAATGCTATTGTTGTGATTCCTGACACGAGCACGCTGGCAAATACATAAAACGAATACAACTGACTATACCAGTGCGGGTCAAGAGACATCAACCAGTCGAAAGACATAAAAAGTTCAAATATTCCAAAGGTCACGATGAAAATTACTGACAAATTAAAGTTGCGCTTATAGATCTTCAAGTCACCGGATGTGTCAAGTGCCAATGAATTTTTACGAAGCATGAACCTGAAAAGATTGTAAACAAACAAATAAATAAAGCTTCTGATCAACCAGCCCGGCGTATTCAGCCACCAGCTTTTACCATCTATAATGGCATCGTAATTTTCGCTCGACGGATCAAAAGTACCTTCCGACATCCAAACATAAATATGGTTCATGTGTAAACCGGAAAGCAGAAAAAAGGCAAACAATAAAATGGATCCCGGTAATATGTATGCGGTAATTCCCTCCATAATCCGAAACAAAACGATAGACCAGCCAGCTTGTGCGGCCCATTGAATCGCATAAAAGACCAGAACACACACGGCAATCATTAAAAAGAAGAACGCTGCGATAAAGAATGCGGCCCAGGGTCTGTTCTGCCCCTGGTGCAAAAGATGCTCCAAATGACTTTGCGCCTCTGCTTCGCTGTGTTCCTCACCCGAAGCCTCACCATGTTCCGCCTGAGCTGCATGTGCAGATTCAGCTCCATGATGTGCGTCCTCATTATGAGCCAAGGCCTGCTCAACATCTTCGGTGGTCTTTGGGGCACTAAAAAACCCATAACCAATACCCAAAGCACCAATGATCATTAGTACAAGTGAAACCGTTTTTAATTTACCTGAAAATGTATACATTATATTCTGTATTTATTTTTTTAATATTTTATTGTTTTAATAGATCCTCCCTCAGGTGCTCAACGTATTGCACCACATTCCAGCGTTCGGCCTCGGTCAGCTGACCGGCATGAGAACCCATAAGATTTCTGCCGTGCATAATCACGTGATATATGGTACCTTCATTGATGTCTCTGTCTTTGTAATTAGGCACGCCCAAAAACTTCTCATTTTTAACCAGGGTTCCCATACCATCCCCTTTGTCACCGTGACAGGAAGAGCAGTAAATCTGATAGGTCACCTTTCCTTTTGCAAGACTTTCTTCAGTGGCAGCATAAGGCGCCTTTAAAGAATCTTTGGCCATTTGGTATCCGGCTTCAGAGTCAGGATAATCATACACTGAAGCTCCTCTTGCGATGGTTCCTTCTACGGGAAGCTGAGCATTGATCCCGTCTTCAAAATAAGGATTGGTCCCATAGGTTTCATAGGGTACAGGATCATACATATCGATATCCCCCATATATTGCACGCTCCTTTCAGTCGGCTTTTCGCCACTGCAGGATGCAAGCAAAACTATCATCAAACCAGTGATCACAATATTGAATATATTCTTCATGCTTATTCTTTTAGTGCTTTTCTACAATTTTAGTTTCTATGGCTCCCGTTTTGGTCAAAAATGCTTCAAGCTTTTTTGCATCACCTGTGACGGGTACTTCCATCAAAAATTTATCATCGGTTGTACGAGGATCCGGATTAGAGGCCTTGACAAAGGGTCCGATCTTACTCCTCATATAAAAGGTGATCACCATCAAATGAGCGGCAAAGAAAACCGTCAGCTCAAACATGATCGGAACAAAAGCCGGCATGTTCTCTGCATAGCTGAAACTGGGCTTTCCGCCTATGTTCTGCGGCCAGTCCTGAATCATCATGTAATTCATCATCCAAACAGCGAAACCTAAACCGGTGATACCGTATAAAAATGCCGTAATGGCGATTCTGGTATTTGGGATACCCATCGCTTTTTCAAGTCCGTGTACCGGAAAAGGTGTATACACTTCGTCTATATGATGATTTGCTTCACGAACCTCTTTGACTGCCTTTAAAAGAACGTCATCGTCGTCGTAAACTGCATGTATAACTTTATCACTCATCTTTTTTAATTTATCAATTTTTTATCAATTGCTTTTTTTATTTATTGTCTCTGGCTCTTTTAAAATTGTCACCGGAAGACTTTAAAATAGATTTTACCTCCGCCTGAGCCACTGCCGGGAATGTTCTGGCATATAACAGGAACAGGACAAAGAAGAATCCGATGGTTCCCATAAAGATCCCAATGTCTACAAAGGTAGGTTCAAACTGTGTCCAGGTTGATGGCAGGTGACCACGACTTAAATTGATCACGATAATGTCGAACCTTTCGAACCACATCCCAATATTGATGATGAGGGCCATAATAAAAGAAACCGTGTAATTTGTTCTTAATTTCTTGATCCAAAGTAATTGAGGGAACACGCCGTTACAGAGGATCAAGGCCCAAAAGGCCCACCAGTAGGGTCCGGTTGCCGCTCCCACGGACAAATAAGTGAAATCCTCGTACGAGCTTCCGGAATACCATCCTACAAAAAACTCTGAAAGATAAGCCACCATAACAATTCCTCCCGTTACAAGGATCACTTTGTTCATATTTTCAATATGCCCCCTTGTAATGTATGCCTCGAGATTGGATACCTTGCGCATTACGATCAAAAGGGTTTGTACCATTGCAAATCCTGAGAATACCGCTCCGGCAACAAAATATGGTGGATAAACCGTACTGTGCCATCCTGGAATTACAGAGGTGGCAAAGTCAAATGATACGATGGTATGAACAGAGAGTACAAGCGGCGTGGCAAGTCCTGCCAACACCAAAGAAACTTCTTCGAATCTTTGCCAGTCTTTGGCCCTGCCCGTCCATCCAAAGCTCAGAAGGCTGTATATTTTCTTTTGAAAAGGCTTTGTTGCCCTGTCTCTGATCATCGCAAAATCAGGCAGCAATCCTGTGTACCAGAACACTACTGATACCGTTAAATAAGTTGAAATCGCAAATACGTCCCAAAGCAGCGGTGAATTAAAATTCGTCCATAAATTCCCGAACTGATTCGGAATTGGCATGGTCCAGTAGCCGTTCCATACCCTACCCATGTGGATCACAGGAAACAATCCTGCCTGAAATACAGCAAAGATGGTCATTGCCTCAGCAGAACGGTTGATACCCATTCTCCATTTCTGACGGAACAGGAGCAATACGGCAGAAATCAGGGTTCCTGCATGACCAATTCCTACCCACCAAACGAAATTGGTAATATCCCAGGCCCAGTTGATCTTGTTGTTCAGACCCCACACACCGATACCTGTGCCAATGGTATATGCGATGGCTCCAATACCCCATAAAAAGGCGATCAGCGCTAAACTAAATACAGCCCACCACCACTTGTTGGCTTTGCCTTCAATAGGTGCGGCAATATCATTTGAAATGTCGTGATAACTCTTATCTCCTATAATTAATGGTTCTCTAATAGGTGCTTCGTAATGAGACATAGTTTTTTATAATATTAATTTATTTCTCTGCTTTTTTTTATTCCTTAACCAAAAACCCTTAAGATTCCATGGTGTTTTTAACCTTTAACTGATAAAATACATTTGGTTTTGTTCCCACAAAATCCAGCAATTTAAAGCTTCGGTCATCCTTACTCAAATGAGCCACCTCACTCGATTCATCGTTCACGTCACCAAAGACCAACGAACCGTTAGGACAAGCACTGGAACAAGCTGTTTCAAATTCTCCGTCAGCCACCGGTCTTCCCTCTTTCTTGGCCTCCAAGATGCTGAATTGGGTTTTCTGAATACAGAAAGAACATTTTTCCATGACCCCTCTTGATCTGACCACAACATCAGGGTTCAATACCATTCGTCCCAACTCATTGTTCATGTTGAAATCAAATTCATTGTTGTTGGCATATTTGAACCAGTTGAATCTTCTTACCCTGTAAGGACAGTTATTTGCACAATATCTTGTTCCGATGCAACGGTTGTAGGCCATTTGATTCTGTCCCTGACGCCCGTGAGAAGTTGCCGCAACTGGACAAACCGTTTCACATGGTGCGTGATTACAGTGCTGGCACATAACCGGCTGGAAAGAAACCTCAGGCGCGTCAGAAGGCTCCCCCTGTGCATTGAAGAAATCTCCAGAACCAAAACTTCCATCCTCTTTTCCCTTTGCAACTGTCATGTCACTCGAATAGTATCTGTCGATCCTCAGCCAGTGCATATCTCTGCTCACTCTTATTTCATGTTTTCCTACAACAGGAACGTTATTTTCGGCATGACATGCCACAACACAGGCGGCACAAGCCGTACAGGTTGCCAGATCAATAGAAAGATTGAATTTGGTACCGATACTGTCATCAAATTTTTCCCAAAGATCAACCTTGTCCTGCGTTACTTCCTGGTGGTCCAGCGAAAACATCGGTGCCTCGTTCCATTCTTCTTTTGGTTTTGAAACAAAATCAGCAAGGCTGGTCTCCTTCGTGATTTCACCTTCCCTTCCCATAATGGTATGGTGCAACTGAACACAGGCAAATTCGTGATCTCCAGAAGTCTTTTCAATACTTGCTTCCTGAAAAACACCACCTGACAGCGGATAGGCATTCACACCAACCTTCATATCACCTTTTAGGTCCGTTCTTCCATAACCAAGAGCTATGGCAACTGAACCCGGAGCCTGGCCCGGTTGAATATAAACCGGAACATTGTTCATGGTAATGCCATTTACAGTCAGGTTGACAAGATCCCCGTTAAGGGCTCCGTTGTCCTGAGTTCTATTGGTCAAGCCGAATTTTTCGGCGTCAATTCTTGAGATCAGCAGGTAATTGTCCCATGAGGTCCTTGTAATTGGATCTGGTAACTCCTGCAGCCAGGGATTGTTGGCCTGACGACCATCTCCCAATCCTGTTTTGGTATATACCGTGAGTTCCAATGCAGCGCCAGAAACTTTTGACAAGGCTGCACTGGCTGCACTGAGATCAAGCTCATTGGAAACTCCTGCTTCTTCCTGAGAAGCCAAAACCAGGGTTCCTGCCTGAAGTGTCTTGTTCCAGGACTTGCCTCCAAGCAAATTAGCCTGCCAGTAATTTTTAACATAGTCATAATAATGCTGATCACTACCCATCCATGTCAATAAACTGTCTTCAAACTGACGTGTATTGAAAAGAGGTTTTATCGTTGGCTGCATTAAACCATAACTGCCCTTTTTTATTTCTGCATCACCCCAGGACTCAAGGTAATGAGGTGCAGCCACCACAAACTGAGAAGCGTTGGCTGTCTGATCTGCAGACATGGCAAAGTCTACCGTTAAGGAAACATTTTTCAAGGCTTCTTCAAATTCATTCCCGTTGGCCAAAGAATAGACTGGGTTTGTATTGTACATCATTAAGGCGCCTACCTTGCCCGCCTTCATATCCGAAAGCAACTGCTGTACCCTGGCCTGATTTCCCTGACGAACATTTTTCGTTGCAACGACATCAATGGCCTTGCTCTGTAGTGCCGCATTAATGGCGAGCGCCAAAAGTTGTGCATTCTCATCCTGGATCCCGGTCACCAGCAATCCTTTGCTTCCCGCTTTCTTAAGTTTAGCCACAGCCATGGCCGTAGCTGCTTCAACAGGAGTTGCATCTCCAGCCGCTTTCCCCAAAACAATTACATCATAGATATTTTTCAGCACCTGCTGCTGCTCTGATGGTTTGACGATTACTCTTTTATCTGCATTTCCACCGGTTAAAGTCATATTAGACTCAAACTGAATATGAAGAGACATTTTGCCATTCTTTGGTTTCCTGCCTTTCGAATAGCCGGCTGCAAAATTTCCACCCTGCCAATCTCCAAGAAAATCCGCACCTACAGACAGGATCACATCTGCCTTTCCAAAATCATAGTCAGGCAAAGCTCTGCTCCCGTACATTTTTTCAAAGGCATTCAACGCTGCATCTTCAGAAACGGCATCATAAATGATATGCTCAACGTTTCCATAAGCGGCTGCAAATTCACCGATCAGCGCATGCTGCGAAGGACTCGTTGTTGTAGAGGTCAGGACAACTATTTTAGCGCCTTTTCCTTTCAGCTCATTCAATTGATCCTTCACCTGCTGATCAAGGGAAGCAAAATCTGTTTCTGTTCCCTGAGCCAAAGGCCCTCTCAACCTGTTATTGTCGTATAAAGACAATACAGAAGCCTGAACTCTGGCATTGGTCGTACCGTTCAAGGCATCTTTATTGGGTTCAATTTTTATGGGTCTTCCCTCGCGTACCTTTACCAAAATACTGGCAAAATCAAATCCGTCTGCAATGGTGGACGCGTAATAATCAGCAATTCCGGGAATCAGATCATCCGGCTTCACGACATAAGGAATAGAATTGATCACAGGACCTTCACACGCGGCCAATGAAGCCACTGCCGTAGAAAATCCTACATATTTTAAAAAATCCCTTCTCGATGTATCGCCAGATTCCAAAGACTCCTTGTCTCCCAAAAACTTGTCAGTAGGGAGGTCCTCAACAAATTCACTTTTCTGCAGCTTTTCAACAATAGAACTATTTTCGTTTAGTTCTTCAACACTTTTCCAGTATTTCTTGTTAGATGCCATATTTAATCTCCTTGTTTATTTTTTTAAAACCGGATCAGGTCCGGCTTCCTTTCTTTTTTAACTCTTGACTAGTAGTGACATTTGCCACATTCTTTACCGCCCAACTGTGCGATGGTCACTTTATTCACTCCGTATTTTCCGGCCAGTTCCTCGTGGATCTTGGTGTAGTAGTCATTGCCTTTTAAATTAACGTCAGTCGTTTTATGACATTCAATACACCAGCCCATGGTCAATGGAGAGAATTGATAAACCTCTTCCATTTCCTCAATCGGTCCGTGACATTTCTGACAGGCAACACCACCGGCAGTAACATGCTGGGCATGGTTGAAATAGGCAAAGTCAGGTAAATTATGAATTTTCACCCATTTGATAGGTTTTTGCTCATATCCTTCAATATATTGAAGCTTTTCAGGATCCCAGCCAATAGCATCGTAGATCTTCTGTATCTCAGCATCATAAAATGCCTTATCTTTTTCAGAGGTCACCGGTCCTGTATATTCAGAAATACTTTTATGGCAATTCATACATACATTGACAGATGGAATTCCGGAGGTTTTACTGTGCTTGGCAGACGAATGACAATACTGACAATCTACCTTATTGTCTCCTGCATGAATCTTATGTGAGAATGCGATGGGCTGTATGGGTTGGTAGTCCTGATCCACTCCAATATCCATCAGGGTATCAAATAGAATATAACCCGTCAGTATCAATACAAAGATGGTGGCGGTAATCTTTAAAAATCCGTTATTACTCGCTACATAAATCCATGCAATCAGTCCTAAAAGGGCAAAAACCACGATATAACTCATCCAGGCCGTAGACTTTTTGGGCGTAGCCAATACCTCACCGGCAGCAGCTGCAGCAACAGGCTTCATATCCCCCGCAGTTGTATAGGCAATAATTGCATCGATGTCTTCGTCAGACAATTGAGGAAAAGCCGTCATGGGCATCCCGTTGTACTCATTAAAAATGTCAATGGCATCCTGATCCCCACTGGCACGCAAAGCATTGTTGTCCTTTATCCAGGCCCTGAGCCATTCTGCACTTCTTTTGTCTGCTATTCCGCCCAAAGCAGGACCGATCAGCTTTTTGTCAAGTTTATGACAGGAAGCACAATTCGTTTGAAATAATGTCTTTCCTATGGCAACCTTAGGATCTACCTCCTGAACTGCAGCAACTGTGGCTGAAGATGCTTCAGGTTCCCCGTCTGTATAAGCCAGAATATCATTGATGTCCTGTTCCGAAAATTGCGGATAAGGTGTCATCGGCATTCCATTGTATTCATTGAAAATGTCTATCGCATCCTGATCTCCACTGGCACGCAAGGCATTGTTGTCTTTTATCCAGGCCTGCAGCCATTCATTTGAGCGCTTGTCTGTGACACCTCCGAGGGGCGGTCCGATCAGCTTTTTATCAAGCTTATGACATGCGGCACAATTGGCGTTGAATAATTTTTTCCCGTTCACGGGATCACCTTGTTGTGCAGTAAGACTAAATGAGATTAAAAAAAGGAAAGAAAGGCTGGTAAGGAATTTCTTAAATGTACTGCTTGGCATTACAATTTTCATTTGCATTGTTTACGTTATATTAAAATCACTTTTTAAAGCGCAAAAGATTCCAAATGTCAATATAATCATGACAAATATCATGTTGCATAAAAACATTTTGCAAAAATACATTTTCTTGCGTACAGACAAAGTTTAAATAATGGGTTCATATTAATTTATAATGATTCTAAATAATAAAAAAGGGCATTCTTAAAATATTCTTTTAGATTTGTAAAAAAATAAATTTATGCTGCAAAAATCTAAATCCAAATGGATGATCTGCCTTACTTTCCTGACCTTTTTGGGCATCAGTGCCATGGGGCAGACCAAAGAGGGCTCGGTTCGCGTGGAGACAAGTGCCCACATAGATGAGATGCTGGCTCAAAAAAAAGAATACAACAAAAGTATTGACAGCTTTGATGGATACAAAATTCAGATCTATTATGGCACCGAGAAGAAATGTTATGAGGTCAAGGAAGAATTTGATTTACTTTTCCCCGACACGGAGACCGTCATTATTTTTAGCACACCACAGTGGAAACTGCAGGTGGGAAATTACAAAACCAGGCTTGAAGCCGATCACGCCATTGTCAATATCAAAAAAGAATATCCTGCTGCCATTGTTTTGGCCAGTGAAATAGAAATAAAATAAGTCGGAAAAGGAATTCAAAAAATTAAGGATGAACGAGTATTTAGATGCGTCAAACAAAAATCTAAATCCAGAAGAATATGATCTGGAAAAGAAACTTCGTCCTTTGTCTTTTGATGATTTTGCAGGTCAGGATCAGGTACTCGAAAATCTGAAAATATTTGTTCAGGCAGCCAATCAAAGGGAAGAGGCTCTGGATCACACCTTGTTTCACGGACCTCCCGGCCTTGGAAAGACCACCCTGGCGCACATCATTGCCAATGAACTGCAAACGAACATTAAAGTGACCTCCGGACCGGTTCTTGACAAACCCGGTGACCTGGCCGGTCTTTTGACCAATCTGGGCGAAAGGGACGTGCTCTTTATTGATGAAATTCACAGATTGAGCCCGGTGATTGAAGAATATCTTTATTCGGCCATGGAGGATTACAAGATCGATATCATGATAGAATCCGGACCCAATGCCAGAAGTGTTCAGATTAATCTCGAGCCATTCACACTCATTGGGGCCACTACACGGTCAGGACTGCTTACAGCACCAATGAGGGCGAGGTTTGGAATCAGCAGCCGTCTTCAGTATTACACTACTGAATTACTTACCCATATCGTACAAAGGAGTTCAGGCATACTCAATGTGTCGAATAGCATGGAAGCCGCCATTGAAATTGCCGGAAGAAGCAGGGGAACACCAAGAATTGCAAATGCACTTTTGAGAAGGGTCCGTGACTTCGCCCAGATCAAAGGAAATGGCAAAATCGATATTGAGATTGCAAAATACGCCCTGAATGCCTTGCACGTTGACAAGCACGGTCTTGATGAAATGGACAATAAAATTTTAACAACCATTATCGAAAAGTTTAAGGGAGGACCTGTCGGGATTTCGACCCTGGCGACTGCTGTGGGAGAAAACGCAGAGACCATTGAAGAAGTTTATGAACCTTTTTTGATCCAGGAAGGATTCATTATGAGAACGCCCCGCGGCAGAGAAGTTACTGATTTGACAT